>NZ_JAEFAJ010000038.1 GCF_016287535.1 Ruminococcus sp.
CGTCTCCAAGGTTGAATACATATGTATCATCCTCATATGAACCATACAGTACATCGTTTCCGGCTCCGCCGTGAAGCTCGTCTGCTCCCCAGCCTCCGTACAGCGTATCGTTTCCGGCTCCTCCGTAAATGATATCCTTTCTTCCGTTTCCGTAGATCTCATCTGCTTCGTCCGAGCCCTTCAGTATCGTTATTCCTGTTGCTTCGTCATCAGGATCTGAGAACTTTCCGCTTCCTGTTGTTGTTATCGTTGCTCCGAGATAATCCTTCTTACTGATAATAGTTCCGTCCGCGAACTCAAAGCTTTCTACCTGATACTTATAGTTGCTGAACTGGTTTACTATCCTCAGGCTGTCTCCCTTGTTGCCAACAAGAAGTACCATATCGTTCTTGTCTCTTGTTACTGTGATATCCTCCGGCTTGATTCCCTCGCCGAATACTACCTTATCTCCGGTGCTGTTTACGCCTTCTTCGTTGATAATATCCTGTCCGTCTCCAAGGTTGAATACATATGTATCATCCTCATATGAACCATACAGTACATCGTTTCCGGCTCCGCCGTGAAGCTCGTCTGCTCCCCAGCCTCCGTACAGCGTATCGTTTCCGGCTCCTCCGTAGATAACATCTGCATTGCCTGAACCATTTATCTTCTCATCAAAAGCTGTTCCAATATAAATGTTATGAGAAACAAATTCCTTATTTACAGCACTGCTAAACTTTCTGTCATATGAGAAGAAGGTATTGATATCTATCAATAAATCATGATCTACTTCACCGTTTATTCCAATTACTGATAAATATTTGCATACATCTGTCAGTATTGTTGAATCAGGATTTGCAAGAAGCTCATTCATTATTGATATATTCATAACACTTGCACAGAATGCCTGCTTTCCGTCTTTGGTTTCATACGGTATAAGCTGTTCAATATACGGTTTTACAGTTTCAATATTGAACAATGTATAATATTTCTCAGATATACTGTTATACATATTTTTGAGGATATTCGCAGCTGTAGGATTCGGATTCTCTCCGTTTACTCCTGTAAACTTCTGTCCCATTATTGTTTCAATAACGTGAAGCTTTCTTGCGTCAATATTTGATCCTCTTGACTTTGCGTCTATATCCTGTGCACCTGACATAGTATAAAGAATATTATCAAGACTCTCTACCTTTTCACTATAATTTGCAGCATTATTGAACGCGTCAATATATCCCTGCAGTGTTCCGTCATCTTTTTCAAGCGCCGATGCCAATGATGGC
The DNA here is from genome assembly GCF_016287535.1 of Ruminococcus sp. Lineage (GTDB taxonomy): Bacteria > Bacillota > Clostridia > Oscillospirales > Ruminococcaceae > Ruminococcus. The sequence continues at coordinate 1,263 of NZ_JAEFAJ010000038.1, forward strand.
ATATTTCCCAAGTTGCCGATATTGAAACCATCTGTTGTTTTTTCGTCTGATTCTTTTGTATCATAATAATTTGCTGTTGCCCAGAGTGCTCCAAAGTTACCGCTTGTTCCATCTGCATACTCAAATGTTGATGTTCCGTCAATTACAGCACTTGTTCCGGTGCTGAGCTTTTCTTCTGAAGCAACTGCTGAAACAGATGTGATATCATGATCTGCAAGTGTGCTCAGCTCTGATTCTTCTGAAATACCGTTGCCGTTGGCATCCACCCACAGTCTCAGATCTTCGAATACAGCATCCTCACTGTTGATAACTCCGTCGCCGTTTTCATCATACTGCTGAAGAGCTGCAAAACCATTCTCGGCATACTTGTCCTCGCCATTGATATATGTCGTATCTCCGAAGAGCTCCGAGCCGTTATCGATCTTTCCGTTGCCATTTCGGTCAAGTGCAAGGAACGCATCTGTTGTGGTCCAGTCGATACGCTCTCTGTAGCCGTTGTTATCCTTGTCAAAATATGCTCCCTCTGACTTATCAACAATGCCGAATCCGTCATTGCCAAGGTCAAATATAAGCGGATCAACTACATATCTTGCACTTCCGGCACTCTGATAATCATCATACATATCATCTGAATGGAAAAGATCATAGAAGAAATATCCGATTTTTTCAGCATCATTCACCCATATGTCTACAGGATGACAGTCAACATCCGGATCCAAAATAGCCTCAACACAGTGTCCTGCCCAGTTAGCAACAAATGCCAGATCAATAACAGCTGCAGCCGTTAAAAGAGCAGGAGCAGCCACTGCAGCAGCTCCAGTTGTACCGAAAACACCTGCACAAAATGATTCTACTGTCGGAATAACAGCAAATGTCATGTACGGTTTAGCTGCCTCTGTAATAGCAATAGTGGTACAATTTGCTGCTGCAGATCGTGCTATTGCACCTGCTGCTTTCAAAGGTTTTTCTTCTCCTGTACACGCATTTATAACATGAGAAATTGTTTCTGATGCATAACTAACAACCGTTAAGCCATCACCAATTGCATCAATATATTCTTTTCCTTCCAAAAGTCCCTTTCCATTATTATACAGATTCCTGAAACGATACTCATCAGCATTATTAAGGATCTTCAAAGCTCCGGGTTTATTGGCACTTAAAAGACTTTGAATCTCTTTATTTTGATTAATAAGGCCGTATGAACGTACGCCTTCTATAGCTCCCTGAACCCCACCATCTAAGACTGATAACGCATTACCTGCATCTCCGGTTGAATTACCAAATCCTTCAAAAGCTTCGGCAAGTTTTGATACTGCACTATTACTGCTATTATTATCTGAAGCGCTTCCCTGTGATATGCTTCCTGATTGATTTGTTACACTACCTGTAACGTTTCCGGCAACCGAATAATCAGCAGAACTAAAAATCGTATTACCCGAACTTATAATACCGGTACTTCCAGAATATACCGATGTACTATTTGAAGCAGAATTACTGCTGTTATTATTTGACGAATAATTACTGCTGTTGTTATTATTATTTGAAATGTTATCATTATTATTGATAACTGTAATATTTTCAAAAGCCTGATTTGTATTATCAGATACTGAAACTATATCTGATACGATGCTGTTATCCGATTCAGCGATTTCATTATGAACTAAGGCCTGTTCCTTTTTTTCTGCCAATTCCTTAACATAACTGCTGACATATGTATAATTGTCACCTAAACTGATCTCATATGCATTGAATAAAAAATCGAGTTTTTCCTCAGGAATACCTGCGATTTTTAATAATTCATTCTTCTCTTCATCATTTATATTGTCACCATATTGTTTAAGGTAATATACTATATCTGATGTCATATTGTTGATATCAGTTATATAATTGAGAAGGAAAGCATATTTTTCAAGATGGCCGTCATTCAAAACTCGTTCAAGATATTCTCCTTGATATTCACCATTTTTTTTACCAATAATGCTATTATCCGTATAAGATGTAGCCTGGGCTCTTATATATTCACTGATTACCTGTGAGCTTCTTTCAGCAGAATATCCAAGATAATCAAGTCCGATACCTCCGATTGATACAATAGCGCTGACTGTTGCGTTATTGATAACGTCTATATTCTCATTTAATAACGTTTCGTTTAAAAGAGTTCTGTTCCAAACACTATCATCGGCGTCATCAGCAACAAGAGCGACTATCTCTGATGCAGAACTGTTCTTTATGATTTCGTCATACACAAAATCTCTAATAGCAAGTTCGCCTTCAAACGCACTGCCTGTTGTTACATTTTCAACAGTTTCTCCGTTGTAGATCCTTTCAAACCATTCTTCTCCAACGGCTCCTGAAACAGCTGCCTTGAAATCATCGCTGCTTATCAGCTTGACCTCTTCAAGATCATTGATTGCAGCTGCTGTTCCTTCTTCATATTTTCCTATTACCCCTGCTATCTGCTTTTCATCAGCATTTTCGCTATAAATAAGAGTTTTTGCTGATATTTCCGAACTGAATTCAAAGTTTTCCTTGAATTCGGTCACAAATTCTTTTACCTGTTCCTCAGAAACTGTCTCATCTGCGGATAAACCTTTAGCTTCGCGCCAGCCGTTTATCCAGTCTAAAATAGATACTTTGTTTTCCATTTCGTCCTCCAATTATTATTAATATACTTTTATGCCGGCTTTTCTCACCGATGCATATTTTAATAATGTGGTAAATATGGCTTAACTCATATAACTGCTGAAAAATCGTATTCCTGAAGCGTTTAGAAATGCTTTTGAATAATAAGCTTCCTTTTATTTTATTCAGATGATTTTAACAGTACTGACCCCCATTATATTAAAAACCCTTTCCCACTACATCATTATTTGATCAAACATTATTTTTGTTTAATCAAAATATATTATACAACATTGTTGCAAAAATGTCAATATATCAGAAATCTAAAGCATTGATAAAAAACAGACCTTTCTTCGGATTCAGCGATCTAATTTATGGCTTTAACAAGCTTTGCAAATAAAAAAACAATCGCATAAATTGACATTACAATAAAAGCTTATCATTTCTGCCCTTCTGCAATTTCACTTTTTTTATTACTCATAACACCACCTTATTGTTGATAAATGCCGTGTTAATACCATACCGCGAAAAACAGCTTTAAATCATGGTAATTATTGTTCGATGAAAAAAGTGCAGCAGTAAAAACTGCTGCACTTTTTTTAATTTAAATTCACTGCATTGATGTGTTTACAAGGAGCTGGTCGAGTGCTGAAGAATCTGATGTGATATCGCTGATATTTATACCGCCGGATATCTGGCTTTCATTGCTGAATGCCGACATATTCTCCGCAAGCACCATTGCCTGGATATTTGCGATATCTGATATATCGTCACTTTCATTGCCAATGCTCATGCTGTCTGTTACTTCTGAGATAACTGTATTATCTACTGTAAGCTCACCGCTGAATACATCATCTGTATACAGATCTGAAAGGTATTCTGCTGCTGTCTGCTCAACTGTAACTGTTTCCTCTTCAGGTTCAATAACGAACTCGGATGCAGTAAGGTCAATGTGTGCTTTCTTTCCGTCAGCGAACTCAAAGTTCTCTACCTGATATCCGCTGTTTGTGTACTGTCTTACTATTCTAAGACTGTCTCCCTTTGTTCCTACAAGCAGTACCATATCATTTCCGTCTCTTGTTACTGTAATGTCCTCCGGCTTGATTCCTGTACCGAATACTACCTTATCTGCTGTTGAACCAACATTCTCTTCGTTAATAGTATCCTGTCCGTCTCCAAGATTGAACATATATGTATCATTTCCGTAGCCGCCATACAGTGTATCGTTTCCGGCTCCACCGTGAAGCTCGTCATCTCCGTTTCCACCGTAAAGCGTATCATTTCCTTTTCCACCGAATAACTTATCAGCATTGCCGGAACCGTTTAACTTATCACCGGAATCAGTTCCAATATATATATTATGAGCAGTAAATTCTTTACTTACAGCAACACTTGACGCTTCATCATATGAGAAGAAATCATTAAGATCAATAATGACATCGTAGTTTACCTCACCGTCTACACCGAAGGTTGCAAGATATTTGCATACATCAGTAAGAATAGTTGTATCCGGATTATTGACCATTTCGTTCAGTATTGCCAGACACATATCGTCTGTGTAATATTTTTTTCTTCCATCAGAAAACTCTGCGACCATCATTTCATCAAGATATGGCTTAACAACGTCGATGTTAAATATTGCATAATACACATCTGAAATGCTATTATACATATTTTTCAGCATATTAGCAGCAGTCGGATTAGGATCAGCACCATTAACACCACTGAACTTTTCACCCATTATTGTTTCTATAACGTGAAGCTTCCTTGCATCAATGTTTGAACCTCTCGACTTTTCTGCAATATTCTGAGCACCTGACATGGTGAAAAGAATATTGTCAAGGTTCTCCATTTTTTCGCTGTAATTTAATGCATTTTTGAAGTCGTCAATATATCCCTGGAGTGTTCCGTCATCATTTGCGAGAGCGTTTGCCAATGAAGGCATATTACCCATCTGTGCGGTATTTATTCCTTCATATTCTATGTTACTTTCTTCCTTTGTATCATAGTAGTTGGCAGTTGCCCAAAGTGCGCCGAATCTGCCGGCAGTACCATCTTCATATGTAAATGTGGAAGTTCCGTCGATCACGGCATCTGTTCCTGTATTTATCCTCTCTTCGTCCGCAACAGCTGAGATAGAGGTTATACCATGCTCTGCAAGAGTGCTAAGTTCAGACTCCTCTGAAACACCGTCCCCGTTTGCATCGACCCACAGTCTGAGATCATCGTATACAGAGTCCCTACTGTCAATGATTCCGTCGCCGTTCTCATCATACTGCTGAAGTGCTGCAAAGCCGTTTTCGGCATACTCTTCAGAACCTTCAATATATGTTGTATCTCCGAACAGTTCTGTACCATTGTCTATTTTTCCGTTGCCATTACGATCAAGTGCAAGGAAAGCATCAGTATTTGTCCAGTCGATACGCTCTTTGTAGCCGTTATTATCCTTATCGAAATATGCACCGTTTGATTTGTCGGTAATATTGAAACCATCGTCGTCAAGGTCAAAAATAAGCGGATCAACTACATATCTTGCGCTGCCGGCACTTTTCCAGCTTGAAATGATGATTGGCTTGACTGACCATAATTTTGCTGAATCTGTATTAAAAAGATTACCAATACCTTTTTTTATTTTTTCAAATTTAGCGCTGTTCTTATCATAAAGCTTTTCGCCTTTACCCTGCCAATAGTTGTTCCAGCCTTCAATGCCTTCCTTTGCCTTTTCCCAAATAGATTTTTTATCTTTTTTTGCAGAAGATGCATCAATACCTGTCTCCATTTCGAAATCAAGAAGTAATTGTTTGGCTTCAAGTGTAAATCTATATTCAACGTATCTGTCAAATACTCCTATTTTTGCTTGTGATTCTGGACTTGTAGCAACTGCATAAAGCCGCTGCATTCTTTCTAATGAAGGGCCCTCCTTCCACTTATCATCAATATCTCCCCAAAGATTAATCTCTTTAACAAAATAGTCATGTTCAAATTCATCAAGATAATCATCTACATGAGGTTCATAATAAAAGAAGCTAACATCTGCATACTTAGCTCTTTCGTTGATATTTTTTACTAAAATATCATTAAGATCCTCCTGAACATCGTCAAGCAGATCACCAAAAATGTCTCCTCCTGGGAAAAGCTCACAAAGATCTTCCGTCGTATCAATAAAGTTGTTCATAAGACCTTCAAGCTCCAGTGTACTGCTTGCAGTTACCATGCCGTGCTCTTCAATATCCGCATTCAGGCTCTTTATCTCAGAAATACTGCTCTTAATACGATCGCCGTATTTGTCCCAAAGATCATATACCTTTTTGAGTGATTTATATGTATCCGTCTTGGTAAGCCACTTAAATCCCGGTGCGGTATCAACGATATCCACAAGAGCGCCAATCTGTTTTTCAGTATCACCGCTTGTGATCGTACCATCTTTAATGTACTTGTATACAAGCTTGTAGGTATCACCATCCATTCCTGTAAATTCCTCGGATGTATGCTTCTCAATGAAATCGATCGCAAGCTCTAAACCTTTTTCTTCTGCCTTTTCTTTAGCAAGTCCTTTAGTTTTTTCAATTACCTCCTTATTGTATTCTTCCCAGAGGTCACTATTGTTTTTATCAGCCATTGATTTTCAATCCTTTCTGTTATTGATTATTATTACATAAGCGCTTTAAAACAAATGAAGCAAACTTATCGTCTCTATAAATGGTTTCTAATGAAAAACTGTCATCTTTTGTCTTATAAAAAATAGTGTGTATATTATCATCATTATCTTCTATTACTTTCCCAAGATGATCAGCCATGTCTCCATAATCCGTTCCCAATCGCTTTCCGTTTACTACCAGACTTTCAGGATCTTTGTCATCTTTGAAGAACTGAATATATGAAAATGGTGTATCACCATCCACTTCATCTTCGGATGTTGCATCATATAATGCAGCTGCAATATATTCATCATCATGATATACAGATATCATTACATGACCTTCAATATTCGTTCCTTTGTCCCTTCCCTCCACGTCTTTGCCAAGTGAATTCAAAGTCAGCGGTGATGTAAGAGGCTTACCGTAAAGATAAGTTACACCAAGCAGTTCGTCAAGCGTCCATCCATCATCCGGCGGTTTGGTTATGTTGTAATCAGAAATCGTCGTCTGCTGAAAAACAGAGGCATTCTGTTTTTCAGCAGGGTCGGCTTTACTGCAACCATTAAGGCATGAAGCAGCAATCATCGCCGAGCATAAACAGAATGCCCTTAATACATTTCTCATTCTATTTTCCTCCCATATCATAATTGATTAAACCTTTAACCCCAAGTTCAATCAAATAGTATTATATAATAAATCCAACAAATTGTCAATACTTTTTTTGCTGTCCGCGCAAAAATAACAAAAAAACGGACTTATTTCAAGTCCGTTTTGCTGTCGTATGTATCAAGGAAGCGGTGAACTCCCTCATTATCCTTATATGCGACGACCGTATTCACATTCACATTCTCGACGCTGCGGAAGATATTCTTCTCCACCTGCGGATTTACCTTTTTCAGCTCGGCGATCAGGTTCTTTATTTCCATTCTCTTTGAGACAGAACGGCTGTCCGGAGCACAGGTAGTGCAGGTATCCGTAAACTTGCAGGCACACTGTATGAAGTGCAGATCATTGTAGTCGCGCCAGTGCTTTATATCGGCTTCACGGACGAGATAAAGGGGACGTATCAGCTCCATGCCCTCGAAATTCGTACTGTGGAGCTTAGGCATCATGGTCTGGACCTGTCCGCCGTAGAGCATACCCATGAGTATAGTCTCTATAACGTCGTCGAAGTGATGTCCGAGAGCTATCTTGTTGCAGCCAAGTGCTTTTGCGTGGCTGTAGAGGTATCCTCTCCTCATACGGGCGCATATGTAACAGGGATTTTTCTCGATATTGTATACAGAATCGAATATATCCGATTCAAATATGTGTACCGGTATAGACATGGAGCGTGCGTTTTCCTCTATAACTCTGCGGTTTTCGGGACTGTATCCGGGGTCCATTACAAGGAACTCCACCTCAAAGGGGAACTTGTCATGACGCTTCAGCTCCTGAAACAGCTTTGCCATGAGCATGGAATCCTTGCCGCCGGAGATACAGACGGCTATCCTGTCACCTTCCTTTACGAGCTCATACTCGTTTATGGCTTTTGTAAATTTACACCATATCGACTTCTTGAACTTCTTGCGGATACTCAGCTCAACAGCCTCCGTCACCTCTCTGTTTTCCATTTTCAGACGAAGCCATTCCACATATCCTCCCTTGAGGTCGTAAGCGTCAAAGCCCTTATCGCAGAGCTCATCTGCGCACTGTCCGCTTATGATACCGCTGCGGCAGCAGATTATCAGCTTTCTGTCACGGGGAAGCTCTGCTGTCATCAGCTCCTCCTGAGGTATATTTACCGCTCCGTCGATGTGACCGTACTCGAAAGCCGAGCTGTCACGTATATCTATAAGCATATATCCGCCGCTGTCAAGCCCTTCAAGCTCTGTGGCAGCAATTTTCCTGCTCATCAAAACACTCCTTATTCCTCGTTATGCTGCTTCTTTTCTATGGGAAGCTCCACTGTGAACACCGTTCCTCTGCCTTCCTCGCTCCTGACGCTTATCGTACCGTTATGGTAGATGACACCGTGCTTCACTATTGAAAGACCAAGTCCCGTGCCCTTTATCCTGCTCGAACGACTCTTGTCAACTCGGTAGAAACGCTCGAATATCCGTCCTATGTACTGTTTGGGTATGCCAATACCCGTATCGCTGACGGTTATAATAGCCCTCTGCGGTACATGGGATATCTTTACGCTGAAGCTTCCTCCGCTGACGTTGTACTTTATGGCGTTGTCGCAGAGATTATACAATACCTCGCTGAGTATGGTCCTGCTGCCCACGAAAGATACCCTTTCACCGGAAAGTGAAGCTGTTACGCCCTTTTCCTCAGCGCTGAGCTTCAGTCTTTCAAGTATCTCCTCAGCAAGACTGTAAAGCTCAATGCTCTCGTTCTCACGGGGAGCCGTGTCCTCATCGAGCTTTGAAAGCGAAACTATATCGTTAATAAGGTTTATCAGTCTTTCGGCTTCGCTGCGGATATTCTCTCCGAATTCAGCCACGTCGCCGCTCTGCACCATACCGTTTGCAAGCATATCCGATATACCGTATATAGTAGTAAGCGGTGTTTTCAGCTCGTGGGATACATTTGAGGTGAACTCCCGGCGCATAGTTTCAAGCTCCTGTTTTTCGGTAACGTCCATGATGAATACCACAAGTCCGCACACCATATCTATACTGTTGGCGGGACTGGCTATTACCTCACGCTGACCGTTGCCGGTGCGGAGTATGCATTCAGAGCGCCTGCCGCCCAGCGCATTCAGCAAGCATCTGCGGAAGATATCGGAATTGTTCAGGGCATATATACTCTGTCCCTTAGTGAATGAGCCCGCGCCAAGGAGCTTCAGCGCGCTTGAATTGCAGGCAAGTACTATCAGCTTGGGGTCGGTTATGATAAGCCCCTCTGTCATACTTTCCGTCATGAGGCTGAACTGCTCGCGGCTGCTCTGCAGTTCGTCCATCTGCCGGCTCACCTTATTGTTCTGAGTGCGGAGCTTTTCCAGAAGCGGAGCCAGCTCCTTGTAATTCTTCTTTATTTTCGGGTGAGCAAGGTCTATATCGTTTATCGGCTTTACAATGTTCCTTGACACCATCGACGCCGCAAACACCGAGAAAAGCACTACTGCCGCAAGTATACCGAGCATCGGGTTCAAAACCTTCACAAGCTCGGCTGCCAGCGAGCTGTGTACTCCGGAAACTCTTATCACAGAGCCGTCTGTAAGCCTTACAGCGTGGTTCACGGTCTTCTGCATTATCGTGCTGGAATATCTTGACGAACTGCCCTCTCCGCTTTCCAGGGCACTGGAGATCTCCTCACGGTCTGAATGGTTTTCGAGAGAATCCGGATCCTCGTCCGTATCGTAAATTACCTTTCCGTCGGGAGCTATCCATGTCACACGGATATTATGTCCGAAATCAGTCCTTTCGAGGTATTCACCGCCGCTCTGTTCCACTGCCGAGGCTATCAGCCTTGCATCAGTCATCACCTCTGAGGCTGCAATTTCCGCAGATCTGTTGTAAAGCACTGCCGTTACGAGAAATATAGCGGCAAGCATGGACATGATGCAAATCGAGATTATGCCTAAAAATATCTTCTTAGTCACTCACATCGTCACCTGCCTTGTATCCGACGCCGCGGATAGTCTGTATCAGCACGCCGCAGCTGCCCAGCTTCTGTCTGAGAGTCCTGACGTGAACGTCAACTGTGCGGCTCTCGCCCGAAAAATCATAGCCCCATATCTCACGGAGCAGACTGTCGCGTGAAAAGACCTCTCCCTTGTTTTTTACAAGGAAAAGCAGCATATCATACTCTTTCAGGGTAAGCGCGACCTTTTCGCCCTCTGCGAACACCTCATGCTTTGAAGGGTATATGCAGAGCTCTCCCAGTACGATCCTGTCGCTCTCCGGAGGCATATCCGAGGTACGGCGCAGCAGCGCCTTTATCCTTGAAATGAGCTCCATCATGCCGAAGGGCTTTGCGATATAGTCATCAGCTCCGCTGTCAAGTCCTTCCACCTTATCGAGCTCGGTATCCTTTGCGGTAAGCATTATAACCGGCAGCTTCCTTGTTTCTGGAGCGCCGCGGAGTTTTTTCAGTACGGACAGACCGTCCTCCTCAGGAAGCATACGGTCGAGCAGCAGCAGGTCCGGGATATTCTTTTTCATTGCATCTCTCAGGGCAGAAGGGGTCTCAAAGCCCTCAGCCTCCATACCGGAGCTTCTCAGGCCGTACAGGACAAAATTTCTTATTCCTGCCTCATCTTCAAGCATATAGATCATTTCGCACACCTCCTGTAAATCCAAATTTAGCTTTGCTAAATTTGGATTTAGTTGAGAATTGAGAGTGGAGAGTTAAGAGTTAATGAGTTCGCTGCGCTCATATTATTTAAATTATATCGCCGCAGGCGATACACCACAACTGTCAACTCTCAATTCTCAACTTTAAACTAAATCATAATTTTGCCCCGCAAAATTATGATTTATATATAATTATACGCCGAAATACGCAAAATTTCAAGTCCCTGTAAAAAACAGCCGAAAACACGCCGGTCTGCTTCATAATTTTTTTGTGTATTTTTTAAAAAATAGTTGAATTCCTGCGCTGTTTGTGTTATACTGTAATGTGCAGGCTTTTGCATAAATTTAAGATCCGCCTATCTCAGCTTTTATCGCACAGGGCGGAAGATCGGAGTTAATATGTTTTTTCCAGATATGCTTACATCAATCGCTAAAATATCAGACGCTGAAAATCCTACGATTTTCCCGTTCCCATCATGGATGCTGATCGGGGTCGCAGTTCTTTCATTAATTTTCTTCGGCTACAGATTTGCCGTACAGAAAAAGCCATTTCAGCTTATATTTGCTATCGCCCCGCTTATCGCGCTGCTGCTCCTTTTCACCGAGAGCAAGACAGTTTTCTATGGTGTCGGAATAGTTGAATTCATACTCATTCTCACAGCATTCATATCCTCGCTGATATGCAAGCCGAAAAAGGCAGAAGAAAAAGCAGCTCAGACCGTCAGCGGCAAGGAGGACTAAGCTTTGAAGATAGCAGTCCTTGACTGGTATACAGTAAATATAAGCGGCGATATCCCCACAGCTCAGCTTGAGGAGCTGGGCGACGTGAAGATAATACCTCTCACAAAGCCGGAGGAAACTGCTGCCAATATAGGCGACGCAGATATCGTCCTATGCAATAAGGTGCTCATTACGAAAGAGGTAATGGACGCCTGCCCGAATATAAAATATGTAGGTCTTTTTGCTACGGGCTTCAACAATGTTGACATTGAATACGCCGCTCAAAAGGGTATCGCCGTATGCAACGCGGGACAGTATTCCACCAACGCTGTTGCCCAGCAGACCTTCGCATACATACTCGACCGCTTCAGCCGTGTAAGGGATTACGATAACGCCGTAAAAAACGGCGAGTGGGAACGCTCTCCTGCTTTCTCCTATTTCCCGGTGCCTACCGCCGAGCTTGCAGGAAAAACTCTCTCCATTGTGGGCTACGGCTCCATCGGACGCAAGGTAGCAGAGATAGGCTCTGCTTTCGGCATGAACATAGTCATAAGCACAAGAACTCAGCCAAGTGACTGCCCCTATGAGGTAACAGACCTGTATACAGCCGCTGAAAAAGCCGACGTGCTCACATTCCACTGTCCTCTTACCGACAAGACCGCAGGCATCATAAATATGGAGCTCCTTTCACACATGAAGCCGACCGCGATGCTGATAAACACATCAAGAGGCGGCGTAGTGAACGAAGCTGATCTTGCGCAGGCGCTCAACGACGGCAAAATAGCCGCAGCATACCTTGACGTACTGGCAAAGGAGCCCATGTCTCCGGATACTCCCCTGAAAGGCGCCAAAAACTGCACGATCACGCCCCATACCGCATGGGCGCCCCTTGAAACAAGACAGCGCCTTGTGGATATAGTATGCGATAATATCAGGGCATGGCAGAGCGGCAGTCCGCGCAACAAAGTCAACTGAAGGAAGATATACCTATGAGAAATATATCCGAAAAGAAGCGTATCGTCATAAAGCTGGGTACTTCCACCCTCGCCCACAAGACGGGCAAGCTGAATATCCGCCGCATGACAAACCTTGTCCGCGTTATTTCCGACCTGCACAATTCGGGGCGTGAGATAATCATGGTCTCATCAGGAGCTGTGGGACTTGGCGCAGGAAAGCTGGGACTTCCCGAAAAGCCGAAGGATACCAAGACCAAGCAGGCAGTTGCCGCTATCGGTCAGTGCGAGCTCATGCACGTATACGACGATATGTTCGCGAAATACAGCGTTACGGTGGCACAGATACTGCTCACCAAGACCATAATCAATAACCCCAATCACTGCGAGAACTTCATGAATACCGTGGAGAAGCTGGTGGGAATGGACGTTATCCCCATCGTCAATGAGAACGATACTATCGCTATCGACGAGCTGGAGCTTGAAATAGGCGAGAACGACTCCCTTTCGGCTCTCGTCGCGGAGCTGTCCCGTGCAGACCTGCTGCTGATACTCTCGGATATCGACTCTCTCTACGACGATGATCCCCGCTCAAATCCCGACGCAAAGCCTATACCTCTCGTTGAGAAGATAACTCCGGAGATAGAGGCAATGGCAGGCGGCGCAGGAACAAGTCTCGGCACAGGCGGTATGTCCACAAAGATAACCGCTGCCAAGATAGCTACGAACGCAGGAATAGATATGATAATAATGAACGGAAGAGACCCCGAAAAGCTCTATGATCTATTTGAGGACAAGGAGATAGGCACTCTCTTCAAGGCTCAGTGAAGCCGCCGGAAATATACTATAAATCAAGATAATACTGAATATGAGGTGTAGATATGAGCTATACAGAGGAACTGGGAAAAAGAGCCAAGGCTGCGGAGGCAGCTGCGGCAGGCGCTTCCACATCACAGAAGGACAGCGCTCTCGCCGAGATATCAAAGGCTCTCCTTGAAAACAAAGAGCTTATAATAGCCGAAAACGCAAAGGATATAGCCGCTGCCAAGGCAAACGGCATGACCGAAGCCAAGCAGGACAGACTGAAGCTTGACGAAAAGCGCATTGAGGGCATAGCAAAGGGCGTTGACGAGCTCATCGCTCTTAAAGACCCTGTCGGCGAGGTCATAGGCGGCGGTACCCGTCCCAACGGCTTGCAGATAATCAAGACAAGAGTACCTCTCGGCGTTATAGGCATAATCTTCGAGTCACGCCCAAATGTTACCGTTGACGCGGCTGCACTCTGCCTCAAGGCAGGAAACGTCGTTATCCTCAAGGGCGGCAAGGAGGCTATAAATTCCAATATATGCCTTGGCAATATAATGAGGAAGGCTGTGGAAAAAGCCGGTCTCCCTGCGGATATCATACAGGTAGTCGATAAGACCGACCGTGAGACAACTACCGAGCTCATGCGCCTCAACGGCTATGTTGACGTTATTATCCCGCGAGGAAGCGCGAATCTCATACAGGCTGTAGTAAAGAACGCTACAGTTCCCGTTATCGAGACAGGCGCAGGCAACTGCCACGTATACGTTGACGCTTCCGCGGACCTTGATATGGCTGTAAATATCACCGACAACGCCAAGACTCAGCGTCCCTCCGTATGCAACGCTATCGAGAGCCTTCTCGTACACAGGGATATCGCAGACAAGTTCCTGCCGCTGATAGCCGAGCGCTTCAAGTCGCACAATGTAAAGTTCTACGGCTGCGACAGGACGATAGCTATCCTCGGTGATACCGTCGAAAAGGCTACGGAGACCGAGTACGCAACGGAATTCAACGATTTCATCATAGCCGTAAAGGTAGTCGACGACATCGACGAGGCTATCGCTCATATAAGAAAGTACAGTACAAAGCACTCCGAGTGCATCGTTACAAGCTCTCTTGAAAATGCACAGAAATTCCAGAAGCAGGTAGACGCAGCAGCTGTCTACGTAAACGCTTCCACCCGTTTCACAGACGGCGGTGAATTCGGCTTCGGCGCAGAAATAGGCATTTCCACACAGAAGCTCCACGCAAGAGGACCTATGGGCCTCACAGAACTTACTACAGTAAAATACCTGATCAACGGAAACGGTCAGATCAGATAAAGTTTTCACTTGATTTTTGGAGGTCGAAATGGCTATTAGAAAAGATCTTGACGATATGCTCAACAGCCTTATGGACGGAGGCAGCGGCGGAGGAAGCTCCTCTCCCGCAAGAAGCCACAATACTCCCCGTGCCGCAAGAAAGAGCAAGTTCGACGATATGTCCGTCGATGATCTGCTCCATGCGCTGGAAGAGGAAAAGCACGGCGACGAAGAGCTGCCCGTATCCGACGATACGCCGCCTGCTGTCTGGGAATTCGCTCCGCCGTCCGAAGATATACCGGTACCGGATCCTGTTTCTCCCGATGACGGGGAGGAAGACGTTCCGAGCATTATCAGCGAGGTAATGCATACGGAAGCTTCGGCTGAAACGACAAGGGTATTCGATACTATCCCCATGACCGAGGAGATACCGAAGCCTGTCAAGAAAAAGAAAATAGTTATCACAGGCGAGCTGCCTGACTATGAAGCTCTCCGCCGCGAGGAAATGGAGCGCGAAAAACAGGCACAGAGAGCTGCGGAGGCTGCCGCCGAGGAGGCTCACGCCGCTGAAAGAGCACGCAGAGCAGCTGAAGCTGCCGCTGAAAGGGCTCGTCTTAAGGAAGAAGCAAGACTGCGCCGTCAGGCACAGGAGGAAGCAGAGAGGCTTCAGCAGGAACAGGAAGCTGCCGAAAGACAGCGCCGTATCGAGGAAGCCAGACTTGCCGAGGAAGCAGAAAGACAGCGCCGCATAGCTCAGATAGAAGCCGAAAAACAGCGCAGAGCAGCAGAAGCCGCCGAGCAGGCAAGGCTTGCCGAGGAGGCTGAAAGGGCGCGTCTGGCAGAAGAAGCAGAAAATGCCCGTATTGCTGCGGAAGCTGAACAGGCAAGACTTGCAATGGAAGCCGAACAGCAGCGCAGGATAGAGGAAATGAAACGCCTTGCGGAAGAAGCTGTCCGCGACAGCGCTGAAATAAACGATAACGGTATCGCCGACGAAGTCGACAACGCTATAGAAGCTCTCGGAGACGCTGCCGCAGAAGCAGCTCCGGCTGTGGAAGCAGCCCCGGAAGAAGCTGAAAAGCCCAAGAAGATGGGATTCTTCAAGAAGCTCATAAGCAAGGCAAAGGAAGAAACAGAGACCGCTGAGGAAAAAGCTCCTGAGGACGGGCTCTTTGAGAACAGCAGCGATCAGGTGTCCGCAACCGACCTTATAGACGCCGCTATCGCGGCTATTAACCACCCTGAGGAAGAAGCTCCCGTTCCGGAAAGCGATCCCGTGGGGGATATTCTCGACAATATCCGTGAGGACGCCGCAGAAGCGATCGACGATATCAGCAGTCACAGAGAGCCTTCCGCTCCGAAGCAGCTGATACTCTCCGACGAGGATATAATCGCAGGTCTCACACCTGAGCTGAAAGAGCGCTTTGACGAGCTCACGCCCGACAAGCAGCGTCAGGTCATAGATATGAGGAGATCACAGCTGGGCGGTATCGCTCCGCCTGCCGAGGAAGATACTGCTGACGCAGAGGAGTTCATACCGGAAGAGGAGTTTACTCCTGAACCTGAAATAGAAAGTATCTCGGAAGCTCTGAACGAGTCTGAGGTATTTGAGGATACAACAGAAGAGGCACCTGCTCCGGCAGTTCCCGAACAGCCGGAAAAAGCTCCGGAAAAGCCTGCTTCTGCTCTTAAAAGCATACTCAACGAGGATCCTGACAAGCTCGTTGCACAGCGCCGCGAGCATACTGAGTTCAGTCCTGCCGGCACATCAGCTGTTCCGAACAGGAAAAAGCCCGTTTATACCATACTCGGCGTCGTACTTTCGGTATTTGCCGTTATAGGTATCATCGCTACTGCGCTGAAAGTTGCGGGGTCATTCCACAGCTTTACGTCAGGCGAGGTAAAGAAGGACAGCTTCACGCAGATGATATATCCTGCCGCTATCATGGATATCGAACCGTTCAGCGACCCTTCACAGCTCACATCAGAGCAGATAATCACAGCTACTATCTGGTCAATAATCATGGACGAAAAAAAGGTATCCAACTATGAGCTTACCCTTGATACTGTTTCAATACCAGACGTTGACGTGGAAAAATACGCTGTTGAGCTCTTCGGCGAGAATCTCCCGCCATTCAGCCACTCGACCGTCGGACCCGTTGAGT
This sequence comes from Ruminococcus sp., assembly GCF_016287535.1. Taxonomy (GTDB): domain Bacteria; phylum Bacillota; class Clostridia; order Oscillospirales; family Ruminococcaceae; genus Ruminococcus. The sequence goes on from NZ_JAEFAJ010000038.1 coordinate 17,752, forward strand.
CAAGATTCTACTATGCGGACGGAGTTTACAACGTGAAGGCAAAGACCATAACACACACCTATGCTCCCGAAATAAAGACGATAGTCAAGAACGGAAAGGAGTATACCCTCACCGTTGACTACATCGCCGAGCTGCCGCAGTGGATGGAAAATACCGTGGCAAAGCAGGCTGAGTACAAGCTTACCGAGAAGGAAGACGGTACGTTCCGCTTCAATTCGATGAAGATACTCAATGTCAACAACGGCAACCTGTAAAGCTCACAGCCAATAATAATAATAATAATAATTTGCGGTCCTGACCGCACGGAATACACGGAGACAGCATCTGCTGTTTCCGTGTTTTTTTCTCCAATTTTGACAATTGCGGAAAGCTTCCCCGCGAAAATATTACAAAAAAAATACAAATTCACATTATTTCAGAATATAACTCTGTAAACAGTTGACATTTCAGAATTTTATTGCTAAAATAGATATGATGCCTATTTTGTGCATATACTATCTTTAGGAGGAGGAGCTGCTTTGGGAGACAGTAAATATTGTAACAGATGTATGGAACAATATGACAGTTCACTTCATGTATGTCCGTCATGCGGATATGCCGAAAGCGCTGAATATGACCCTATGTACGTTCCACCGGGTACAATACTCCACGGTAAGTATCTCTGCGGTATTCTTCTTGAATACAACGGCGAGGGCGCAACATATGCCGGTTGTGATATATCAACGGGCAAAAAGGTGTTTATCAGGGAATATATGCCTATAAACCTGTGTTCCCGCGTAAAGAACAAGCCAACTATCAGCGTTAACTATAATAACCTTGCCAAGTACAAGGCGTTTATGGCTGAATACACCGAGCTGAACAAGTCGCTTGCAAGACTCCGCAACAACCCGAATATACCTCCTGTTCTCGATATGTTTGCCGAGAACAATACTACATATACCATATTTGAGTATATCGAAGGCGTGAAGATGCTGGACTACCTGAAGGAAAACGCAGGCGAGGTCAGCTGGGAAGAGGTATCAAAGATATTCCCTCCCCTTTTCACAACGATAGGTATACTCCACAATGCGGGAATAATACACCGCGCTATAAGCCCCGATACAGTGTATATCACCGACAAGGGCGAGCTGAAGCTCTGGGGCTTCTGCGTATCAGCTGTGAGAACTGCAAATGCAGGTCTTGAGTACGAGCTTTTCAAGGGCTACGCGGCTCCCGAACAGTATTCGGCAAGCAGCAGCAGCCGTCAGGGTTCATGGACCGACGTTTACGGCGTATGCGCACTCCTTTACAGAGCTCTTACAGGCTGTATGCCGGTGGACTCCGTGAGCCGTCAGAACCACGACGATCTCCACGAGCCGAGCAATCTCGATCCGTGCATACCGCGCCACGTTTCACGTGTTATAATGGAAGGTATGAACCTCAACGGCAGAGACCGTATCCAGACTATCACCGAACTGGTGACAAAGCTCTTTGAGCAGCCTTCTGAGGAGGAAAACAGCGACGAGGATTTCGACAGCACTCTCTTCCTCAATGACCGTCCCGGCGCAGTACCTCCTGTTTCTGAGCCAGAGCCTGCGGCACCTCCTGTTTATCATGCAGTTCAGCCGTCTGCTCCGCTGCCTGATGATGCCGAGGTAATACATCAGCACAGCGCTCCCGCATACAGCAGACCGCTCCGCGATGACAGCTACGACTACGAAAAGGGCAATACCGTTGACCGTATAAAGGTCCCCGTTATAATAGGACTCCTTTTCCTTTCGATACTGCTTATAATCTTTGTATTTCTCATGCATCTGTTCTCACCTGGTGAAGATGCGAACAAATCATCAACAAGAAGCAGACGTTCCACTATCGTAAGCAATAATTCAGCGGACGACACCACCACAACAACATCAGGCTCAGCCGAAAAGAACATAACTGTTCCTAAGCTCGTAGGCAAATTCTATGAGTTTGAAAAGGATAAATGGACTGATTTCAAGCTCGAACCCGTATATTCATACAATGACGAGTACGAAAGCGATATGATCTTCGAGCAGAGCGTAGCCGAAGGCGAAATGATCGCCGAAGGCGATACTATCGTTATCAAGGTCAGCAAGGGCAAGGGCAAGGCTACTGTCCCCGATTACAGCGGCAAAACCGTGAACGAGTACAAAAACGCTCTTGAAACTGCCGGAATATCCAAACATAACTATCAGTTCATAGAATCGGATACCGCATACGGCAAAGCCGGTACTATCGTTGAGCTCCGCTCAGACGGAAAGATAGTATCTCCCGGATCAGTATTTGACTGCTCTACCGGCAAGAAGCTTGCTGTTTATTATGTTTCCGAAAAAGCTACTGCACAAAGCACAACAACAGCTTCAGCAACCACTACAACAGCTGCCGCAACAACGACTCACGCGGCAAATACTACAGTCCAGGCTACCACGACGCAGGCACCTGTAACAACTCCGGCGCCTACGACTGCACCGCCTACTGAACCGCCTACAGAGCCTCCGACGGATCCTCCCACGGAACCGCCCACAGACGCACCCCCTGTAGAACCGACTACGATAGATGACGGCGGTCAGGGCTGATAAACTATAAAAACAAACGCCATAGTTTTCCGGTATACCGGAGAAGCTATGGCGTTTTTTCATCTGAAATACCTCCAGACAGGGAAATGCGCCGCAGTAGGGGATACTGTGGCGCGTTTTGAGAAAAGGATCTGAATGATCATGAAGATGTCTTTGTTCCGCCGGAAAGAGTTCCGCCGTATGCTGCCAGCTGCGTCTGATCGAGCTGCTGGAAGTATGTGGAACCGTTAAGGGTTCCGCCTGTATAGAAGGAAGCTCCCGAAGTACCTGTGCCGCCTGCCTTGAGCTGGCTGACAGACTTGTCAACGATGAAGGATACTATTACCTTTCCGTCGCTTCCCACCAGTGATAATCTTGTATTTGCACTTAAATTTGCCGAAGCAGTTACGGAAGCTGTCATTTCGCTGCCGCCCATGCTCATGCCGCCTGACGAACAGTTGGATACCCATGTTCCGCCGTTTACCTTGATAGTGCTGCCGCCGTCACCGCAGTCATAGGGCTCGTTGCCGTTTGAGATGATGTAGCCGCCGTTTATCTCGATATTTCCGTTGGAATCATAGCCGTCGTGATCGCCGTTGGTCGCATTTACTATTGCAAATCCGCCGTTGAACTGCATGAGGTAGTTTCCTGAGTTTCCGCCGCCGAAGCCGCCTCCTCCGAAACCTCCGCCGCCCTGTCCCCAGGGCATACCTGTATTACCCATGCCTGAACCGTCGCTGCCGCCTGCCGCATTGAAGCCGTCGTCAGTTGAGTTCACGATCACTGAACCGCTGTTCTGGTAAATTTTCTGTGCTTCGATACCCTCATAGCACTTTTCAACGTATATTACGATATCATCGTATTTTCCGCTGTCCTTTGTGCCGATAGTGAGGTTATGGTCTGCGTGAGCGCCGTCATCAGCTGAAGCGAGCTTCAACTCGCCGCCGATAAACTGCATATCGCCGCCGCAGTGTATACAATCGTCGGAAGAATCAATACTGATACTGCCGCCGTTGATAGTAATGTTGCCTTCGCTCTGCCATGTGGTGCCTGCCTCGTCATAAAGACCTACAGCCTTTATGCCCTTTGCGGAAATATCGGTCTTGTTGGAGTTTCCGTCCATGCCGAAGCCGCCGCCTCCTCCGCCGCCGGGTCTGCTGCCGCCCTGACCGCCCTGAGTATTGCCGGAGCCTGTATAGGAGCTTCCCTGGAAGGTCTTGACAGTCAGGTCGCCGCCGTTCATTACAAAGAACTGCTCGGCTGAGATACCGTCTGCGTAGGAGTCAATATTTATTGTACCGCCGTTGACAGTAACTATTCCCAGCTGCTTCGCTGTTGATGAAGATTCAGTGGAAGTAGCCTTGATACCGTCGCCTGCTTTTGTTTTTACTGTTACGGAAAGGTTTGAATAGTCCACCTCTGTTCCGTCTGATGAGGTATTACCGATAGTCACGCTGTCCTTGCCGCGAATACCGTCATCGGCAGCATTAACTACCAGTGTGCTGTTGTATATCTTGATATCGTCCTTGCCGACGATACCTTCCGCAGCGTTTCCGTTTACGGTAAGCTTGCCCTTGCCCTTGAACTTTATATCGTCCTTGGAGTAGATCGCTCCCGCAGCGTTGTCTGCGTTGGTGTAGCTCTCGCCGTCAGAAATGGTATTCTCAGTGCCGTTTTTAGCGGTAATGATGACCTCGTCTGCGATAGATGCTACATATATAGGAGAATTCTTGGTATTTGTAAGGCTCATGCCGCTGAGAACGAGCTCAACGACGCCGTCGGGATAGACAGTCTTGTCGACGTCAACAACGATCTGTCCGCCTACCATCTCGCCGGTTACTGTAAAAACACCGGGCTGAGATATTGTGCAGATGTTGTTCTCCACTTTAGCCTCTGAGGAAGCATTGGTGGTCATGCCTGCATCGGAAAGAGTTATGGTGAGCTCTCCGGGTGCAGGGTTGGGAACTACATCGCTCTTGGCAATTCCTGCTGGATTTACCTTATTATAGATGTTAACGCCGTTCTTTATGGTGAACTTTTCTGCGTTATCATCGCCGTAGGTTATTGTATTGCCTGTGCTCTTGTTTGCAAAGGTGTTTGTACCCTCAGTCAGGCTTACGAAGCTGATAAGAACATACTTATACTTCTTGGTGAAGTCTGAGTTATGCTTATCCACATTCATATCTTCACGCATTACAGTCCACTGGAAGTTATTAGCCTTCTTCCATGTACCGTCCTTCTCGTTTGTTGAGTCGTCAATACAATTGAAGAGGAGTACAGGCTGGTCTCCTGTTGTTATGAGCTTCTCATCGACCTGATTATCGGTAGCAGTAGCGATAACGTCACCGCCTGTGATATTCACGCCTGTTGCAGCTGTAAGTCCGCGGTCGCCGCCTGCTGAAACGTAACCGCCGCTGATGTCAATAGTGGTCTCAGCCTGTACAGCGTCATTGCCCGCCTTGATAACAGTTGAGCCGCCCTCGAAAACAACAGCGTCCTTGCTGGACTTGATACCGTCGCCTGTAGCGTCAATTGTAACATAGCCCTTCTTGACCGTAATTGACTTCTTAGCCTTGATACCGTCAGTCTTGGTCTCGGAATTGCTTGTAGTGATATTGATCTTACCGCCGTTTATCTTGATGTCGTTGTTGCAGGACACAGCGTCCTGTGTATTTGCGGTGATATTGAGGACTCCGTCGCCCTTTTCACCGCCCTTGATAGTCATATCGTCCTTGGCTTCGATAACGGCTGCCTTAGCGAAGTCACCCTCGTAAGCAGTATCTCCGTCAGAGATATTATTCTCTGTGCCGTCAACGATATTGATAGATGTATTCTCAGCGTTTGTGATGAGGATAGCGGGAGCGCTCTTGCCTGTGATATTCGCGTTATTGAGGAATATCTTTACAGTCTCAGCGTCCGCGGTCGTATCAGCGATATTTACGTTGATCTGACCGTCGTCAAGAGTACCGTCAACATAATACTCACCGGAATGAGTGATGGTGACCTTTGTGCCCTCAACTACAGCATTTTCACCTTCTACCTCGATAGAAGTGTTCTTGAGGTGGATCTTTACTGCCTCAGCAACAGGATCAACATCTGTCTTGCCGCTGCTGAGCTCGCCCTTGCCCAGAAGATACATCTGGATAGCAAGCGCGTCATTTGTGGATACACCATCGTTTGCGCCGTTGCAGTCGGCATTGATCCAACCCTGTGCAGTAATAGCACGGGCGTCCGAACCGCCTACACCGTACTTGTTAGGATTGGCAAGTGCCTGCATGATCATGACAGCGTCAGAAAGATCGACCTGTCCGTCTGAATTGGCGTCGCCAACCATTGCTGAAGCACTGGTTTCCGCTGCATAACTCATCAGAGGCATAGCCGCTGCTGCCAGACAAACAGCAGAAATACCTGCAATGAGCTTTTTCAAGCCATTGTTTTTCATAATTGATCATTCTCCTTTTTTAATATCGCCCAATCAAAGGTCAAACCGAGTTTGACTATGTCTACATTATATCGGCTTTACCTTGAAATAATCTTAAAGTATTCTTAAAAGAGCATTAAGGCTACAATAAAATCATACAATTGGGCTTGATTTTTTATGTCCCCCCTATTTTGTCTGTAATTTAATTATACTCTTTTTCAAGTGTTTAAGCAATTTATAATAACATACAAAAAAGTGGTTTTTGTTTTGGATATCTTGCCAAAGGCTCTCATTTGATGTATAATAAAAGTAAATCAAAATTTGCCGCTGAGCGAGCGGCGGCGCTTGCCACGTTGGCGCTCGTAAACTCGCTCACATTAAATTATGCTGTTAATTTTACATCGCTTACAGCACAATAATTATGCCATAATCATGAACGGGATTCCAAAGGGACTGTGTTCCTTTGGCGGAGTCCAGAGGCAGCGCCTCTGGTCGCTGTTCACAGCTTTCAGAGAACAGCGAAACAATACGAAGGCGCTCCGCAAGGGTGAATTCCGAAAACAATCCTGTGAATTGTTTTCGGAAGAGGGACGCCCTGCAAGTGAGGGCGTCCCTTAACGGGACGTCGAGGACGCCGTCCCCTACATTGTTTTTTGCGGAACGCCGAGGGTGACTCCCCACAGTGTGGGGAGATGTCGCAACGCGACAAAGGGGTGCGGCGCCTGTTAGGCGGCGTTCCCTACAAATATAAATTATGATTTATGAAAGGATATGCAGCCGTGAAAACAGACAAAAATACTGAACAGATCCTGTCAGAGCTGGAAAGCCACGGCTTTGAAGCCTATATGGTCGGCGGCTGCGTCCGCGACAGTATTATGGGCAGAGAGTACAATGACATCGACATAACAACAAATGCTCTCCCCGAACAGATAATCGAAGTATTCAGCAGCTATAAGGTAGTCCCTACAGGCATAAAACACGGCACAGTCACGGTTTTATGCGGCGGAACCCCTTTTGAAATAACCACCTACCGCATTGACGGAAAATATACCGACCACCGCCGGCCTGATAATGTAGAGTTCACATCAGATATTACCGCCGACCTTGCACGCCGTGATTTTACAATAAACGCCGTAGCTATGGACAGAAACGGCTGTCTCGTTGACCCCTTCGACGGTATTTCGGACATGAAAGCAGGTATCATACGCTGCGTAGGCGATCCTGAGAAGCGCTTCTCCGAGGACGCTCTCCGCATTATGAGAGCTGTCCGTTTCGCTTCACAGCTTGGTTTTGCTATAGATGACGATACCGCTAAAGCCGTACATGATATGAAGGACCTGCTTCAGAATATATCAAACGAGCGTATCCGAGACGAACTGGACAAGCTGGTTTGCGGTAAGAACTGCGCTGATGTACTCATGGGATACAGCGATGTCATAACTGCTGTTATCCCCGAATTCAAGCCAAGTATAGGGCTCGACCAGCGCTCACCCTACCATAAGTACACCGTCTGGGAGCACATTGTCAGAGCTGTCGGCTTCGCCCCCGAAAACGACGTAAAACTCAGAAGAACTCTCCTTTTCCACGATATCGGAAAGCCTGCCTGCATGAAGCTTGACGAAACAGGCAGAGGGCATTTCAAGCAGCACGACAGAGTAGGAGCCGAGATCACCGAAAAGGTCATGAAACGCCTTCGCTACGACACAAAGTCCATATCCTACGCCACTGCGCTGATAGCCAATCACAGCAAAAAGCTCCGAAACAGAGCCGATGTTAAAAAAATGATGTACCGTATCGGCGAGGAACTGTTCTTTGCTCTCATAGAAATGAAAAAATGCGACAATTCCGCAAAAAATGAATTTGTCCTTGACGAGAACATCTTCTTCGACAGGCTTGCGGAAACGGGCAGGGAGATAATAGCAGGAAACGAATGCCGCAGTCTGAGAGGGCTTGCGGTAAACGGCTCGGAGCTCTCCGCTATCGGGCTCAAAGGAGCTGAGATAGGCGAAATGCAGCATAAGCTCCTTGAACTTGTCATAGAGGACGCTCTCCCGAACGAAAAAAATGCGCTGCTTGAATACGCGGAACAGGAGTACACAAAATGAAAGGCAGGATACATTCTACCGAAAGCTTCGGTACTGTTGACGGTCCCGGAATACGCTTCGTGGTATTCTTTCAGGGCTGTCCCCTGAGGTGCAGATATTGCCATAACCCCGACACATGGGACTTTTCCGGCGGCAGGGAAACTACCGCTGAGGAGCTTATGAAGGAGTACGATTCATACAAGGAGTTCCTTAAATCAGGCGGTATCACCGCAACCGGCGGCGAACCTCTTGCACAGCCGGAGTTTCTTGCGGAACTCTTTTCTCTCGCAAAAAGCAAAAGTGTCCACACCTGCCTCGACACATCAGCAGGAGTTTACGATCCGGCACACCATGAAAAGATCGACGATGTGCTGAGATATACAGACCTCGTTATGCTTGATATAAAGCACATAGACAACGAGCTCCACAAGGAGCTTACAGGTATCGGCAACCGCAATATACTCGCATTTGCGGAGCATATACGCGACCTTGGGATACCGGTATGGATACGCCACGTGGTAGTTCCCGGTATAACCGACAAATATGAGGAGCTTTTCTCACTCGGAGAATACCTCTCAACACTCAGCAACCTTAAAGCGCTGGATGTACTCCCCTATCATGATATGGCAAAGACAAAGTACGCAGAACTGGGACTTGACTATCCCCTTGGCGATACTCCCCCTTTGTCGAGGGAGGAAGCGATAAAAGCCCGTGAAACTATCATCGCAGGTATAAAGTCAGGACTTCACAAGCAGAAATAATTAAAACAGGACCTTCGTAACATTACGGAGGTCTTTTTCATATACTGTTGTAAATCATAATTTTGCGAAGCAAAATTATGATTTAGTTTAGAGTTGAGAATTGAGAGTTGACAGTTATGGTGTATCGCCTGCGGCGATATAATTTAAATAATATGAGCGCAGCGAACTCATTAACTCTTAACTCTCCACTCTCAATTCTCAACTAAATCAAAATTCAGCTTTGCTGAATTTTGATTTATCCCGGCGTGCCGTATGCCGTAAAGCGGCGGAGAAATACTTATGTGCGGAATTGCAGGAGCTATCAGCTTCATTGAAGATATGCGCGAGGATATGAAGGTCTATGAGAATATGCAGCGCGCCCTCCTGAGACGGGGTCCCGACCAGCGCGGTATGCTGCTTGCCAAAGAAGCCGCCCTCATACACACCCGTCTTGCGGTCATCGACATAAACGGCGGCAGACAGCCTATGAGCTTCGGGAAGTATACTATTATATATAATGGTGAGCTGTACAATACGGAGGAGCTCCGCAGCGAGCTTGCAGAGGATTTTGACTTCACAACAGCTTCAGATACAGAGGTAGTGCTCAAGGGCTACATAAAATGGGGAAGCGCCTGTGTTGACAGATTCAACGGTATATTCGCATTTGCGGTCTACGACGAAGATAAACACCGTGTATTCCTTGCCCGTGACAGAATAGGCGTAAAGCCCCTGTTCTACTTTCAGACCGAAACCAAGCTCATCTTCGCCTCAGAGCTCCCGGCACTCCTTGAACACCCTGATATCCCGCATGAGATAGACGAACAGGGGGCGGCGGAGCTTCTTCTTATGGCTCCCGGCAGAACTATGGGCTGCGGAGTGATACGGGGCGTAAAGGAGCTCCCTCCCGGCTGGTGCGGTCACTATTCCGCAGGCGGTCTGGATATCCGCGAATACTGGCGGCTCCGCGCTTATGAGCTTCACGAGACATTTGAGCAGACCGCCGAACACGTCCGGGAGCTCGTCCTCGACTCAATAAAGCGTCAGCTGGTCTCAGACGTGCCTGTCTGTACCTTTCTTTCGGGCGGTCTCGATTCGAGCCTGATATCCTCTGTTGCCGCTTCTGAGCTGAAAAAACAGGGCAGACGTCTAAGCACCTTTTCCGTTGACTACACCGATAACGATAAATACTTCCAAAGCAGCCATTTTCAGCCTGACAGTGATCCTGAATACATCAGATGCATGACTGAATACCTCGGCACAGACCACCACCGGACGATGATCGATACTCCTGAACTGGTAAACGCCCTCGAAGACGCAGCCGAAGCCCGCGGACTTCCCGGAATGGCTGACGTTGACGCTTCTCTTCTCCTCTTCTGCCGTGAGATAAAGAAATACGGCACAGTCGCTCTTTCGGGAGAATGTGCCGATGAGATATTCGGCGGCTATCCGTGGTACAGAGATAAAGATATCCGCATGACAGACGGTTTCCCGTGGGCTCAGAGCACCGCCTACCGCAGCCGCTTTCTCTGCGATGACTATGCAAAAAGAATAAACGCTGACGAATATGTCTGCTCCGCCTACCGTAGAACTGTCGGCTGCGCGGAAAAGCTCGTTTCGGACAGTCCCCTTGAATACCGTATGCGCGAAATGACTCAGCTCAACTTTCACTGGTTCATGCAGACACTTCTCGACCGCAAGGACAGAATGTCCATGTACAGCGGTCTTGAAGTCCGGGTGCCCTTCTGCGACTACCGTATAGCCGAATATCTCTACAATGTCCCGTGGGAATACAAGGACTACATGGGCAGAGAAAAAGGACTTCTCCGTGAAGCCATGAAGGAATGGCTGCCGGAAAAAGTCCTTTGGCGGAAAAAGAGCCCCTATCCCAAGACCCACAATCCCGCATTTCTTGCAGGAGTCACGGAAAAGCTCAGGAGCATACTGGATAACGGCGGAGAGAGGCTCACTCAGCTCGTAAAGCGTGAGGAGCTTGAAAAGCTTCTGCGCCATGAGGAAAACGTGCAATGGTACGGACAGCTTATGAACCTGCCGCAGACCATAGCCTATTTCATACAGCTCAGCTACTGGCTTGAGCGCTTTGACATACGCTTGAAATGGGCATAAAATAAGCTCATTTAAGTGCAGTGCTTATATAGAAACTTTAAATGGAATTATCGGGGGAACCCTTTTTCAAAAGGGTTTTCCTCAATAGCTCACATAAAAACTTCTATAAAAGTATCACACTTACAAGGAGCTTATGATACATCATTTGAGATCTGTCTTTTTGAAAATAAGTATTCCGCCGATCGTAAGAACGACACATATTGCTATGTCAATAACTATAATCAGTGCGACTTTATCGGGAACACTGGTAGGATCATACTTGAATTCCTGTCTCTGTATAGTGGGTATTGCAACCTCCGCGATCTTTTCAACAGTCTTGCTCTTTGAGAACATCACTATCAGTTCCGCCACCGTCAGGATTATCGAATCCATCATGATCGAAAGCACTACTCCGCCTGTAGTTCTCAATGAATTGCATATAAATACTATAGCGCAGGTAAACGTAACGATTATGACCATAGTAATGCCGATATTTATAAATATTTCCTTGCAGGGGAATAATTTAAAGCCCATAAGCGGCCAGCCCAGACCGATAAGCGTGAGCCAGTATGCCAGCTGATACACAACAGCCACGAACAGCGAGATTATAAGATTTGCCAAATATATCCTGGCTCTCGAATGTCCGACTATTATTTTATTCCTTATGGTATTGTTCTTAAAATCACTTACAATGAACATACCTGCCGTGATACTTATGAACATTATGATAATACCGGTCATTACAAACATCATAACGTCACCGATCATGGAGCCTTTTCCTTCTACGATACCTATAAATACCGATACAAACGCAGGGATTAAAATGTTAACTGCAAGAACGATATAAAAACGCTTCTCTTTAAAAAGTCTTCTGAAGCCTTCAGCAAGCAGCTCAGACATTGCGAACACCTCCTACAAGTCCCATGAAATAGCTTTCGAGGCTTTCGCTGCGCTCTGTCATGGTATTTACAAAGCAGTTTTTCTCGTTGAGCGCAAGAACAAGGGGCGTTACCTGCACAGGAGTGAAGATATCAGCCTCATTAGGCGAATATATCCTGAATTCAGCGCCCATGCCCTGAAGCACATCGGCGAGGATATTCGTATCGTTTACATTAATGTGTACTGCCTTTCTTGAAACCTGTTCAAGCTCCTCGGCGCTCATTTCCTTGATGACCCTGCCTTTCTCGATAAAGCCGTAGTGAGTGGCAAGTCGTGAGAGCTCGTCGAGGATATGGCTCGAAATAAGTATAGTGATGCCCTTATTCTTGTTAAGGTCGATCAGCATTTCACGGACCTCCATGATACCCTGAGGGTCAAGGCCGTTTATAGGCTCATCAAGGATAAGAAAATCAGGGTCACCGACAAGTGAAAAGGCAATACCCAGTCTCTGTCTCATACCGAGGGAGAAATTCTTGGCTTTTTTCTTGCCGGTATTGGAAAGGCCTACCATTTTGAGTATGTCGTCGAGCTTTTCGTTTGAGATACCAAGAGTCTTTGTCTGCTGGATAAGATTATCCTTGGCTGTCATATCAGGATGAAGAGAAGGCGTTTCAACGACAGCGCCGACTTTTCGGCGTACCTTGTATATTTCCGGACTTTTGTAATCCGCTTCCATAACGGAATAGCTGCCGGATGTAGGATTATTGAGACCTGTTATTATACGGATAAGTGTAGTTTTTCCTGCGCCGTTCCTGCCGACCATTCCATATATTGAGCCCTTGGGAACATTTATCGTAAGGTCGTCAAGAGCCTTGAATTTACCATACGACTTGCAGAGATGCTGCGTCTGCAGAATGTGATCCATAGTTTCACCGCCTATTTTGTTTATTTTATAACAAACTGCCTTTATGCAAAAAGGCGGTCATGCATGATGCACGACCGCCTGAAGTCGTTATTATTTATCAGACACGAAATTATTCGTTGATCTTTGTAACAACGCCTGAACCAACTGTTCTGCCGCCCTCACGGATAGCGAAACGGAGTCCCTCTTCGATAGCGATAGGAGTGATGAGCTCAACATCCATAGCTACGTTATCGCCGGGCATACACATTTCCTTGTCAGCAGGAAGAGTTACAACACCTGTAACGTCAGTTGTTCTGAAGTAGAACTGAGGTCTGTAGTTGTTGAAGAAAGGAGTATGACGTCCGCCCTCTTCCTTCTTCAGTACGTAAACCTGACCTGAGAACTTTGTATGGGGGTGGATCGAGCCGGGCTTACAAAGAACCTGTCCACGCTCAACCTGGTCTCTTGTGATACCACGGAGAAGAGCACCAACATTATCACCAGCCTCACAGAAGTCAAGAGTCTTTCTGAACATTTCAAGACCTGTAACAACTGTGTTGAGCTTCTCGTCAGAAAGACCAACGATCTCAACAGGCTCGTTTACGTTGAGCTTTCCACGCT
>NZ_JAEFAJ010000007.1 GCF_016287535.1 Ruminococcus sp.
TACCTTTTTCTTTGCAGCCTAAACTGCGCCAGCTGAGCCCACCGGATATATTATAGCCGTATCGAGGCCCTTACCCGTACCATCTATTACTGCAGTCTTACAGCCGTGTGCGTATCCAGGGTCAAGACCGAGGATAATACTGCTTTTTAGTGGTGGCTGAAGAAGCATCTGTCTAAGATTAGCAGCAAATACTTTTATTGACTCCTCCGCCGCCTTTGCACTCATTTCTGAGCGTATTTCACGCTCGATTGATGGGAAAATAAGTCTCTTATAGCTGTCTGCGGCAGCCGCTCTTACAAGCTCACCGCACGAATTGTTAGCCTTGATATACTTGCCGAAAATAATATCTGTAGCAAGAGTCTCATCAAGAGTTACAGAAACCTTGAGGAAGTTCTCCTTTTCGCCTCTGTCAAGGGCAAGAACTCTGTGATTTGCTACCTTCGGGATAGCTTCAGCGTACTCATAATAATTCATATATACGCTCTCTGCCTCTGGATCTGCTGCCTTTGAGACAAGTTCACCCTTTTCACCTGCAAGGGCACGGAGTTTCTTTCTTATATCCGCATCATCGGAGATATCCTCAGCAATGATGTCCATTGCACCCTGCAAAGCAGTTTGAACATCTGTTATCTTCTTCTCCTCATCAATGTATGCTTCAGCTTCCTTCTCAGGTTCGGTTGAATTCTCCTGAGCCATTATCAATACTGCAAGTGGCTCGAGACCGTTTTCACGTGCTATGCTTGCACGAGTACGACGCTTCGGCTTGAAAGGACGATAAATATCCTCCACCTCAACAAGAGTTACAGCAGCACTTATAGCTGCCTCAATCTCTGGAGTCATCTTCTCCTGCTCAGTTATAGCAGCAGTTACCTCTTCCTTGCGCTTTTCAAGGTTACGGAGATACATGAGTCTGTCATAAAGCTCACGGAGAATCTGATCATCAAGAGAGCCAGTAAGTTCCTTACGGTAACGGGCTATGAAAGGGATAGTCTTATCATCATCGATAAGGGCTACGGTATTGTCAATCTGTTCCTGTCTGAGCCCAAATTCCTTTGCAAGTGTTTTATTGATATCCATAATATTTCCTTTCACCGTGCGTCAATTCCGCACTCTGTTGTTATACTTGATTATTCCTGAACCTCTTCTTCAATCTGCGGAGGCACTTCCTCAGTTGCAGTAGCTTCAACTTCTGCTTGTTTGTCGTTCCAACGGTCAAGCCATGAAAATAGAGTCTTTGCTATGTCTTTGTAGACATTGATATTATTCTTCTCCATCAGCAAATCATGACGCATACCGTCAAAAAGTCTGTGAGAAATGCTCTCATATCCGTTTTTTTCAAGCTTTTCCACCGTTTTCATGAACCTTTTCTCCGATATCATAGCAGAATCATCCTTACCCGATATAAAGCGTATGGGAAGAGTAGGATTATTAACATTCCACCCCTTTGATGAATCAGCCTGCTTTATCAGCCAAAGAAGCTCTTCATAACAGTTGAGGGTAGGCTTGAAGTTACAGAGAGGATCTTCGTTGAATGCAAGCACAGTGTCTGCATCGCTGCACCTCCACGAATTTATAGGGTCCTCAAAGAACTGTCCAAAGCCATGGTCAATGGCATCAAATATTTTTTCACTCCTGAATCGGCTTCCGGGACGTTTCGAAGAAACAGAGCGTATAGTTCTAACTACAGACGAAAACGGACTGTAGCAGATATTTCCCAGAAGAACCACACCGTCAACTGCGCCATCATGCTCCTTAAGGAAACACTTGGCGCCTGCCGCTCCGAGGCCACTGCCTATCATAAAAACAGGGACATTGGGATACGCTTCTCTTATTCTTTTGTTGAACTGAGCGATATCACTTACAAAGCCCTCTCCGCCGTTTCTGAACATAAATCCGAGATCATCGGATTCAACTATACTTTTGCCGTGGCCGCGGTTATCATGTATGACCGTGATAAATCCCTGCTCGGCAAGATAATCCATAAACGGATAATAGCGCTCCTTATGTTCATTCATGCCGTGGACCAACTGAACAATACCGTTAATCTCTCCCGACGGTACTGCAAGGACAGCTGAGATAACAAGCTCGTCGAAGTCAGAGATGAACTCAAATTCCTTCAGATCAGCATTTAACATATACTTCCTCCTGTCAAAAGCGGAAAATAATAACGTTACAAAGCATATTATATCACAAAGCATCCAAAAATGCAACCTTGCTTTGCTTCCCTTATTCCTTTGCGCATAGGTCTCTGAGCCTACAGCTCAAAGTATTTGGAACTCCCCTAGGGCCACGCACAGCCGATACGCCTAGCTCTCTCATAGCCGAAAGAGGCATATCATCTTCCGAAAAGCGGTGCAAGAGCTTAAGCTTTACCGCTTTTCTAATATGATAGCTACCGTTATCATACTTAAAAGGGATATTCACTTCAATTGCCATACATTTGTAAAGTATAGCGGAAACCGGAGCTGCCATATAAATGTATATGGTGTCTCCAACAATGTAGTTTGCAGTCTGTTTCCATATTATGGTTCCGTCACGCTTAAAATCCTGTTCCACATCATACATGGCAGGCGCAGCCGGAATAAGCCATTCTTTCGGTCCTGTTCGCATACGCTTGCCGCTTCCTGCCTGACACGAAAGCTCGTGACTCATCTCAAGCAGTGCTTTCAGTTGCTCCATATCCACACTGCCGTTAAGGAGCACCGATATCCAACTATCCTTGTTCATGTGGTAGGCAGGGAATATCCCATCCATAGCAAGAAGAGAACCTGTCATCATCGGACTGCACTTAACATTGACAATATCCACTTTTCCAAGATCAGGGCGTCCCAGCTTCGAACCGTCAACGTCCATAACTATGGCATACCATTTATCATTATTGCTACACCTCAGCACAGCACAGTCGGGGGTTCTGCTCCAAAGGTATTCCGGCTTAGTACCGAATCGTTCAGCTGCAAAGGCAAACAGCATATCTCTAATTTTTATAGATGCCACAACTCACTCTCCGTTCTGTTTTTTCATATCATCCCTTAGACGGATATAGCAAGCATTACATATCTCGCAGTCCTTTTCAGCACGGTGAGCTCCCAAAATGGATATACCATAATAATTGGCAACTGTGGTCTGCTTCCTATCTGGGAGTAATGGCAACACCTTTCTTGCAAAGCGAAGTACATCAACAAAATCATTGTCAAATATTATACCATGACATTGCAAAAGATTATCATATAAAAAGTTTATATCGAAATTCACATTATAGCCCATGATCATATCATTCCCTGCGAACTCATAAAAATCCATTATCGCCTGGGAAATATTAGGCGCGTCCTGCACCATGCTGTCGTTGATCCCTGTGAGCCCTGTAATGAAGGAACTTATATGATAATTAGGTTTTATGAGTGTAGAAAATACTGCCAATTTTTTGCAATTGCGATAGCGGACCGCTGCAATTTCGATTATCTCACTTTCTGAAGGGTCAAGCCCAGTAGTTTCAATATCTACGACACAGTAATCCTCAGGGAATGCTATTCTACTCTTTCCCTTTCTGCGCTTTACCTCACTCACCTGAATGCCCCCTCCAATATAATACGGTCAAATCATACACCTCATTATAATATACCTGACGATAATTGTCAAATCAGCAGGTGAAGCATGTTAATATGTAATTTATATACAGGCAATTCAACAACATAGTTAAATTATAATAATTTATAGCATTTAGACAAAATCTATTGATTTTTTGTTATAATTGCTGTATAATATAATTGTAAGATTGTACGTCCACATTAATCTGTATTTTATTATGAAAGTATGAAAGGGGCACCCGCCATGAAGAAGTTAATCGCGGCTGCAGCAGCTCTCACAACTGCTGTAAATGCCGCAGCATTATCAGCAAACGCAATGTTTGAAAACGTTCCCGCAGGAAGAATATGGGATGAGGAAATAGAAATGTTCCCTATGATGGAAAACGGTAACCTTGTTATCGACATCAATGGGGACGGCTCTTTCGGTCTCAAGGACTGCGCACTGTTCTACGGATATACACATTCGTATGACACAGATGCAGCGCTGGCTAAGCGCATTGAAAGCATAGGCGACTACGATGCGGATGGCAAGGTTGACGCCCTCGATGCCGAGCACCTTACCAGATTCTATCTCCTTAAGAACGGAATTTCCTCAAGCGATACCGATAGTGAGACATACAGCGATATTGACCTAGTTAAGGAAGATACATCAGGGTACTTCAGCTGGACATCCAGACTCTCCGATATGTTCATACAGGAGCTCAAGACTCAGTCTTTGTACCTGATGGCAGGATACACACTATTCAAGGAAACTGTTGAGAATGGCACTGTCAGCTGCGACGTAAACGATGACGGAGTCTATGATTATACAGACCTTGATTATCTCTGGGTATTCGGCTATAATTCGTACTTCTTTATGTACGATAATGTACCGGACAGCGATAAGCCTGTTATCTCAGACGAGATAAATATACGTTGTCAGGAACTCATAAATAATTTTGCAGAAGGTTCTGATACCAACTGGTTCTATGAGTATGCAGAAATGTACTGTATCGAGCAAAACGGTATCACTGACGAGCAGTTCAGCGAAGACTATTACGACAACCTTATAGAAGGCTCGGGCAAACTATTGCTTGCAAGATGTCTGAAGTATAATTACAGCGAGTGGATGCCAAACGACGAGTATCTCGAGTACAACGGCGCAATGTTCAACAGAGAATTCACTTCTTTCTGGGAACAGCTCAGTGCAGGCAAGGTTGAGCTCCCAGATACTAACGGCGATGGTACCATCAACAGCTCTGATGTTTTCAATGCCATGATATTTAAAGAAGACCTTCAGAATCGTGCAACTGCGCAGGATTCAGTGCTTCCCGCAAACGTATGGAGTTTCTTCACTGAAAACTGCGATATCAATGACAACGGCCTAAGCGGAGACATCCGAGATCTGGATATTATCAATCTCGGTTATTTGCTGTATATGCCCGAATGTGAAATTGAAAACATATACGACAATTTCAACGAAAGCTTAAACGATTATATAAACCAGCTCTCAGCTGTAAACGGTATTTCTGCCGTTAAGTACAGCTCCATGAGCATTGCCGCACCTGAGTTCAGCGAAGTCGACATAGAGCGTTCAGGCGACGCTAACGGCGACGGAAACGTCGATCTTTCTGACGCTGTTAAGATAATGCAGGCACTGGCTAACCCAAATAAGTATCAAATCTCATTTGCCGGCAGATTCAACGGTGACGTCTACAATACAGGTGACGGTATCACATTAGGCGACGCACAGGAAATACAATCAAGGCTCCTTAATTCTTGATTTAACAGTAACAGCCGATGTTCATAATGAACATCGGCTGTTTTCGTTTTATTCAGTTGCCTGGAATATTCCTCTTACGAAGCAATAGATGTGTGAGTGAATAGAGTCATCGCCGTGGTGTCCGTTATTTACAACATGCCATACATGAGGTACGTTGTTCTTTGTGAAGTTATTATGATAGCCCTCAGGTGTATTCAGACCTACTACGTCGTCCTGTGTACCGCCTGTTATCATTACAAGATATGGAGTTTCGTCAGGATTGCTCCACTTCCATGAGCCCGAAGCACCTGGTGCTGGACATATAGCGCCTACATAACCGAACTTGTCGCCATGCTTCATGCCTATCTGAAGTGATTCACGACCGCCCATTGAGAAACCTGTTACAGCTGTGTTCTCTCTGCCTGTAGCAACGCTATACTTGCTCTCGATATGCGGCATAAGGCTGTCAACGATATCATCAACGAAGTTATCGTATCCTTCATTTGATCCCTGATCTGCAAAACCTGTAGCATCATTCATAGTTGCACTCGTGAATACGAACGGAACAACTACGATCATGTCCTTAGCAGCACCCTCGGCAATAGCGTTACCGATTATCTGCTGAGTATACATCTGTCCGTTGCCCTGTGTTATCATACGGTTCTCATTCTCGAAGAAGCCGTGAAGCAGATAAAGCACAGGATACTTCTTGCTCTCATCATAGTTTGCAGGAAGAAGTATATTATATGGCTTATTCTTGTTAGCCTTCTTTGAGAAGTACGTCTCCCTCTTTAGCGTACCATACTGAACGCCCTGTTTCTTCATGTGTGAATCATTAGGTTCATTGTTTACCAGGGAATCTTGAACTTTTTTGGTAAGCTCCTCCATAGTGTATACCTGTGATGAAGATGAAACAACTGGCTCAGGCACCATTCCATTTCCGCCTGTTACAACTGCTGACTTCGTTCCTTCGGCGGCAATCATTACATCGTCAATATAGAAATTCATAAGATTGCCAGATTTCTCGATAGTCTCAACATAGAGCACTATATCACCTGAATTTTCAGGTATAGTGAATGATGTATTTTCTATCTTTGTCCATACGCCACTATCACATGATGCTTTGGCAATAGCCGTGTATGAAGCGCTGTTTCCATCACCCTGCTGAAGTGAAACCTGTATATCAACTGCCCCTCGTGAAAGCTGAAGAGCGGCCATACTTATACTGTATGTTTGACCGGCTTTAAATTCAGAACCAAGTGTAAGAGCAGCTCCGTTCCACTCAGAAGTTCTGCCTGTGACAGCAAGAGATTTACCTGAAGAACCGTAATAAGCATCGCTTGAAGCCTCAACAGAAGCAGCGCCTCTGCCAGACCAGTTTCCTATACCTGAATCGAAGTTATCATTTAAAGAAGCACTAATCACAGATTCAGTCGTAGTTGTAACGATTTCAGGAACAGTAGTTGTTGTATTGGTTGTAGTATTTGCTACTGTATCTAACTTATCAGAATAGCTCTCAGGAAGAGTTTTGATAAGACCTAAGAGATACTTCTGAATGACAAATGCGTCATTAGTTGTAATACCGCTGCCTGCCTCATATACGTCCGCATTGAAAGTTCCCTGATTTGTGAGGGTGTACTTGTTTGGATTAGCGAGAGCCTGCATGATAGCTACAGCGTCGCTCATATCAATAGAACCATCACAATTCGCGTCGCCCCATTTTGATACCTTACTTCCAAGTTCTTCCTTTGAATCAACCTGCTTTACAGATGTTGTAGTTGCAATCTGTGTAGTAGTCTTTGTTGTAGTTGTAGTCGTAGTTACAGCAGCGCTTGATGACTTAAGATAATCATCAACAATGCCAGCCCAGTATTTTCCCATTTTCTCATAGCCAGTAGCATTTGGATGAACACCATCACCCAAATCAGCAGTGCCATTGAGACAACCATGAATATCGGCAAATGTTACGCGCTTTCCGTTGCCATTATATTCGTTTGCAACCTTCTTTACAGCAGCATTATAATCTGCAATCTGAGCAGATTTGTTTCCGCCGCCAAACATACCGCCGCCAAGCTCGGGAATAGTTGAAACGAAAAGCATCGCATCTGAAGACAGCTCTTCAAGGAAGTAATCAATGAGATCACGAAGATCCTGTTCACAAGCACTTGTCGCGCGGTTACCATTCATATCGTTTGTACCGATAATAAGAAGAACGATATCTGGATTTGCCTGCTTAATAGCATTCTTCTGCTTGAGTACATCATATAAGCTACCAAAGCCAGAATTTTGTTTGATCGTGTATCCACTGTAACCAGCATGATTATCATCGTATGTAACGCTTTTGCCATTATAATTGAATGTTGCAGCGTTGTTACCCTCAGGACCTACAAAATCAATATTGTCATAGCCCTTTTCTTTAAGAAAGTAATCGAGATACTTTCGGTATCCGCCAGTATCTCCCATACCAAAAGTAATTGAGTCTCCAGCAGGCATAATCCTTATCATGTTCTCATTCTGTGAACTGTTAATAACATTGTTGTTATCAGGGACCGACTGACCACCGTTGAAATTACCAGTGTCACCGAAGCCACCCCAGTTCATACCACCACCAAAGCCTCCGAAGCCGCCTGCCGAAGTTGAGAGAGGTACGCTTGCTGTGAGCATCATTGCAGATATGATTCCACAAATGACTTTTTTGAAATTTGCAATTTTCACTAAAAATCACTCCTTTAAATTACTGCATAAGCAGCTTAAATTAGATTAAAATTTAGTAATCCTCCAATTTATCTATCTTTATATTTTAATTATACTATCTTAATATAAAAAAACAAGCTATTTATTGCTATTTTTCTTCTAATAATTGTTGTATATTTATGACCACCCCCCATTTTTCCATCAATATCTGTAACGCAATATAACCATTTAATTATTGAGGATTAATTTATTTTTATGCAATAGCAGCAATTCGTTATAATATTTCACATTTTTAAATTAATTTGGTAAAGTACTGTAGACTGATAATTTAATTAAGCCATTAACTTCTATTATACCTGAATTTATATTCTTTCTACCTTAATTACCGAATTGAACACACGCACTGCCTGAATGACAGTATTTCTTTTCAAAGCATAAAAAACGATATTCGTACTACACTTTTATTACACAAAACAACAAAAAAGTGATTATCCAATAAGATCAAGTACAAATCAGATAATCACTCTTTTAGTATTACGAGGCTTAATTCAGCCATTGATGGTATACGCCTGACTGGAATCGAACCAGCGCACACCGCGTCGGAGGCGGATGCTCTATCCACTGAGCTACAGGCGCTTTTTATAAGTACCATATAATTATAGCAAAAACTCTTGAAATTTGCAAGCTTTTATGATATAATTATAAAAAATATATTAGGAGGGAACGTTTTGAGGGACTATATCTACTTAATAGTTGCACAAACAGGTACCAGACCTGCGCGGTTCTTCAAGTTCTGTACTAAAAAACCGTTCAATCACGTTTCTCTTTCAGGGGATGTTGATCTTTCTGAAATGTACAGTTTCTGCCGTACATATAAACCTTTTCCGTTACCTGCCACATTTAATAAGGAGATAGTCGGACAGGGTACTCTCGGTCAGTATCACAATATACCGTGTGAAATATACCAGATAAGCGTAACTCTTGAGCAAAAGGAAGCCTATAACAAGCTTATTTCCCACTTTGCCCAACATCGCAAGGTCTATTCATATAACCTTCTTGGACTGCTTGCAGTATATTTTAATATCGAGTGGAAGAGAGAACGAAGTTTCGTCTGTTCACAGTTTGTCGCGTACATTATGGATAAAATAGGCATTCCTCTTGATAAAGCCTTCTCGCTTTATACTCCTGATGATTTCAGGAATTTCCCAGGTGCCAGTCTTATTTACGCAGGCGAGCTCAATACCTTCTATTACACAAGGAAATCCCAGCTATATACATAACGATATTATATACGTCGCAGTCCTTACCTCATCAGGTGCAAGTATATATATTCCGCAGTACGCTTTGCTATCAGGAGCTATCAGCGATATATCAAAATTATTACTGTGACCTAGCAGTTTCACTGACAGTTCCTCGTCTCTTAGTATAATTCCTGCAGGAGTTATGCTTTTTTGGCTTAGCATATTATATGAATTAGCATATGAATTTATAAACATCCATGAGCCGCCGCTCAAAAGCAGATACAGAAAAACTGCTTTCAGGGCGGTTTTTTTCTTTTTATAACGCATTTTATTTTCCTTTCATTGAATTCAGTAACTCCCCCAACGATCGCCCAAAAAGCTGCCCAGCAAACTGAACCTGCCCTAGAGTATTGCAGTGTGATCCGACCTCGATAAGCAGGCTTCCGTTGGTAAGATCCTGATTATAGTGCCTGTAATCAAAAAGAATAGGACGCGTAAATCCCTCATGGTCGGATTCAAGCTTATTTTGCAGAGTACATGCGAAATGAAAATTCTGAATATAATTCGGCATTCCTAAAGTTCCGTCATCGCACCCCGAAATTATCATTATCTGAGCCGCTTCCCTACCATCAACTTCAATAAACGGCTGATAAGCATATCCATCTCCTGAAATAGCATCTCTGTGGACATCAAGTACTACCTTTATACTTGGATATTTTTCAAGTATGGGAGTTATCGTTTCACGGCTTCTGCCATATGAACCGTTATACGAGGGATAATCATGTATCTCCTTAGCATGTATTACACCTATACCAAGTGATTCAAGCTCAGCCTGTATTGCATTCCCTACCATTACAACATTTTTTGTTTCATCAGTAGTCCTGTAATTAAATGTCGTGTCATAACTTTCACGTACAAAAGGCTCAAAACTCTCAGTTGTGTGTGTATGATAGATTAGCACAAGTGGATCGTCCGTATCATCTACTGTAAAATTTGGATAATATCCACTTTCGCAGAAAAGCTCCTCATTCGGGATATCTGTCTTGTTGTTGACTTGCCCACCACCATAAAGGTCAAAAAATGAATTCCCACTATATTGTCCGTAGGTAGTTCGAATTATCATGCCTCCATCACTCCATGACTCTGGATATGGCTTTGATCCTGCGTTATCACTTTTCATATCGAGAGGATCAGGCAACCTTACATATTCCCTATTCCTGTCATCTTCATCTACATAACCATAGCCCACTGACATTGTATTGGCTCCTGCAAGCATTTCATCTTCATGCTTTATACGCTTTATAACTTCTACGTTGGCATTTATATGATCTGCCGACGCTTTTTCCGTTATTTTCAACTTATAGCTGTTAGTTTCGTCAAAAGGCCATTTTATTACTGTTATTCCCTTTAATCCGAAAGCCACAGTTGCAGGCACAAGCACGATTGCAATACACCTTATCAAACCACATGTTTTTTTACGTTTATGGCGTTTCATATATTCACCTCTTTCACTGAAATAAATATATTCTGTAACGATGAACGATATGTCCGCTTAATCATGTCATTTCCCGACGAAAATCGGAATATAAATTAAAAGAGGTGAAAACGATGTATAAATGTCTTTTTGTAAACAAATCCATGTACAGACTACTCATTGTGCTATTTATAATATTGCTGTGCACTGCTTTTTTCATTG
Organism: Ruminococcus sp.; assembly: GCF_016287535.1. Taxonomy (GTDB): domain Bacteria; phylum Bacillota; class Clostridia; order Oscillospirales; family Ruminococcaceae; genus Ruminococcus. The sequence continues at coordinate 10,957 of NZ_JAEFAJ010000007.1, forward strand.
CAGGAAAGAAAATTTTTACGGTATCAGCTGAAAAAAGTTCCGAAAAAGCTGTCCTTCTACCTGTAATAATGTATCACAGCGTCTGTGAGAAAACACCATCAGACTACATAGTAAATCCGCAACAATTCAAAAACGATCTTGCATGGCTGAAAAACAATGGCTATTCCTCAGTAAGCGCCCATCAGCTTATAGACTATACTCATGGAATAGGCGAGCTTCCAGAAAAACCAGTATTCATAACCTTTGACGATGGATTTTACAATAATCTATCCCTCGCCCTTCCTCTGCTTGAAAAATTCGATATGTGTGCCGTTGTTTCTATTGTTGGAAGATATACCGATGATTATGCACCTGCTGACCCTCACGTAGACAACTATTCCTACCTTACATGGAGTGATATCTCAGAGCTTATAGCATCGGGACGAATAGAAATAGGCAGCCATACATATGATTTGCATTCAAACAAAAGCGAAAGACATGGCTGTACTAAGCTTGCAAGTGAGACCGTCGAAAAATACACAGAAATGCTAAGTACCGATATTGGTCTGCTAAATACTGAACTCATACAGAACTGCGGCATAGCTCCTGTAGTTTTCGCTTATCCATTCGGTGCACTAAGCCAAGAAAGTCTCCCCGTGATTCGTGACAATGGCATTCTTATGACCCTTACATGCCGAGAGGATATAAACCTAATCACACGGGATTCCGACTGTTTATACGGCATTTTTCGCTATAATCGAAGCGGTCTACTCACAACCGAAGAATTCATGGAAAAAATCACAAAAAATTAAGGCGTGATAATTTGATATCACGCCTTAATAATAATTATTTAAAATACAGGAATCAAAATCCTTGCTATCTGATCTTTATCGTTATTTTCAAATGAACTACTGTTGTTAGAATAACTACCCGAAGATGAATTAACGCCAGCATTGAAGCCCTCGATGAACTTTTCGAAGAACTCATCAAATGAATCATAGCCACTTCTCTTCCAGTACTTATCATACTTTGGATCGCGGTACTTCTCAAACCTTTCAGGAATAGTTCCATCCTCCTCATAATCTTCAACGATTTGATTCGCATTCGTAATAAAGTAATAATAATCTGGAGCGACCTTATATAAAATATATCCGTAATAAGCAAACAACAGACCTGCTAATAAGGAAAGGACTATGGCCGTTATAGCAAAAGCTTTACCCTTTCTCTTGCCAACAAGCGAAACTATAGCAAGAATAAGACAAAGCGGAACAGTAATTATACTCAAAGCAGTACAGCATGGAATAATATTTACAATAGCTATAACAAAAGCCGCTATTGCAAGTCCACTACCCTTAGGCTCTGAATAATCATTATTTTCACCGTAATCTCCTTTGAACTCTCCGTCAGGAAAGTACCCACGTCCGTTATCATTGGTGTAACCATTGTTATCATAATTGTTACCGTTGTTAAACATATCTTCCATTATTGAATCTCCTTACTTTATAAACTTGTTTCCCAGTTCCAGTTACGTACCTCAAGCTCCTCAAGATTATATGGAGTTTTCTGATAAACGCAGTAATTAAGCCAGTTAGAAAACATAAGGTTTGCAGTACATCGCCATGAGAAAATAGGCATATTCTCAGGATTGTCACCTGGGAAATAGTTATATGGTATCTGTATATCAATGCCCTTTTCAACATCTCGCCTGTACTCATTAGCGATAGTATCCCTGTCATACTCCGAATGTCCCGTGATAAAGTACTGTCTGCCATTTTTATTGGCAACTATATGGACTCCAGCTATATCCGACGAGGTAAGCACCTCAAGCTGCGGAATGCGCTCGATATCCTCTCTGCGAACCTCAGTATTTCTCGAATGAGGTACATAGAATATATCGTCAAAGCCTCTGAGTAGCTGACAATTGCTTACCTCTGCCCTGTGAGGGAATATACCAAACATCTTATGGTCAAGAGTATACTTCGGTATACCGTAATGGTAGTAAAGACCTGCCTGCGCAGCCCAGCATATGTATATGGTAGAGAAAACGTGTGTTTTAGACCATTCCATGATACTACATATTTCTTTCCAGTAATCCACCTTTTCGTAGTCAAGCAACTCAACTGGAGCTCCAGTGATTATCATTCCATCATACCTGTCCTCGGATATCTCATCGAAAGTCTTGTAAAAAGACTCAAGATGATGATGTGAGGTGTTTTTCGATGTATGTGAAGCCATTTGTAACAAATCAACATCAACCTGAAGAGGTGTATTGCTGAGAAGTCTCAGCAACTGGCATTCTGTTTCTATCTTTTTGGGCATGATATTGAGAATAACCACTCTCAGCGGACGTATATCCTGATGTTCTGCCCTTTCCTTCGACATAACGAAGATATTTTCATTTCCAAGAGTTTTGAAAGCAGGAAGCTCTGAAGAAATCCTGATTGGCAATCCTGATCTATCCTTTCATATTTATTCTTTCGTTTTTTTGCAGCTCTGGCAACCGTTCATAAAGCTGTCAAGGTCGCTGCACTGTCTGCTATCTCCATTCACAAAACGTAGCTTTTTTAAATCGTCAAATTTGGCACTATCATCTAGCTCAAACAGCATATGTTTTATGCCCTTAAGAACACTTTTGAGCATGACCGAACGGACAAGCCCATCACAAAGCATAAGGTCACCACCGTCGTCATAATCATAAACAACAGTTTTCTCGGCGCCGTAAGAATAGGCAATAAATCCGATAACGCTTTCCCTGTCAATAGCCTCCGTGATATGGAGTACAGCACTACCTGCGACTTCCTTAAGCTTTTCATAGCCGACAGTATCAAATCTTTCTTGTATCTCAAGCATTTTATTTCTCCTTGCCTATAGCGTTACGCAAAGCACGAAGTTCCTCGGCAGTCAGCTCTCGATAGGTACCAGGCTTGAGCATGCCGAGCTTAAGCGGACCTATGCTGATACGACGAAGTCTTGCAACCTCAAGTCCAACCGTCTCACACATCTTTCTTATTTGACGATTTCTTCCCTCTTTTATTGTAATAAGAAGAACGACTCTGCCTTCTTCCTTTTCCTTCACGACTACTGAAGCCGGAAGAGTCTTTTTTCCATCAATCTCAACACCTTCTGACAGTCTTACGAGCTGTTCATCATTTATATCAGGACGAACGGTAACTCGATAAGTTTTTGATATATGGCGACTCGGATGCATTATGCTATTTGCAAACTCGCCGTCATTTGTAAAGAGAAGAAGTCCCTCAGAATTGCGATCGAGGCGCCCTACAGGATAAACACGCTCCTCAACATCTGTGAGGAGATCCATAACGCATCTCCTGTCGAGCTCGTCCGATACTGTGGTAACATAGCCTCTCGGTTTGTTCATCATGAGATACAGGAAACTCCTTTTTCTCGGCATATTGATACGCTCGCCATCAATAGTAATGAGGTCCTTGAAGCCGCACTTGTCTCCAAGCTTTACGGGATGACCATTGAGCTTAACCCTGCCCTGTGCTATGAGCTCCTCGGCTTTTCTGCGGGAGCATACGCCGCTGTCGGCAATCATTTTCTGAATCCTTATTTTTTCCACTTTTATCCATTCCTTAATTAGAGAATACTCTCCCAAAAAATTCTTTTATTCTCGTAAACAGTCCTTTTTTGGCTTTCTTAGTATTTTCAGAATTAGTCTTTTCAGGTACTGTCTCGACATTCTCCGCTGCATATAGAGGAATAGTGTCAACCTCCTGCCCGGAATAGTATATTCTAAGGCTCGCCAACTCCTCTCCCTCTTTTATGGGAGCATACATAAAAGGCGGTTTCAGCACGATATATGTAAAATCATCATCATTTCCAGCCATAGTTGACACATTATATGTGCCGTTTTGAGTAACGAGTTTCAGCTTTTCCGAATCACCACCTACTATATCCGCAGTAATATCATCAGGGAGCGAAAGGTCTATCTGATTAACTTTTCTGAAACCGTACTCATACAGTACCATATGGTCGTTCCAATCGTTAGGATCATTAAGCGTTACACATATCAGCTTTTTCCCATCACGCTCACAGGCAGAAACAAGACAGCGCCCTGCCTCATCGGTATAGCCCGTCTTTACACCATAAACGCCATCATACATTGAAAGAAGCCTATTTGTATTTTTCAGCCATCTGTCATAAGGTGGATTGCCAAATCGCACTTTCATTTTCTCTTTAGAACATATCTCACGAAAAATTTCGTTTTTAAGAGCCTCGCGCGCAAGCAATGCCATATCCATCGCTGATGAACCATGTCCCACACCCTCAAGTCCCGAAGGCGTAACAAAAAATGTCTTTGAAAGTCCCATTTGTCGTGCTCGCTGGTTCATAAGTCTAACAAATGCTTCTATACTACCTGATATTCTTACAGCAGCCGCATTTGCTGCATCATTGCCTGAAGGTAACAGCATTCCGCAGCAAAGTGCATACTTCGTAACTTTATCCCCTTCGCAAAGCCCCATTGATGACCCCTCCACCTTTATAGCCTTGCTGTCAACAACGAACTCGTCATGTAGTCCGCCACTTTCAAGGCACAACAGAGTCGTCATTATCTTTGTAGTGCTTGCCATAGGCAACTTTTCTCTAGCATTGAACTCGTAAACCACTTCACCCGTATCGGCACAAATGAGCACTGCCGATTTGGCAGATATTTCAAAATTTTCTTCACCTAAAACCGTTGTATTACATATACATAAAAATGCAAATAGAATTGTCGTTAATACAGATATAATTCGTTTCAAATATACACCTCCGCATAAATACTATGCTAAAGGATATGTCAAAAACAACAGTTTTATGCTCAGTTAATTGGAACAGACCCATCAGTGATATCAGAAGTCTTTATCTCAGAGTTTCCACCCTTTTTCTTGCTAATAAAGCCACTAACCTTATCGATAATAGCTGGCATTTTCTCGATAGCATTACTGATAGGATCGTTTGATCCCTCCATATTGACCATTTTTGCTGATCCGTCGGGAGCTATAACAAGAAATCCTTCTGGCTTTATAGAAACTCCTGCGCCTGCGCCACCACCGAAAAGATCCTTATCATATTTAGAAGGGAGATCGGAGCCGCCCGACGCAAAGCCGTAGCTAACCTTTGAAACAGGAATTATGGTAGTTCCGTCGGGAAGCTTTATTGGTTCACCAATTATAGAATTTACATCAGCCATTTCCTTAATTTTTTCAATTGAAATACCTAAGAGATCGCTTACAGGTGTGTTATTTGCACTCATGATTATATACCTCACTTCTGCCTTGCGGCGGATTTTTTCATTTTGTGTTTTATTCTGAATCTTCTCAGTTTTTCAGGCAGGAAAGACCTGAAAAGATATGTTATCAGGAACCATGCTCCTGCAATAACCAATGTTCCAAGTCGGAAATACAGCTTTCCGGATGCGTCCCAACGTCCTTTTGATACGCCGAACTGTGGATGAACATCTATTGTTTTCAGCCTTACCGTGAAAAGCTGACTGAAAAAGGCTATTCCGTTATAGACCAGGGTGGAATACTTGCCGTATTTAAGTGCACAATCATATGCATCATCATCTGCTATAACAAAATCGATATACAAATCTTTAAGCTTGAACCCCTTGAATATCTTTAGCAATGGGCGTTGTGCACTCTCCCATATTCCTACGAGAAACTCCACCTTATCGCTGAGAGTCTTTTTCCCATCATCACTTTGAGAATTGTCCTCCTCCGCGATGTTGTCCTCGTTGATATCAACCTTTTTCTTATTTTTATCCTTATTTTTCGCTTTTTCTTCCTCAACGCTGTCCGAAACAGGATCGTTTATTTCGTTTTCGATAGTCTTAGCTAATGTCTCTGCCGAGGAAATATCATCCTCTATATTGTTCACGGGAATACTGTCAAGCTCATTTTCCCACTCATATTTTTCTCGTTCTTTTTTCTTCTTCTCCCTGATTCTTTTTGGTTTTTTAGGCTTTTCAGGCTTGTCTTTCTTATTGGCTTTACGCTTTTTCCACCAACCGTAAACGCCTCCACCATCAGAATCAATAAGGTTCAGTATCCACAACTTCACCTTATAACTAAATTTACCATCGATGTAACTGAACTCGCCTCCAGCCGGAGTTATCAGCACAAGAAGTAGTATGCCTAAAACGGCAAGAAGTAAATACAGCAGAATTTTCAGTATGATCATTCCTGCCGCTCCTTTCTATTATTATCTTTCCTGATTCGCCTCTGCGAGTTCTCTGTCCACAAACTCTTCCTCTGTCTCAAGAACCAAGTCACCCTGTCCTGGAAGAGGAGGAAGATCGGCAGTTGAGCTTAGTCCGAAGCTTCTCAAAAACACTGATGTTGTTCTATATACTATAGGCTTTCCAGGAACATCAAGACGTCCTGCCTCTTCAACTAGCCCCTTTTCAACTAGATTATTAATTACTGAAGAGCTATCGATGCCTCTAACATTCTCAACAAAGCCCTTTGACACTGGCTGGTTATAAGCTATTATAGTTAGAGCCTCCATAGCAGCATTTGAAAGCGGAGCAGCTCTTTTAGTTTCAAGAGCAGCTCTTATCTGCTCTGCATACTCATCTCTGGTACACATCTGATAGCTACTGTCCAATTTTTTAATGCAAATTCCGCTTCCACAGTCCTCATAGCGCTCATTGAGCAGTCTTATCATGGATGGAAGCGTTCCAGCATCAACTCCGCTAGCCTCCGAAAGGCGGTATATCTCAATGGGCTCACCACTTGCAAAGAGTATCGCCTCTAGTGCTCCGAGCCTGTCCTTGATCTCCAAGATTTCTTCACTCCGTTCTTTCTTCCCTTGAAGAATATCATCATATTATCGTCGCTTATGGTTATCCTTCCCGACCTTGTCAGCTCCAGGACTGCAAGGAAAGTAGCAACTCTCTCCGAGCGGTCGGTAACTCCGTCGTAAAGCTTATCCATATAGACTTCGCCTGTAGTGTACAACTCGCGAAGCACATGTACTACTTTTGACATTACCGAAACTATACGCCGCTTCACAACTGAATTTATCTTGTTTTCAACGTGAAGTTTTGCATGTTCAGACTTTATATTTTTCAATGATATAGCGCTATAAGCGATAGCAAGTCTCTCTGGCTCATGTACAAGAGTATACGTCATGTCAGCCTTTATTTTCATTGGCGCGCGAACGAAAATATTGCCGCCTACATATGCGTCTGCAAGTTGCTTTGCAGCGATTTTGCAGAGAGAATACTCTATGAGAGCACCCTCCAACTCGCGCTTCATCTGCTCAGCCTCCTCAGGCTGTGGCAGAAGTGATGCAGTCTTAATATATATGAGTCTTGCAGCCATTTCAAGGAATTCGCCCGCAAGCTCAAGATTCTGCTCATGAGCCTGATCAATATACAGCAGATACTGCTCCAAAAGCTTTGATATTTCAATATCGCAGATATTTAGCTTATGCTTTGCGATAAGACTAAGCAGAAGATCCAGAGGTCCTTCAAAGACCTCAAGCTTGAATGATATACTTTCCATATTTCACCGTATGAACTGAGATCATTCGCCTAATCAGCACCTAAAAATGATCTCTTCCAATATTGTTTGTGTAGTTTTCGAAAGCTCGGGATTAAAGAATATAAGTCGATCAAAAAGAAGTCTCCACATATATGAAAGAGGAGCAAATATGGAAAATTCACCATCGCTCACGCTTTCCAATAAAAATACTGCAAGAAGTATATATCTTGACCATTCAGTAATCTTCTGATAATTTGCAAAATACCAGCGTCTAAACTTCGGCCATGAGAACTGATAGAATATGTGGAATCCATCAAGAGGCGGGATAGGCAGAAGAGCGATTATACCGAAAAATAGTGACGAGAAAGCTGCTTTTCTCAGTATAAAATACAAACTTGCCAGGATGAATGATGCAGGATTTATGCCCAGTATCAACTGACTTATGTTCCTGAGGATTACATACATAATAAAATAAGTCACAGCCGAAGCAAGAGAAATAAACGTAACGTCACGCTTCATATTCTTCAGCCTTGATACATCGATATTGATTTCCTTACTCCAACCAAAGCCAAATACAAGTATCATAAGCATTCCAAACCAGTCTGTATGCCTTCGAAAATCTAATGAAAGTCTTCCCTCACCTGCGGCAGTCCTGTCGCCAAGCTTCATTGCCACCCAAGCCTTAATAAAGCAAGCAAGTGGCATTAAAGCGGTAAGCATAACACCTCGGCTGACTAATGTGAGGAAAACTCTATACAACTTAAATTCCATTTTATTCTCCCTAAACATCAGATTATGCGCCGAAAGTATCTGGTATCCACAATACAGCCTTCATCATTAGTCTGTAAAGATATTCAGAAGCTCTAGCAAGCGGAGAATACTGAGTTGGAACAAAATTCATAAGCAAGAATAATGCAAAGAAAACGTAAGTAATCTCTCTCTGATGCTGATATACCCAACGATCACACTTTTCAGGAATAAATGCACGAAGGATATTGAAACCGTCAAGGGGTGGAACAGGAATAAGATTGAAAAGCGCAAGTCCGATATTAACGATAATAAGGAACTGCAAAAGCATCAGCAGACATGACATAGTGTCTAATTGATTAGTAATAAGCCTTATATATGCCTCCTGTCCGCTTCTGAAACAAAGGATTATAGCAAAAGCAAGTGCTGAAACGAAGGATGCCAGCAAATTTGAAACTGGTCCAGCAAGAGCAGTCATCGCATAGCCGGCGCGATAATTCTTAAACCTCGTTGGATTAACCTCAACAGGCTTTGCCCAGCCGAAACCACCAAGCACCATAAGAATCGAACCAAATGGATCAAGGTGCACAAACGGATTAAGAGAAATTCTTCCTTGTCTCTGTGCAGTATCATCTCCCAACCACTTAGCCATAAGACCATGAGCTGATTCATGTAATGGTAAAACGAGTAGAAGCGTCGCTATTCTCGCAAAATACTTCAAAAAAGTCTGAATATCCAAATTGCCGCCTATCATATTTAAGTCCTTTCTTCGATGCATTATCATTGCATATTAAATGCAGATAGATATACAATATATATTATACTATAAACCGCTGTTTATTTCAAGTAAAAAAGTGTTTTTATGCTTCAAAAAAAATTTTTTTAGTTTTTTTTCAAAAAACACTTGCATTTTTTCTTATTATGTGTTAGAATAATCATGTTGTATTTTTACAGGTTAGTTAAGGAGGTGCAACCTAATGGCAAAATGTGATATCTGCGGAAAGGGCGTAACCTTTGGTATCAAGGTTTCTCACTCACACAGACGTTCCAACAGAACATGGAAGCCTAACGTAAAGCGTGTTAAGGCTATCGTCAAGGGTACTCCTTGTCATATCTACGCTTGCTCAAGATGCCTGCGTTCAGGTAAGGTTGAAAGAGCTTGATCGGTAAACATGGATATTTAAAGAGCGTTCCATTAGGAGCGCTCTTTTTTCATCCCCTTCCGCAGCATGGTTCTTCTGATCGTCACCTGACCTGACCACAAAGTTCAACAATAAAGCAAGCTTTTTTCTCCCCCTCATTGTATAATGTCGCAGATACTCAACTTTGTACAGTCTGCTTTTTCGTCATTCGTACAAACTTACAAAACGGGACTGTTTTTTTGGTAATATTGTGGTATAATATATTCATGTATTAGAGAAACAGTCAGTGAGGATGTTACCGGATCTTCACTGCACGCAGGTCTTTGAGGCCTGCTGCCTTCGTTTACAGGGGGGGTAAACATTTTTAATGGACAGAAGACCAATACGTAGTGATTTTTTCAGGTACATATTGGCAAATGTCATCAGCTCAGTGGGCGTATCAATCTATATACTGATTGATACGTTCTTTATTTCCAAGGGAATGGGGTCGGAAGGTCTTGCAGCCCTGAACCTGGCTCTGCCTGTGTTCAACTTCCTGAACGGCTTCGGTCTTATGCTCGGAATGGGCGGCGGAAGCAAGTTCTCAATGATGTACTGCAGGACTGAAAGGGAAGAAACTGACAGAATTTTCTCGAACGCTTTCATGACAATGCTGCTGATAGCGGCTGTGTTTGAGATACTGGGGATATTTTTCTCGAAGCAGATAACTCACCTTCTCGGCGCTGACAAAGCGGTCTTTGAGATGTCACACAGCTATCTGCATAAAATACTGTTGTTTTCGCCCGCTTTCCTTATGAATAACCTGCTGGCGTGCTTCATGCGCAACGACTGCGCACCGAGACTCGCTATGCTTGGTATGCTGAGCGGCAGCCTTGTCAATGTGGTTCTGGACTACATTTTTATTTTCAGATTGGATATGGGTATGGACGGCGCGGCTCTGGCTACGTGTATCGCTCCGTTCGTAAGTATGGGCGTTATGAGCATACATATAATCACAGGCTGGAACGCTTTCAGTCTGCGGCTCTCCGTCCCTTCGCCGAAGCTCGTCCGCGAGATAGTATCTCTCGGTATGCATTCATTCTTTACCGAGCTTTCCGGCGGAATAGTGATAATGATATTCAATCTCGTCATCTACCGCCTTCTCGGCAATACAGGTATTGCCGCATATGGCGTCATCGCAAATATAGGTATAGTGTTCACGGCTATATACGTCGGTATATCAAGCGGTGTACAGCCTCTTATGTGCAGATACCACGGCAGAAAGAACGACGAAGCTATACGTTTCCTGCTGAAGCTTTCAGTAGCAACATCACTGATATTCTCTGTTGTTGCATACGCTTTTCTCTTCCTTAACCCAAAGCGGATAGTAGGAATATTCAACAGCAGCTGCAACCCGACTCTGCAGGCTGTCGCCATGCACGGTCTGAGACTGTACTTCCTTTTCATGCCTTTCATGGGGATAAATACTATCATGTCTGTCTACTTCTCGTCAAACGAGAAGGCGCACACAGCGCAGATGATATCTCTGCTGCGGGGAACCCTTCTGGTCATACCCCTTGCTTTCCTCGCCTTCTGGCTCGGCAGCATAAACTGCGTATGGCTTACAGTTCCTGTATCTGAAATGATAACGGCAGCTGTGGGCTGCGGAGTATTCCTGTTTGACCTCAGAAGGATACTTAATGAAAACTTAAAACTTGCATACAGATAAAACAAAGCCATGAGCACATATGCCCATGGCTTTTCTGTTAACCGCAGAACTTCTTTATCTCCTGTTCAAGCAGACGGTACACGTTTGCGATAAGGTATCCGTCCGCTATGGCATGATTCATCCTTACGCTCACCGGCATCATCAGACGGCCGTTTTCCTCACGGTATCTTCCCCAGTTGACTATGGGAGCAAAGTAAAGATATCCGTCAGGCAGCTCTATATTCAGTGAGTCATATGACAGCCACGAAATATACGAGGCATCGAACCAGTTTGGATGATTTGCCGCATCAAGGCCGTACTCTCTTGTCTGCTGCGCCCGTTCCACATCAGCAAGGGCGTTTTTATAAAAAGTCTCATATTCATCACTGTAGTATGTATACACAGGAGTACAGGTCTCTGTATCCTCATGGAAAACGTACTGGGTAGGGTTTATGGTATCATAGCAGATTATCTCGTCAGTCTGCCAGAGATAGCCCATACGGTAGTCGTCACGTGAGTTGAGCACCTTTGAGAGTATATAGAGGAAATTGATATAGAACTTCGTTCCGCTCCTTTTTGAATACTCCGCAAGCTCCGTAACGTCCACTCTTGCAGTCATGGATACGGAGCATTTGCAGTCCTCCGAAAAATGCCTGAACACTCCTTTTCTGTAATAGGTATCCTTGTTTATTATCCTGTAGTCCATATTATCACCGTTTGTCCTTTGTAATCGCGTATAGCCGGACCATAAGCCGAACAAAGCCATGAAGCTTTACTTCATGGCTTTGGCTTTTTAAAGTATCTGTTCCGGCTGTCCCATCTGAGGCATAATGAATGCCTTTGCTTCCTCAAGATGGAATATCTTCATTTTGAAGCCTGTCTTCTCGTTGTAGATCTCTTTAAGAAGAGGGCTTGTTGCGAACATGGCTTCCTCATACTTAGGATCCTCGTCAAAGACTACCTTTCCCGTGTAGCGGAGCCATAAGCCGTCAGGCTTGCAGGCAACTATCTCGCAGAGAGGGTTTGCGAGCATCTGTCTGTAGACAGCCTTGAAGTCGCCGACTGCGAAATAAACGGTTCCGTCCACCTCAATGTGTGCTCCGAAAGGTCTGAGCTTAGGCTGTGCTCCGTCGGTTGTCGCAACATAGAAGATTCCTGCTTCCGTAAGAAAATCGTTAATTTTGCTCATGATAAATATACCTCCTTATATTAACGCCGTTCGGGCGTCTTAATCAGTCTTCAAAAAGCGGCGTCGAGAAATACCTTTCCGCAGTGTCGGGAAGTATCGTTACCACGGTCTTGCCCTCGCCCAGCTTTTCGGCAAGCTTCAGGGCAGCAGCTACATTTGTGCCGCTTGATATACCGCACATTATACCCTCCTTTGAGGCAAGATCCTTTGCGGTCTGTATTGCTTCCTCGTCAGTAACTATGTATATATCGTCGTAGATATTCTGATTGAGTATATCTGGGATTATCCCGTCGCCTATGCCCATCTGCAGATGAGTTCCTATATCTCCTCCTGCCAGTATGGCAGCGTTCTCAGGCTCCACAGCCCATATCACCATATCGGGATACTGAGCTTTCAGAGCTTCACCGATTCCCGTGATAGTGCCGCCTGTGCCTATTCCGGAACAGAAACCGTCTATCTTTACTGCGGTCTGCTCCAGTATCTCCAGGGCTGTATGATACTTGTGAGCCCCTATATTGTTCACGTTTGCGAACTGCTGCGGAACGAATACATTTTCGTCCTCCTCTGCCATTTTCAGGGCAGTATCAAGGCACTCCTGTATGCATTTGCCGATATCTCCGTCGTCGTGTATCAGCATTACCTCAGCACCATAATGGTTGACCAGCTTTCTGCGCTCCTCACTGACGGAATCGGGCATGATGATTATAGTTCTGTAGCCCTTGACAGCTCCAACAAGTGCAAGACCTATTCCCTGATTGCCGCTCGTAGGCTCTACGATTATCGTTCCCTCGTGTATCTTGCCTTCCATTTCCGCATGGCGTATCATGTTGTAGGCTGTGCGGGTCTTTATGGAACCGCCTACGTTGAGTCCCTCGAACTTTACGAGGACGTCTGCGCTTCCCTTTTTGTTCATTCGGTTCAGCTTTATCATCGGAGTATGTCCGATAGCCTCCAGAACGTTGTTGTATATCATTGGTCAATAACTCCTTTATGAGTTGAAAATTATAAACAGCTATTTTACGGTTCTTCCGCTTTGTCAGTCATCGTTCATTTAATAATGAACGACCTTGTTTTCGTCCCATTTCTCTGTCTTTTCAATATCCCATAATTCTTCGTAGTTCTTGAAATTGTCGGGGAGCAGAAAAACGGAAGTCTTTTCGTACTTCGCATTGTCCAGAAGTACACGCCACCTGACTACCTTATACGTCAGAGCCGTATACATACGTGTGCCGCCGTCCTTGTATGCTCCTGTGGGTACAGGTACGAACAGAACAAGAAGAATACAGACTAATATCACTGAAACGATGGATTTGGTCTTCTTTTTCACAGCATCTCCTCCTTAAAAAGATCACTCTTCAGCAGAAGCAAACTGGCTCTCGTGACGGGTGAAGAAGTCCGTTCTCGGAGGCAGGAATTTCAGCTTATGATCGCTTCCTGTGAAGTATGTAAGCGGCTCAAGGATAGTATCCCATGACCATATCCTCTCGTCAGCATCAAGGTACTCACGGAGCTTCTCAGTACCGAAGGGAGCCATCGGGTGCAGGAGCACACCTGCTATCCTTATCATGTAGAACAGATTGGCAAGAGCCTGCTTTAAAGCCTCCTTGTCGGGATACTCGCCGTTAAGCGCCTTTGCCATATACTTGCTTCCGTTGCGGATATAGCTGTCAAGTACATAGGTACACTGATGGAATGCAAACTTTGACATATGCCTCTCATACTCAAGGACTGCCTTCTTAGCTTCCTCAATGAACTTCTCCTCGGGAGCATTGTCCGGCATAACGCCGTCAAGCTCCTTCTGAGCTGTATAGAAAGCAGTACGTATCATGCGGTTGAATACGTTTGAAAGGAGCAGACCGTCCTTTACTACAGGATCAGCGTCCTCCGGCTTTGCATCAGGATTATATGGCTTGGGCATGAAGCTTACCGAGCGCTGTCCCAGACCGAGACCCAGCCAGTGCATACGGAGCTGCTCAGGAGTATAGTGATTAAGCAGGTCGTCAGCCATAGGCGGCTTTACAGCGCCTGAGCTTGAAGCCTTCTTGTCCAGGAAGAGTATGTGATGATTTGCAACGATAACAGGGAGCTGAAGCTCTCCGTCGGCAGGTGAAGCGGTCTTTGTATCGCTCTCCTGCTGTGCCATCCACATTGCAGGCTCTGCGATACCGTAGAAATAAATATTATCCTGACCTATGAACTGGTATACTGTCGCGTCCTTGCTGCACCAGTAGTCTCTCCACTCCTCCTTGTCGTGACCGATAGATTCGAGATAAGTCTCAGTAAAGGAGATAGGAGCCCACAGCGACTCAGGCCATACCCATACGGTAAGTCCCTCAACGCCGTCCATGACAGGTGCTGGAACTCCCCACTCGATATTTCCGGTAAGGCGGAAGGGTACAAGGGTCTTTCCTGTTCTGTAGCGTATACCGTTCTCAGTGAGTATTCGGCAGGCTTCATCGCAGTCCGAGAGCTTGCTGAACTCTATAGTAAATGAGGGCTTTTTGGGCTCCTCTATGTAATTATGCTCCGGCATGGAGGTTTTCAGCTCCATGTACTTCTCCTCGAACTCACGCTTTATGTAGATGACAGGATTCTTGAGGAACTCGTCTATAGTCTTCCATACAACAGGACGGATATCCTTGCGCTTTTTCAGCTCCTCCACCCATTCCTTCATAAGCTGCTCGTAGTCACGGAGCTTGAAATACCAGTTGGTAACAGGCTTCATGGTGGGAGTTTCACCTGTGAGTGTGCTGACAGGGTTTATAAGGTTCTCAGGCATATACTGATGTCCCATGTCGCACTCGTCGGCATAGCCCTTTTCGGAAGTACAGCCGTCTACGGGACATTTTCCTATGACCTGCCTGCCGTTGAGGAAAACTCCTGCCTTCTCGTCAAAGAACTGCATGGTAGTTATCTGATCCAACTGTCCTTTTTTGTGAAGTGAGCTGATGAAGCGGTCTGTGACAGAAGCGTGTATCTCCTTGGAGCGTCCGAGACCTGAAGCCGCAAAAAGGTTCGGAGCTATACCGTAAGCGGCAAGAGTCTCCTTCTGCTTGTTGTGGTTTCTCTGTACGAAATCCTCAAGAGAGCCTTCAAATTCTCCGTTCTTGACCTTTACTCTCCAGCCCTCTGCGATAGGAGAGCCGTAGCAGTCCGTACCGCTGACAAATATAACATTTTCCTTGCCTATGCGGTCTCTCAGGAAGCGTGCATAGGTATCCGCAAATACCAGCATACCACCGACGTGACCGAAATGGAGCTCCTTGTTGCCGTAGGGCATACCGCCTGTGACAACAGCTCTTTTCGGGAACACAGGACGGGGTATCTCAAAATTTTTCTTTTCTTTATTGTCTGACATTTTTATTACCTCTTTATATAATTCGGAATTAGGATTTCGGAATTAGGAATTATCGGTATCGCTTACGCGATAATATTTAAATCAGTCTTCGATAGCGAACACTGTTAATTCCGCATTCCGCATTCCGAATTCCGCATTATGAAAAAGCCTGAAGGCGCTTGCGTGTGATCTCCTCGCCGAGAACGTGGCTCACTTCCCAGATATCGGGTGCGTTTGCGTGTCCTGTCAGAGCTATACGGAGCATATTAGTGATATGTACTATGCTTCCCCTGAACTGGTCGGGGTTCTTCTTGTAGTCCTTGGGCTTTACTGCGAAGCCCATTTCCTCTGTGATAGCCTTTACCTTGGTGAACCACGCCGCAGAATCGTCGCTGTGGTCGTAAGACGCAAGGTATCTTCCGAAGAAATCCTTTACCGTAGCCTCATCGCACTCCTCCGGCATATCGTCCGTTACTCTGAAGGTCTCGTCGTAATAGAAGCTCATGAAGTCGCAGGCCTGCTTCCATGTCTCGATGTCACGTCTTGGCTTTTCGCCGCCCCTGCCAACATTGAGGGCCGCAAGCGTCCTCTCCGGGTACTTGTTTATCAGCTCTGCGAAGTCCTTATTGTACTCGCTGCACCATTCCAGCCAGCCGTCACGTACCTGCTCTGCGGTCATGCGGCATATTACGTTCTTGGATATATCCCTCATTTTATCGAGGTCAACAAGAGCTCCCGACACAGACATCTTTTCCAGTGTGTATGGGAATTCGTGATAGTCGGCTTCAGGATTGGCAATACGCCATTCCTCATAGTTGGAATTCAACAGGGTGAGAAGAAACTCCCATACAGCGTCCTTGCTGATTCCCTCCTGCTGGTAGTAAGCCAGTGCAAGCTCTGGATCCTTTCTCTTGGAGAGCTTTCTCTTGCTCTCACCGTCCATTTTCATAAGAGTAGCGGTATGACAGTATATTGGCTGCTTCCAGCCGAGAGTATTGAAAAGCTCTACGTGCATGGGCAGTGAGGATATCCACTCCTCGCCGCGTATAACATGGGTGGAGCGCATAAAATGGTCATCTATTACGTGAGCAAAGTGATATGTGGGGATACCGTCGCTCTTCAGAAGCACAAAGTCCATATTGTTGCGTGGCATTTCAAGCTTGCCGCGGATAGCGTCCTCGACAGCGATAGTTTCATTGGTCTCCTGACCTCTGAAACGGAGGACCCACTCTCTGCCTGCTTCGATATTTGCCTTTACATCATCAAGACTGAGGTCTCTGCACTTGGCATACTTACCGTATACTCCGGGATTTTCCTTATTGGCGGTCTGCTGCTCGCGGACTGCCTCTATCTCCTCTGCCGTCATAAAGCATGGATAAGCAAGTCCTCTTTCAGTTAGGAGCTTTGCGAAAACGTGATAGATGTCCTTGCGCTGTCGCTGACGATATGGACCATAGCTTCCGTTGTCGCCCTCTGCAGTAGCACCCTCATCAAAGTGTACGCCGAAGTAGTCCATAGCGTTTATAACTGTCTCAACAGCCCCCTCAACCTCACGCTTGTTGTCCGTATCCTCTATCCTGAGGTAGAAAACACCCTGTGACTGGTGAGCTATACGCTCGCCGATTATAGCGTTGTAAAGGTTTCCGAGATGAACGAAGCCCGTGGGACTCGGACCAATACGTGTGACATTGGCTCCTGCCGGGAGCTGTCTCTCCGGGAAACGTGCCTCTATATCCTCAGGAGTTGCCGTAACATCGGGGAAAAGGTAATCTGCAAGTGCTTTATAGTCCATATTATCAATCCTTTGTAGTTTTTCATTCTGTCCGCTGACAGACACATTTAATTTATTATATCACATTAACTGTATAAAGTCAAATACAAATCAACTGTAAGACTGTTCCGTAACAACAATAAAAAAGGCTGAGATCCGGAATTACATTCCCATTACCTCAGCCTTTCGTCATCAATTCTGTCATTATAATAAACTCTTTCAAATATAATCTTAACATAGTATCATCTCCTCCTTTAAGAAATGATATCAAGGGATTTGTAAAATTTTGGGTTAAGATACGGTCCTAATAATAAAAATAACTGAAACTTAATGTTCTCATCTCAGCCTTTCATCATATTTTCTGTAATCATATTCGTCTTCATGTTTGAAGTCGAAGTATTCGGATTCGTCCGGATAATCATATTCAAAATTCAGGTACTTTTTTTACGAAAGAAAATTTTAATGATAAAAAAGATAATAACACCAAAATTGACAAGATTAATACCTGTAAAAAAAGAGGCTATCATTAGCGCAAATATCATTAAATCAAATTTTATTATTTTTTTATTACGCTCTCTATGGGTTATGCGCATTATTCATCTTCTCCTTAAAAAAGCGCATCGTTTATGAATCTGTAAATCGTAACAGCCCTCAGCCATTCATAAACGAAGTCGTTTCAAACTGAGGGCATTTTGAACCCTTTTTAAGTTCATGTGATTATTATATCGTCTGAATCTGTATTTGTCAAGACCTTTTCTGCACTTTTTCAAGCTATATGTAAAAATCGTTAGTATATACATACATATATATATAATACTATCTATAGCATGAACGCAGTCTTTTGCCGGAACAAAGAAAAGCTCCCCTCATATGAGGGGAGCTTATCATCATTTAACATTGTATTTCCAAATACCGTTTTCCTGATAAAACTCTACATCTTTACCGCTTGACGAAACTCCAACGAGCTTGTCACCTTCAAGCCAGTAATCACCGACTTCACCGTTCAGCGGACCTTGTACAAATACAACAGTCGGTTCCGGTCCCGGTCCATGTCTAGCCCAGTCACTTTCACCTCTGAACAGTTCGTCGCCGCATGAAGCAAGAACTGCCATTGAAACAAGTCCGAGAATCGCTATCGAAATCAATTCTTTTAACTTTATCATAGTATTTTCTTCCTATCATGGTTTAATGATGCTCCCCTCATATGAGGGGAGCTGTTTTATTACATTTATCGTCAGTTAGAGTTCAGATTATCACGTACCCCATACATACTGACCAGGAGTATATCCAACAAACTGGTTGCAGCACTTGCAATACTTTGCTGTCTTCCTATACTTATGTCCTTTCCATGAGTAAGTATATGTTTCGCCATAATAACAATTATCAATGTAATATCCGTTCTGATATGTACCATGGTGATACTGACAAGCTGCATTTGCTGTCATAGATGCTCCTGATACAAGGAGTGTGGCTGCCGCTGCTAAGATAGTGAATGTTCTTTTGATTGCCTTTTTCATTGTTTTTTACTTCCTTTACTTTAAATTTAAGACCTTATGGTCTTATTGGTGAGATTGGTGAATGAAAATAGTGTGATGCTTCCCTTATATCATGTTGAGTGCAGTTATCCGTTTGTACGTGCCGGAACAAAGACGGCTGTAAATACCGTTTATGTGTACGGCTTTATGTTATGTATGATACAACATTTTATGTTGATTGTCAATACTAAACGTGTATATTCAACAAATAATCACCCAAAGGTGGACAATGCGAAAAACTTTTTGAATTTTTTGTTAATTCTGACTACAAAAGCATTAACATATAAAAAAGCTCCCCTCATTATAAGGAGAGCTCATTGCTTATTTTATTTTCTGAATCATGTGGTATATGTCCAGAGTAAGTGACCACAGCAGTTGCTGTATACGCCCATAACATTGTGTGTACCGGTAAGGCATCTGATAACTCTTGTGGTTGTGCCTGAACAACAACAGTGATTATGTGCAGCGTTTGCTGTCATAGAAGCTCCTGATACGAGGAGTGTGGTTGCTGCTGCAAAAATAGTAAATGTTCTTTTAATTGCGTTTTTCATTTGTTTCATATCCTTTTTAAAATATTTAAAACCGGCCAGCTTTATGTGCTAATTATATAACAATAAATTCACTTTGTCAATACTAAAGGTGTAAAATCAATAAATTATATCCCTCAGGTGGATAATATGATGATTTATGTTCAATTTTTTACGAATATGTGTAAAATCACCATTTCTTACTTTACACACTCTATGCAGGCGTTTCAGAGGACAAAAAAGTCAATAACTCACCTCAAGGAAACGCACAAGCATATTCCATGTAAGGCAGTCAACTGAGCTGTCCGCAGGAAGTCCGCAGCAGCTCCTGAAAAAATCCACCGCTCTGGCTGTTGCTCCGTCGTACTCACCGCTTACTCTCACCCTCGGCATATTGTCAAAACGCCCTGCCGCCTTCCAGAGCATAGCCTGTATGATATAGACCAGTTCGCCGCTGTCGCCCTCACAGACTATGAAGCTCCTTGACGGGAAAACATGATAAGCCGCCGGTGCTCCCTCAAGATAATCACGGTATATTGCGGCTATCCTGTCCCATGTGGCTGTATCCGTCTCACCTGTTTCCGGAAGCCCGTAGGCTCGCTGAAAAGCTGCCACAGCCTGCTCAGTGTACTTATCGTACACACCGTCCGGAACTATCTGCGGTACACGCTTGTCAAAGAGAGATATTGCATAAAGATAGCTCTGGAGCTCTCGTATATGTTCCTTTTTCTGTTCCTCTGTATATGGCACAAAACCAACTCCGTTCCTAAAAATACAGTATCCGCTTTCGCGGGCTTAATGCCAGGGGAATTTTTTATTGTCAGGTGTACACGGGCGGATAATATCCGCCCCTGCAAACTAACGGCTCGGAACGCCGGAGAGACGTTCCCTACTTTATAGTATAGCCGGGATTCTGGTAGGGACGCTTGTCGAAGCCATAGCGCAGGTCTGAATATACTCCTGCTATCCTGTCCCATGTAACAGCTCCCACTATACCCGTAGGATCAATTCCGAACTGTCTCTGGAACGCCGTCACCGACTGCTTTGTAAGAGGTCCGAAATAGCCAGTATCGCTCACCGCGGGTATATTGTTATAGCTCCTGTTTATATAGGTAAGATACTGCTGTATTATCTTCACGGAATCTCCGCTGGCTCCCTCTCTCAGAACCGTTCCCGGATATAGGGCGACATAGGTATACTTAGGCGGCACGCTCTCAACTATGCCCTGATACGCCCGATAGAGATCGTTCCGTGTGGCTCTGTCGGCGATACCCGTCTGCGGTAGTCCGAAAACACGCTGGAAGGACTTCAGGGAACGCTCTGTCTGCTCACCGAAATATCCGGTCATCTCCACAGGTATTACCGCTTCGTAGTATGCGCCTATAACTGCAAGATAATACTGTAGCATACTCACCTCTACCGACTGCATACCTATGCTCAGATCCTCGGTGAACCGCGGCATTATATCCTCGAAGCGTACACCCTCGGAATCCAGCTCCGCAAGACGCTTGACGCTGGTATAGATATAGGTTATCCTGTACCATGTCGAGGCATCGACCGTACCTGTGACCTCCAGTCCGAATATCTGCTGGAACTTCCTCACAGCAGCCTCGGTAGGTGTGTCGAATATACCGTCTGCGGCAGGTATCTTGGGTATCGCAGGAAAATTTCCTGATATGCGGTTAAGCCATACCTGCACGAACTTCACATCATTTCCGAAATCGCCGTTTTTAAGCTCATTTCCCGGATATGACGGCATTGCCGTCTTCACCGGAGCGTCCTGCACTATCTCTATATCATCACCGTAGTAATATTTCAGTATCTCCAGCGAATCGTATCCCCTCTCCGCAAGGGCTTGAGTGCCCCACTGTGAAAGACCGCTGCAGGTAGAGGTGGTACCGTTGCAGAAGGAAGTGAAAAGAGGCTCAACACTCCCCCTCCGCCTCACATAGTCGTTGAACAGGTCGTCAACGAGAAAACTGATATTCTCGAAGTATTCCCTGCCGTTTATGAACTTCTGATCGTATTGTGTAGTGGAGGTTATGTCGAAATCATACCCCCGCGAACGGTACCACTCGGTATATATGCGATTCAGCGCAAATGAAACTATAGCATAGATATTGGCTCTGAGGGCGCTGACGTTCCATGTGGGGTATATCTCACTGGAAGCCACATTCTTGATATAGGAAGCAAAGTCAACCTCCACATTCGGAGCAGCTGAATCAGGAAAGCCCAAATGTACAGTAATAGTTTCCGGTATAAACGGAGTGCCTGTAAGCATGGCTCACTCCTTTCCGCCGCGGAAATCCGGCTCAGCATTGTAATATGTAACTGTTTCGTCGCTGCTGTTCATCATCAGCGGAACAGGTACGAGGTTGAAGTTCTGAACAGAGGTTATACCTGAAAATACGGGAACGTCCACGCTCCTTGCCCTGAAGAATCCCTCCGCGTACACGCTCACATCGAACAGATTATAGGGACGTTCCGCAGATCCCGGAGACTGTGAGTGCTCAATGTCGGGAACAGGCAGCGAAAACCTTGGTGAAACTCCGCTGCTGTCGGTCGCTCCGGAAGCAAGTATGAGCCTTTTTCCGTCAACGACCGCCGTCACCTCCACGGAAGCTCCCTCCACAGCTGAAGAATCGTCTCCCGTCCTCACATTCACAAGTATATAGCCTCTGTCGGTGCCGATCAGGTCATTGCTGTCATACTCAGGCGGCTCGGCGTCCTCCGTCGAAGCAGTTCCGAAATCGGTGTCAAGCTCTGAAAGATCCGGCTCCGGATAGCGGCTGTTGTAGTCCTCCTGCTCCGTACTGTCAGTGAACTCAGAATAGGCTGTATCGTCGGGAGCTTCCTCATTGACTTCCTCCGGGAGCTTTTCGTCCTCTCCTCTTGAAGCGCTCCTGCTGTAGAGCTTCATAAGCTCCTGTCTGTATCTCTCCGTATCGGGAACTCTGTTATCCATAATATCTCCTCCCGATAAAGTCTATGCCCGAAGCCTGCCGATTATACCACTTTACAACTCCACCTCATTTGTGATATAATTGATTTGTTATCGGCTCTTGAACGATACACGCTGACAACCTGATAAAATAAGGAGATATATATGAAGAATAAAGCTGCACCACAAAAAAAGCCGCTGCCAAAGATACTGAAAAACAAATGGTACCTGTACATGACCGAGTTCTTTGCGGGTATGTCCGTCATGGCTGTCGAGCTTGGGGCAAGCAGACTGCTTGCTCCGTACTTCAGTTCCTCACAGATCGTATGGACCATTATAATAGGTACGATAATGATAGCCATGGCTCTCGGAAACATTTACGGAGGCAGGAGCGCTGACAAGAATCCCGATCCTGACAGACTTTACGGCCGGATACTCGTTGCCGCTGTATGGATAGCTGCCGTACCATTCGCAGGCAAGTTCATAATTGCCGGCATATCCGGACTGCTCGTCCTCACCGTCAATACAAATTTTCTGATATGGGCGGCTTTTCTCACCTGCATGGTAATCTTTGTTTATCCCCTGTTTCTGCTTGGCACCGTCACTCCCTCGCTTGTCAAGTATACCGTTGACTCCCTCGACGACAGCGGCAGGACCGTGGGAACTCTCGGTGCTTTCAACACCATAGGCTCGATAATTGGCACCTTCGTCCCCACCTTCATATCCATACCTGCTGTGGGAACAGCCGTTACATTCCTCATATTCGCAGGAATAATGCTTGTGATAGGTCTTGTGTACTTCATCAGCAGCAGGTGCGGCGCTGTAAAAACAGTTACAGCGTCTGTCCTCTTCTTAGTATGCTGCTTTGCCTCGCCCTCAATGGGCTTTGCGTTCTGGGAAAAAGGGCTCACCTATGAGGGCGAGTCGGTATACAACTATTTACAGGTATCCGACGACGCAGACCACACCTACCTCTCAACAAATGTACTCTTCGGGGTTCAGTCGGTATACGTGAAGTCCGGAGAACTGACAGGTATGTACTACGATTACGCTATGGCTGCTCCCCTTATGACAGCTTCACCCGATACCGCTGATATACTCGTCCTCGGTATGGGAACAGGCACCTACGCCAAGCAGTGCATGACCTACTTCAGCGGTGTGACAGCCGAAGGAGTTGAAATAGACGAAAAGATCACAGACCTCGCCCACAGATACTTTGAGCTCCCTGATGAGGTAAAGGTCACTACCTACGACGGCAGGGCTTTCCTTGCAGCCTGCGGGAAAAAGTACGATGTAATACTTGTTGACGCCTATCAGGATATTACCATCCCATTTCAGATGTCCTCAGTGGAATTCTTCCGTCTTGTAAAGGAGCATCTCAACGAGGGCGGCGTAATGGCAGTCAATATGAATATGCGCTCCGACAGCTCCGACGGAATAAACGGTCATCTTTCCGACACTATCTCAGATGTGTTCGGTAATGTATACACCGTAGACGTACCCAACTCAACAAACCGCGAGCTCTTTGCCTCTGACAGCAGCGATATGCTCTCCCTGCTCAGCCGGAATACCGAAGCCATCGAAAATGCTCCCCTCAGGGAGCTTATGGACAAAGTTCAGCAGGAGCTCGTACCCTATACCTCAAAGGGCAGGATACTCACAGACGACAAAGCACCCGTTGAGCTTCTCGGTATGCAGGTCATCGACGACCTTATAAAAGACGAGCTTGTATACTACAAGAAAGCCTTTGCTGAAAAAGGAATACGCGGACTTATAGAATAATTCGCTGAAAGGAATAAACAAAATGGATCACAGAGTTACTTATTCACTCATAACGGAAAAATGCCTCCCGGAAATCAAGTCTCAGCTCATGACACTGCCGGAATTTGAAAAGCTTTCCATTGAAGATCAGGCAAAGGAATTAAAAAGAGCGATAGAAATTTCAGGCGCAGACAAGTCAATGATAAACTACGCCTATAATATGCCTTTTGAAAAAAAGAAGGCTCCGCCTTCATCTCCCGGTCTGATGAAAATAACAGCCATTTCAATGATAGCCGGATTTATCCTGATATGCGGTGCTTTCTTTTTTTATAGTTCAGACAAGGAACTCGCCGGGCTTATTATTGCGACAGGTCTTATCCTTGCTGCCGGTGTGCCGGCGGTATGCTACTTTATAGACCGTATATTCGGAGAAAAAGCCATGGAACGTGAAAAAAAGGAAATAGAGCTCATTTCCGGCAATTCCGCCGACAGCGATGATGACATTTCCGATACCAATTATGCCGGTATAACTCCGCCGAAGGCTGTTTTATGGGAAGGTGCGGCAGGGATAATAATGATATCCGCTGCGCTCGTACTTCTGAGCCTGCTTAAAGGCACGACCCTCGGCATAGTACAGGGTATCCTTTTCTTTGCCGGCTTCATGCTTCTTTCCATAAGCCTGAAACAAGTAAAAAGATACGATATTGCATTGCTGCTGATTATACCTGCATTGCTCGGACTTACACTTCTGATATTCAGTCTGACCGCAGTCCTGTTCCCGGATATTCTTGTAATAGCGCTCTGCTGCTCATTGATAGACTGCGGCATACTTATCCTGCTCATGCCAGCTGTATACAACATTGTCAAGAAACGCCGCTGCACGGAGGAGATCACTGCCGAATGCGTTTATGTGCAGTATTTACACGGAAGGTACGGCGATCAGTACCGCCCTTACTGGTCATATACATATAACGGTATATACTACACTCACAAGGATCTCATGTCACGCCGTGCAGTCTCTGTGGGAGAAACTATAAATCTCAGGATAAATCCCTCCGCACCGCATGACGTATATCGTTTGACGCTTCCGCGTATCTGTTCATATCTTATGCTTATATGCGGATTCTCAGCATTCTTCGCTTTAATGGCTGCAGCAGGCTTCCCGCTGTCGTAAAGCCCTCCGGCACTTGACAATACACAGTTATTGGATTATAATATAGTGTGTCCTCAATGACCGCTTTATGGCAGTCATTGCCGTGGACAACTCAGAATATAATTTTCCCCTATCCCAAGGAGCTGTTATCATGCAGAAAAGATCTTTACTGGCGCTCTGTATCGCGATCCTGGCAGCAGCGTTGATAATATTTGCAGGCAAGTCCTGCGCAGAGGATATAAATACTATAAACAACCAAAACCGAAGCAGCAAGTCAACTACCTATCCTGACGAGCTCTTCACAAACAGTCCGACTCCGCCGGCTCTGCCGGTAACTACAACAACCGAGCCGGATACGCTCAATTATGTAGTCATTACAAATATGCTCGGCGACATCATCGAAACAGTCCCGATAACTACTGAGTCTGTAACAGAGGTGCAGTACGCTACAGTAACAGATATGTTCGGCGACGCGATCGGTCTTGTACCGATTGATCCTGACGAGATCCCGACGACCACTCTGTCCATACTCGAACAGTATGAGGCTACAATGGCTTCAATGGAAGCCGCTGAACGCGCAGAGCGCCCGACTACCGCAGAACCTGTCACTGAGATAAGGACTGACTTTACAATCGTACTGAATTAAAAAAACGGAGGAAAAAATTATGGTAATCATCGAAATGGAAAACGGAAAGAAGATAAAGATAGAGCTTTATCCCGATATCGCTCCTATCTCCTGCGAGAACTTTGAAAAGCTCATAAAGCAGGGGTTCTATGACGGACTCACCTTCCACAGAGTTATCCCCGGCTTCATGATACAGGGCGGCTGCCCCAACGGCACCGGCACAGGCGGTCCCGGCTGGCATATCAAGGGAGAGTTCGCTGCAAACGGAGTCAGGAACGACCTCAAGCACACAAGAGGTGTACTCTCCATGGCTCGTTCAATGATGCCTGATTCAGCAGGCTCCCAGTTCTTCATCATGCACGAGGACGCTCCTCATCTTGACGGAAACTATGCCGCTTTCGGCAAGGTAATAGAGGGCATGGAGGTAGTTGACGAAATAGCAGAGTGCGCTACAGACTATAACGACAAGCCAACAACTCCTCAGGTAATGAAGAAAGTCACCATAGAATAAGATACATGACAAAAGCCCGAAGGCATTATCGCTTTCGGGCTAATTTTTATTATATTCTTTGCTTACGCAGCTTCCTCATTGTTCTCTGAAACTGTTATACCTGGACCGGCAAAGCATTCCCAGCCGTACATCTTGCTGAGAAGTCCGTCAAGGTTTGTATGATGCAGATAGTGGGTACCGTCGATACTTACCACTCTGCTTTCCGGGGCGGTAACAAGCTCCTTGTGCATGGGCTCCCACTCCGGCATCCTGTCGCAGTTGTCATTTGCGAGAACGTAAAGCACCGGTACTGTTTCCGGGAATTTCATATCGTAGCAGGTCTCTATGCTCTTTCCGAGCAGCTTCAGTTCATTCATCTGCGTATCATTCATTGGAACTGAACAGTTCATTGCACATACAATATCCCTGTCCGCTTCGGTAAGTGTGGGTATCTGTTCCATAAGAGCGTCCATACCAAGCTCTGTGACCACACGGTATATGCCTGTTTTTACAAATGCCGCTCTCAGTACCTTATATACCTTGTACTGATTGTCCGGCTTTGCCATCCACTCGTCAGAGTCTACCTGATGCGGCACGGAAGCGTCTATGCCTATAAAGGCTTCCACCTCATCAGCATACTGATTTGCGTAGTAAAGCGAATACAGTCCCGCAATGGAATGACCGATGATAGTATACCTGTCATAGCCGAGATATTCCATAAGTCCATGGAGTTCCGTGCAGTAGTTCTCAACAGTCCTTGGAGTATCGGTCTCGTCACTGAGTCCGACTCCTATCGGATCGACTATCACAAGCTTGTAATCGCCGTTGATCCTCTTTGCGAAGGTATCAAATTCGTAATGAGCTGACGCAGAGCCGTATCCCGGAAGTATCACCGCAACTCTGTCTGAGCTGCTGTCATAGAATGTATAATTGATCCTGTCGCCTGAATCTGTCGTGTAGTATTCTCCGTAAACATCTGCATAAAGCTTTTTATCACTCTTGCTGAGTATGCGGTTCCTTATGGCAAGTATCACTACTGCAATGAGTATAACTGCGAAGATTATCCCAAGTACTTTCAGTATCGTCCTGAGTATCCTGTGCTTCTTCTTTGGTTTTGCTGTTTCCATCCTGTATCTCCTTATAATATATAGTATTGTATTTTATACTGAGTATAAAGCACTTAGACATTATACCCCTTTTTTACACTCATGTCAACATAAAACGGCACAAAAAAGGCTCCACCTGAGTGAAGCCTTTCTGCTGTATGCTGACTGTTATTTAAGATATGAAGCAAGACCGCTTATGCCCTGTTTCTTTATTTCTCCCGCAACAAGTCCGGCAACGATATTCGCGCCTTTCTCGCAGAAGTGGGTACCGTCCGTAGAGCCGGAAACCGCTCCCATAAGGTGATAGCTCTTTGCCGTATCATAGCCAACGGAGTTGTAATGGTTAACCATAAGGGTATTAAGATCTATGCAGGGTATGCTGTACTTTCCCGCAAGGTTGTAACAAGCCTCGTTGTAGTTGGTATAGCTGTTCTCGAACCTGCCGTTTGAGTAAGCCTTCATACCAATAGTCGTGGTTACAAGTATGGGAGTTGCTCCCTTGTCCTTTGCGGACTTGATGAACTGAGTCATATACCACTCATATGAGCCCGATGAAGGATTGTCCACGTTTCCGCAGGTAGGAGCGTATCTGTCGGCATTTGCAGAGCCTGCGTCATTGATCGCAAACTGTATCATTACGAAGTCGCCCTCTCTGAGACTGTCTGCAATGGTCTGCCACCTGCCCTCGTCATAGAACTTCTTGGAGCTTCTTCCTGCTATAGAGTGATTTGCAACAGTGATATCACCGTTGAAGTAATCCTTCATATAATAGCCCCAGCCCTGCTGCGGAGCGTATGACTCACGGTAGCTCTGTACCGTTGAATCTCCTGCGATATAGAGAGTGTGCTGACCGCTTCCGGAGCTCTGCTGCTCCTGTGACGGGTCGTATATCTCAGCGTAGGGCTCGTCCGTGATGATAAGCTCGATATAGTCGATATTCGGAGCTCCCTCCGACATTGCCGACTGCATGAGGATAGTGTTGTTACCTGCCTTCAGTGGCAGAACGATTCCGTATTCCTGCCAGTCAGTCCATGAGCCTGTGCCTGGGAAGGACTGCATCCAGCACAAATCAAGATTATTATTTACAAAAAGCTTCATTTTACGGTCACTGGTGGAGCCGTTCGCAAAGCGGATATGGGTCATATAGTTTCCGTCAGAAGAAACATTCACCGTAAATGTAATGTTGCTGTCAGTGTTGTTGCCGAGGTTCACATAGCCCTTATCGCAGGTATATCCGGAGTTTACCGTCTCGATGATACCGTCGTTCCATGTCTGGTCTGCCGCGTAGTACTTCACCGGAACAGGCGCAGTAGTTGTGGTGGTGTTGGTCGTAGCCGTAGTGGTAGTAGTTGTCATCGGTGCAGCAGCACTTGTCGGAAGATCGTTGAGACCGAGGAGATAAGTCTGTATGAACAGCGCGTCTGCAACCGTCATGCCGTCGCCGTTGCCCGTAACGTCTGCATTGCGCACACCGTCAGCAGTTATAGCTCTGCCGGTGCCGCCGATACCGTACTTGTTTGGATTTGCCAAAGCCTGCATTATGAGCACAGCGTCTGAAAGATCAACTCCGCCGTCGCAGTTCGCGTCACCGTACTTTATTGAGATATCGGGTACATAAGAAGTTGTGGTCTCGGTCACAGTGGTCGTAGTTGTTTCAGTGACCGTTGTGGTAGTCGTTGGGACCGTTATAACGATATCATCGACCTCTATCATTTCCCACTTCTGGCAGGCGTGACCGTTTACCTCCCACTGCTGTACATTGGCTCCGCTGCTGGTGGAGGCGCTTCCCACCTCTACCGCAGAGGCATCTCTTGAAGCCCTTGTGAGTATGGTAACTGTACCGTCGCCGTTGTCGGAAAACTTGAAGAACTGGTCGCTGTAGCCATTCTTATCCGCAACCACTATATTCGCGCCGTTGTCGCGGCTGCCGTTGTCAACATAGAGGCAGAGCTCGGAATCAACGGGCTTTATGTAGTAATAATCGCCTGTAGCCTGTATGCACTTCCATGTATTATGGAGCTGTGAAACACCGCCTG
This sequence comes from Ruminococcus sp., assembly GCF_016287535.1. Lineage (GTDB taxonomy): Bacteria > Bacillota > Clostridia > Oscillospirales > Ruminococcaceae > Ruminococcus. The sequence continues at coordinate 40,479 of NZ_JAEFAJ010000007.1, forward strand.
ACTGTCCCTGCTGAACATTTGCGCCGCTTGTCAAGTTTCCGTCAGCGACCTCCATGTAAAGACCGCTGTTGACGTTCCTGAACATATAGCTGACGTTTGCGTCAGGGTGTACGGGCTCTCTTGCGCCTGACTGTATCTCCTCCAGCATAATCTCCGCTATCTTCTGAGCGCCCATTTTGCTCTGGTGGAGATCATCAGCAGAACCATCGTTCTTTATGGCATAGTATGAAGCCATTCCGTCATAGCCCACGGAAAGGCCGAAATTCTGCCACCTTGTGAACAGATCAACTACCTGAACGCTCTGCTCGCTGCCTATCTTATCGAGAGAGCCGCCGTACCAGCGTCCGGTCAGTTTCGGGCTGCGCTGCAGATCGCCTCTCCTGCCCTGCTGCTTTACAAGGACTACCGTCATGCCCTTAGCCTTGGCACGCTTTACCATATCGGTGACAGTGTTGTAATACTCCGTTTCGTTGGAGTAGTTTGAATCGTTTATGCCTATGGAGATTATGTAATAGTCTCCGGATTTTCCGTAGGTCTCTATAGGTGCGAACTGTCCTGCGTCCACAAAGCCCTTGGCGTACTGTCCGCTGGTAGCCATATTGCGGACATCGTATGCAGTTCCGCCGAGCTTGCCGCTGAAAAACTGTCCCCAGCCATGCTGCGAGGTGTCTGCGCAGTTATAGTAATTTGCAACTGTTGAGTCTCCGCATATCCACACAGTAGGCGGCATTTCCCCGGTATCATTGAGCTGTGTTATCTCCACGGCAGCTATAGACTGCTCGCGGTTGCTCATACCCTCCACAGCCTGTATATTCAGCTGACCGTCGGTGACGGGGAGCTTCACAGTCTCGGTCGCACCTGAACCTGTGAGGTTCATCATTTGCACCATGCTCTCAAGCTTTATGGTAGTACGCGGAGCATTTCCCACAGTTACCTTTACCTCGTAAAGTCCCTTCGGCAGATCAACATTGAAGGTATTGCCTGTACCATAGTCCTTGAACTGCACTGCGTCTGCAAGAACTCCGCTTCCGCCAGCATTCACATTAGCCACGTTCCATGTCTGTGCGAAGCCGTAGCCTCTTCCAGAATTATAGCCGTCTGAAGCTGATACGCCGGTATAGCCTCCGGCTGCGCCGCTGCCGCCGAAGTCGAACTTCCAGCTTGCGGCCGCCTGTGCAGCGAACGGCTTTGTAAACTCAGCAGCTCCGGGTCCAGCAAAAGCGGAAACAGAAAGCGCCAGCGCCGCAAGTCCGCTCAGGATTTTTCTGAATCTCATTTAAACTCCTCCAATTCCGTACAAAGTACGCATAATTATCTACTGTAATTATATCATTGTTAATAATTCAAGTCAACGCTTCCTGTATGCACTTTTGAATTATTTTTACGTATTTTTGTATCATTTTAACAACTATTCTACATAAAAATATACGACTGTAATTAGGGCAGACTATAGTCCGCTATGACGGTAAGACATTTTTTAGTACCAATAAGTACTCAAAGCAACATTATCTCCGATTAATGTGATAAAGTCATTAGTACCGAAAGGTTCTAACTTCACATTATACTACAGGAGATGATTATATGCATTTTCAGAGGCTGAAAGATCTGCGTGAAGATTCCGACCTGACCCAAACAAAGATCGCCGAGCTTCTTCACACGAGCCAAACTGTATATTCGCGCTATGAACGCGGATTTCAGACTATTCCTGTTGAACATCTTCTGATACTTGCTGACTTTTACGGTGTTTCCGTTGATTATATCCTCGGAAGGACCAACGTAAAGGAAACCGGCAGGCAAATAAAGAAATAAAACACAAAACGGGGGGGGATATGGAATGAACGGCAAAAACGCTCACGCAGGACACAGGGAGCGTATGAGAAAGCGCTTCCTTGATTCGGGACAGGAGGGTCTTTTCGACCATGAGCTCCTTGAACTGCTCATGTTCTACGCTCGTCCCGTAGTCAATACCAACGGCATTGCCCACGCACTTGCGGACGAATTCGGAAATACCGCAAAAGTTCTCTCAGCCGGTTCCGATATGCTTATGAGCGTAAAGGGAGTCGGTGAAGCCGGTGCTGCCTTTCTGAAGCTGATGTACGATTTCGGTACGGATTATCTCCGGAACTCCCACAGCAGCGAGACACTTTTGTCGAATGAGCAGCTCTTCACCTGTATCGCCGAGCAGTTTTCAGATTCTTCATCTGATATATGCACCATACTCTGTCTCAGTTCTAAATATGAGCTTCTGAGAGTCGTAACTGTTCCCACCGGGGATATCCTCACAGGCAGGATATCGCCAAGAGAAATGGCTGCGATCATACTCAGAAGCAACGCTTCCTCAGTTTGCGCCGGAATAAACCACGGATACAGAATACCTGTTCCTGATGACCGTGACTATGCAACAGTCCACTTTTTCGGTGAGCTGCTTTCAGCTGTCGGAATAAGTTTCAGGGACTTTATAATAGCAGGCGGCGGCAGTTTCTTTTCCATGCGCGGAAGCGGTGCATTTACCTTCTGAGCCATGCAGGACAATAATAAAAAGCTGCGCAGACAGCAGCTCCTTGATAAATACAAAAGACTCGGCTTTTCAGGTCTTTCCGAGCATGAACGGCTGGAACTCCTGCTTATTTACGCACGCTGTGAGAATGCTGCTTCTCTCGCTTCGGATCTTCTGGGAGAATACGGCAGCGTAAACGCCCTCGTGAACGCCGATCCACATCTTCTCATGAAAGACAGCCGCATAAACGAAAATACGGCAGTCCTGCTGAAGCTTATCCCATGCATCAGCCGCTCTCTCTACACAGAGCGCTTTGTGATCAGGACGATAAGCGATACAGACTCTGCCGAAAGATACTTTTCAAGCCATTTCATCGGAGCGGTGGGTGAAAAGCTGATAATTACAGCTGTCAGCAAAAAATTCCGGGTATGCAGTTCAAAGATCCTCGCCTCCGGCACGACTGACAGGGTATCGGCTTCATACCGTGATATTGCTGATTTCGTCGTAAAAACCGACTGTACCATATTTTTTACTGCCCACAATCACCCTGGCAGCAGTTCCGCTCCGTCTGAGGCAGATATCGTATTCACAAGCAATCTCATCGCTTCCCTTTCAAAGCTGGGAGCTGTCCTCGCAGACCATATAATAGTCGGAACAGACGGATCGCTATCTCTGAGGAAAAGCGGACTTATACGTGAAATGACTGCCTCTCCCATCAAAGGCTACAAGCTCAGTGAACAGAAAGAGCCATAAAGAAGAACAAGCTTCTTTATGGCTCTGTTTTTATTTCCCGGAAAAAGTCTCCGTACTGCGCGTCCTTGATATAGTCACGTCCTTATGCGTTGTTCTGATACCGCCCGGAGCTTTCTCGTCCGCTTTTTCAGAGTGTACAATCATACGTATATCGCTGAATCCGTCAAGCACCTGCGACAGCCTGTATACAGTCTCGCGGAGAATCTCCCGCTGATGCGCCCTGTATACCTTTCCAACAGCTGAATCCGGATTTGTCTCGAAGAGAACATACATTAGACTGAGAGTCTCTTCACAGGTGTCGGGAGCATTAAGTATCCCGTTCACCATTCTGAATGTCATACTTACGGAACCGTCCTCTGCAACAAACTCAGCCATTTCCGAGTTTGAGGCATATCTGCCGAATATCTCAATGAACACCGCATTGGTAAATCTCAGTACAAGGTAATTACGAAGCTCTTCCATATTTATGCCTTATGAGAGAGCTGCCCTGAGTGCATCTGCTCTGTCTGTCTTCTCCCATGCAACGCCGAGTTCCTCGCGTCCCATATGACCGTAAGCGGCAAGCTGTCTGTACTGAGGCTTTCTGAGGTCGAGCATTTCGATGATAGCTGTCGGACGAAGGTCGAATACCTTTGTAACTGCCTCGGCGAGCTCCTCTTCGTCAACCTTGCCTGTGCCAAATGTATCAACAAGTACAGAGATAGGCTTAGCAACACCGATAGCATAAGAAAGCTGTACCTCGCACTTGTCCGCGAGACCTGCTGCAACTATATTCTTTGCGATATAACGTGCTGCATAAGCTGCGCTTCTGTCTACCTTAGTCGGATCCTTTCCGCTGAAAGCTCCGCCGCCGTGACGTGAATATCCGCCGTATGTATCAACGATTATCTTACGTCCTGTAAGACCGCTGTCGCCCTGAGGACCGCCTACTACGAAACGTCCTGTAGGATTTATGTAAATCTTTGTGTTCTTGTCCATGAGCTTTGAAGGAATAACTGCCTTTATAACGTACTCCTCGATATCCTTTCGGAGCTGCTTGAGGGAAACATCCGCGGAGTGCTGTGAAGAAACGACAACCGCATCGACTCTTACAGGCTTGCCGTCCACATACTCAACAGTTACCTGTGACTTTCCGTCGGGACGGAGATAACGGAGAGTACCGTCCTTGCGGACCTCGGTGAGCTTTATGGAGAGCTTGTGAGCAAGTGAGATCGGAAGGGGCATGAGCTCAGGGGTCTCGTTGCAGGCAAAGCCGAACATTATTCCCTGATCTCCGGCACCGTTTGAAAGGCCGTCAGATTCGCCGTTCTCTTCTCTGTATTCAAATGCCTCGTTAACGCCCATAGCGATATCAGGCGACTGTTCGTCGATAGATGTGAGCACAGCGCAGGTATGACCGTCAAAGCCGTACTTTGCTCTGTCGTAACCGATGTCGATAACTACCTGACGGGCGATCTTTGGGATATCGATATCTGCTGAGGTCGTTATCTCGCCCATACAGAGTATCATACCGGTTGTAACGCAGGTCTCGCAGGCAACTCTTCCGAGCTTGTCCTGTTCGAGAATAGCGTCAAGCACCGCGTCAGAGATCTGGTCGCAGATCTTGTCGGGATGTCCCTCGGTCACTGATTCAGATGTGAAAAAGCATTTACTCATAAAAAAACCCTCCTGAAAATAAAAAAACTTCTCTATCCGAGAAGTCATGATCGCACAAAGCCCTCATCTTCCGGATAAAACCGCAGGAATTAGCACCTTCGACTCATTACGGTCAGGTTGCTGCGGCTTCACCGGTCCTGTTACCTCCGCCGCTCTTGATAAGGTTATGAAAGTATTATACACCTTTGTCGGAAATATGTCAATAGGCAATTGCATGAATGCAACAATTTTTTGCACAAAACAAATGAGCCTCCTTTTCAGGAAGCTCATCTGCCATGATATAGGGATTATTGGGGATTTAATAATTTAATGTTGGGGTAAACATTAAACTACCATGAAAATCAGCCTCGGGATATTCTCCCTCAGCATTTATATTATATCACATATTTATGTATTTTGTGTGAAAATGTTGATCGAGCAGCAGAGAAAATTAAGGCGAATAAAATTGCTTTTTTGTTAATACTGCACAAGGTGTACTGTAAATGTCCACTTATATAATACTTGGAGTATTATTTTGTAATTGAATCATAGCCAGTTATCACTTTTTATGCTTATAAGTAACCTTTAATAGTTCTCATGAACGGAATCACGGTGATACGTTCTTTTCTAACGCCGATATCAAGCCTTTCATGCCGGTTTACGAAAAGTATACCGATAAAAAAGCGTTGTTTTATTCAGAATTCTTCTTAACATTCCTGATCTTGAACCAGAATGTCGAACCCTTTCCGAGCGTACTGCGGACACCGTAATCAAAATTATGCATCTTCAGCACCGCCTTTACTATGGAAAGACCAAGTCCGGTGCCGACTACCTCTCGCTTGTGGTTCTCAGAACGGTAGTATTTATCGAAGATCAGCTTTATCTTGTCCTCCTCGATGCCGTCGCCGGTATCCTCTATCTCGACAAGCACACCGTCCTCCTTGTTTATCTGACGGACAAAGACCTTTTTGTCCTCTCCGGTATAATTCAGCGCATTGTTTATAAGATTGTATATGACCTGTTCTATCTTGACGACATCACAGTATACTATCCTTTCTTCATCTGGAGTAAACATGATATGGTAGCCGTTTTTCTCGGAAAGTCCCTTGAAACGTTCTATTATCTCTCCCAGCTTGCCGCTTATCCCGAATTCGGACGGAGTGAGTTTCTGCTTTCCGCTCTCCAGCTTTGAAAGGTCGAGCATATCGTTTACAAGCAGCGCAAGACGGTCTGTTTCACTGATTATTATTTCCAGATGCTCGTTGCGCTTCACAGGGTTGTCTCCTGAAAGGTCGCGTATCATCTCCGCATAGGCTTTCAGCATCGTCAGCGGCGTCCTCAGGTCGTGAGACACGTTTGCGATCAGATCTCTCTGCATGGTGTCGACTCTTGAAAGCTCTTTCTCAGCGTATGTAAGAGTATCAGCAAGCTTCTTAGCTTCAAGGTATCCCCTTCCGTCGAACTTTGTACTGAAATCGCCCTTAGCAAGCCGCTCCGCTGACTTTGTTATCCTGTCTATCGGCATTGCGATTCGCTTTGCAAGATACAGTGAAATGACGAATGCCATTATCACCAGTACACCAGTTATGATCATGAGCTGACGCTTGATGATATTTACCGTAGCGCCTACGGGTTCAAGGGTAGAGTTTATGAGCAGATACCCCTGGGTATTGGAGGCAGTTCCTATCCTGCATCCGCAGATAAGCATTTCCTTGTTTGTGTAGGGATTGATCATCGGTCCTTTAATGACGCCGTCGTCGTCCATGTCTATATTGTCAATCAGTTCGCGGTTTTTGTTGTTCCTGTCATGTATTATGCATTTTCCTAAAATATGCTCCTGTGTTACAGGTCTGCCGAACTTGTCAAGTATAGATATGCACTGTTCGTTCTCTCCCGCAACACTGCTCAGGGTCTTGTAAAAGAGAGTCTTGTAGCCGTTCTTGTAATCATTTTCATAGGATTCAACTATCGTATCCATGCTTTTCATGGCAGAACGGTAAGCCATTCCCTTATAGAACCTTTCAAGGAAGAATATCTGGAATACCCACAGCAGGGCGAATACTATCACCGTGAATATGATAAAATAAAGCCATATCTTGAATTTAAGCGGAATCCTGCTCTCTGCGTGTCTGATCCTTTTTTTAATCAGCTTCAAACTTGTATCCCATTCCTCTCAGTGTAACGATGAACTTGCGGTACTCTCCAAGGCTGTTTCTGAGCATTTTAATGTGGGTATCAACAGTACGGTCGTCACCGAAGAAGTCATAGCCCCACACCTCTTCAAGAAGCTTGTCCCTTGAAAGTGCGATATTCTTGTTCTTGACAAGATAGAACAAGAGATCGTACTCCTTAGGAGTCATGGACGCCTTAGTACCGTTTACATATACTTCTCTTCCGGCGATATCGACTTCAAGTCCCTCAAATGAGAATTTGTCCTGAGATACAGTCTCCTCCTGATGTGTGTTTCTCTTCAGTACGACCTTTACTCTTGCCATCAGCTCCTTTGGCGAAAAGGGCTTGACAACGTAGTCGTCGATACCTATCTCAAAGCCGAAGAGCTTGTCATATTCCTCGCCTCTTGCCGAAAGCATGATAACGGGTATGCTCTTCGTCTTGTGTATCTCCTTGCAGGCAGAATATCCGTCGAGCCTCGGCATCATTACATCCATTATGATCAGATCAAAGTCATTGTCATGGCAGAGATTGACAGCTTCCATGCCGTTTTCGGCTTCTGTAACCTTATATCCTTCAAATTCAGCGTATTCGCGTACAACATTGCGGATATTCTTTTCATCGTCAACAATAAGAATATGTGCCATATTTTACCTCCGTACATTTATTATTGATCAGGTAATGTCACCATTTTGCAAAACCATTCCTGATATATTCTTCTTTACTATTATAACATTATATTTGACAAAAGTGTATATTACGTGAAATATTCTTGTAAATTTCCGTCAATTTTATCAAATTTGTTAGAGCCTGTAAATTTTTAATTGACTTTTTCAGTTATTATTGCTATAATATATTTAGGTAAATATGTTGGAAGGGAGGCGGTATCTATGAACAAAAGACCGGGCCGACATAAGAACAACAAGAGAAATACTGTTAAAAGAGTTTCAAGCAGTTTCAATCCCCTTGCAGCAGCTATCATCATAGTTACCGCAAGCATACTTGTAATAGGATACTGTATTCTGTATCCTGCCAACGCAAAGTCTACTCTTATAATATATGTATGTACGATGGTCTGTGCCACGCTCATACTTGCTATATCAGGCTGGATATACCAGAACAAGAAAACGTCCCTGGACGAATCCGAAATAATAAAGGTCACGGAAAACCTGAATACCGAAATGATAATCTGGTCCGATGACTTTGCTTACGTCTACATTAATAAGAAGCTCCGTGATCTGCTTGGCATAACCGCAGATTACTCGGACAAGATGGAAGGCGTATGGACAGCATTCGGCATAACCAATCCCGATCCCCTCGCACTTGAAAAGATAGTGGGCAGCAATTCCTACGAATCCACATTCCGCAATCCCGCAGGCTCACTTATTTCAATTGCATGGAGTACCTCGATGGTAAAAAAGACGAGAAAACACGCTCTTTTCCTCAGTACGGGATTCAACCTCACGGAGCTGAAGAAAATGCGTGTGAACCTCGCAAGCGCGAATGATTTCTTCCACTCCTCAATGGAACTGGCAGAGATCGGTCTTATAATGAGCACTGACAGAAAGGTGTTCCGTGCTTCTCCCGAACTTGCACATATGCTCGGTCTCAAAAACGGTACAATAAACGTAAATGAGCTCCGTTCGATAATCCATCCCAACGACAGGCTGCAGTTCGACGGGGCTATCCGCAACAAGGACATATCAGCCGCAAAGACCATAGAAATGAGGGTAAAGAGCGCTGACGGCGCTTATCGCTGGTATTCATTCCGACTGAAATCCATACTCGGCTCCGGAAACAATTCTCCCCTCTTCGGCGGAGCTGTTATCGACGTAACACAGAAGCACGAAAAGGATATACTCATCGAGAGACTCGCTTATATAGATGATGTCACTGAAATCGCAAACCGCAACAAGCTCGTTGTGACCGGTCAGGAGATATATGATTCATGCAAGATACTGGATTATTCATTCTGGATCATAGTTCTCGATATCGACCGCTTCCACATAATCAACGATACCTGCGGATACAGCAACGGAAACTATGTTCTGAAGAATTTTGCTCATATACTATATAAGTATGTTACTCCTGGCGGACTTGCCGCAAGAATAAGCGGCGATAACTTCGCTCTTCTCCTCAGGGACTACGGCGACGAGGAAATGCCTACAAGAACAGTAAAATCCATACAGGAGGACTTCACAAAGCTTGCTGTTGACGATTTTGCTTCAATAAGCCTTACCTGCTCTGCCGGTTTCTCCAAGATGCCCGAAGACGGCGGCTCCTTCCTTGAGGTAATGGAGCACGCTGAATTCGCCCTCAAATCCAATACCGGTATACAGGGCAGCGTCTGCGGATATGAGCCGAGTATGCACGATTCGATCATAGGCAACACCGAGCTCGAAAAGGCTCTCGCTCTGGCAATAGACAATAACGAGCTCCAGCTCTTCTATCAGCCTAAAATAGACCTGACATCAGGCAGGATAATGGGCGTTGAAGCTCTCATACGCTGGATAAAGCCTGACGGAACTATAATCGGTCCGGATTCCTTTGTCCCTATCGCAGAAAGTTCTCATCTCATCGGCAAGATAAGCGAATTCGTACTCAACGAAGGCTGCCGTCAGAACAAGCTGTGGCAGAAAATGGGCTATCCGCCGATAGTAATGTCTATCAACTTCGCTTCTTCCGACTTCTACCAGACTGACCTCAAGGAAAAAGTGTTTGAAGCTCTTGCACGTTCCGCCCTCGATCCTCAGTGGCTCGAAGTTGAGCTTACCGAAAGCCTCGCTCTCAGCGATATCGATTTCGCCGTGGATCAGATGAACAAGATCCGGGATCTGGGAGTAAAGCTTGCTATGGACGACTTCGGAAAGGGATACTCTTCACTTAGCTACCTGCAGGTGCTTCCCATTACTCTCCTCAAACTCGACCGCTCGTTCATAACAGATATCGAGCATGACAATATCGCCTACGAAATAGTTTCAGCGGTAATCCGTATCGCAAAATCCAAGAAGATAGAAACTATAGCGGAGGGTATCGAGAACAATGTTCAGGAGTCCATACTCCGCATGGCAGGCTGTGACTACGGTCAGGGCTTCCTCTACGGGCAGCCTATGCCGCCGGAAAAGATACTCGACTTCTTTGAGAAAAACGCAAAACGCGATATGAAAAGATAATGCACAAACTACAATACGGAGGTCATAAATATGAAAAGACGAATAGGTATCCTTACGAGCGGAGGCGACTGCCCCGGACTCAACGCTACGATACGCGGAGTTGCAAAGGCCTGCTATGAACGCTTCGGGGAGGACAATGTCGATATAGTCGGCATATCGAACGGATATTACGGTCTTATCAATAATCTCTGCAAGGATATGTCGCCGTCTTCGTTTTCCGGTATACTCACGCAGGGCGGAACTATTTTCGGCACAAAGCGTCAGCCCTTCAAAATGATGCAGGTGATCGGCGAGGACAATATCGACAAGGTAAAAAATATGAAGGAGACCTACAAGAAGCAGAAACTCGACTGTCTCCTGACCCTCGGCGGAAACGGCACACACAAGACCTCAAAGCTCCTTGCGGACGAAGGTCTCAACATAATCGGACTTCCTAAGACAATAGACAATGATATATACGGCACCGATGTTACATTCGGCTTCCATACGGCAGTCGATATTGCGACAGACGTACTTGACAGGCTCCATACTACAGCCGCCAGCCATTCCCGTGTACTTCTCTGTGAGATAATGGGAAATAAGGCAGGCTGGCTCACCCTAAATGCAGGTATCGCAGGCGGTGCTGATGTTATAATAATCCCTGAGATACCATACGATATTGACAAGATATGCGACGCAGTGATGGCAAGAAGCGCAAACGGAAAAACATTCTCCATAGTTGCGGTGGCAGAGGGTGCATTCGATGTCAATGAGGCTCAGCTGAAAAAGAAGGAACGTGCAAAAAAACGTGCGGAAGCAGGCATACTCACCGCCACTAACCGAATTGCAGCTCAGATACAGTCAAATACAGGTCTTGAAGCCCGTGTCTGTGTTCCCGGACATATGCTCAGAGGCGGAGCTCCCAGCGCATATGACCGCGTACTTTCAACACAGTTCGGCGTCCACGCTGCCTACCTCATCGCTAAGGAGCGCTACGGCAGGACAGTTGCAAAGATCGGCAACAAGATAACCTCAAACAAGCTTGAGGATATCGCAGGAAAAACAAAATTTGTCGATGTCGAGAATCACCTTGTTATCGCAGCCCGTGATATAGGCGTTTCCTTCGGCGACTGACATGATATTAAAACGATCCCCGGTACGGCTTTTACAGCTGTTCCGGGGATTTTTTATGACCACAACCGTCATCATGCACATATACTGCTTGTATTATATATAATATAAAATACTAATATTATAAATAGATATGATCGGGATACGCCCCTGTATTCAGCCATTAATCAGCTGCTTCCGCTCGTTAAAACATAAAATAATCCTGTTTTTTCAAAAAAACTATTCCAAAAACTTATAAAGTGTGATATAATAATTATATATCTGTTCAGGAGGTATTAAACATGAAAGAAATGGAACTTTACAGCCTCTGGTGCGAAAACGCAAAGGAGGATCAGGATCTTCAGACTGAGCTCATGGGGATAAAGAGCGACAGCGACGGTATAAAAGACAGGTTTTACCGTGATCTTGAATTCGGTACAGGCGGCCTGAGAGGGGTAATAGGCGCAGGTACGAACCGTATGAATATCTACACTGTAAGACGCGCTACACAGGGTTTTGCAGACTATCTCAACCAGGAGTACAAGGATCCGAGCGTCGCTATTTCCTATGACAGCCGTATAAAGAGCGACATTTTCTCAAAGGCTGCAGCAGAGGTACTTGCCGCAAACGGAATAAAGGTACATATATATAAGGAGCTCATGCCTACTCCCTGCCTTTCATGGGCAGTCCGCTCACTTAAATGCCAGGGCGGTATAATGGTGACTGCGAGCCACAATCCTGCCAAGTACAACGGATACAAGGTGTACGGCGAGGACGGCTGTCAGATCACTCTAAGAGGCGCTGAGATAATACTCGAAAAGATCAATTCACTCGATATCTTCAAAGATGTAAAGAGATCAGACTTCGATGAAGAGCTCAGAAAGGGCAATATCTCATACATCAGTGACGATATCACAGAAGCATTCTATCAGCGCGTTCTCGCTGAGGGAATAAATACTGACCTCTGCCCTTCAAGTGGTCTGAAGGTTGTATACACTCCCCTCAACGGTACTGGAAACAAGCCTGTACGCGAGATACTCAGACGTATCGGCATTACGGACGTTACCGTAGTAAAGGAACAGGAAAATCCGGACGGAAACTTCACGACCTGCCCCTACCCCAACCCGGAGATACGCGATGCTCTCCAGGTAGGTCTCAGCTACTGCGACAAGGTAAAGCCGGATCTCCTTCTTGCTACCGATCCCGACTGTGACCGTGTAGGTATCGCTGTTCCCGACGGAAACGGCGGCTATGCCCTCTTCTCAGGAAACGAAGTCGGAGCCATGCTCCTCGAATATATCTGCGAACAGAGGATCAGAAAGGGTACTATGCCAAAGGATCCTGTTGCAGTAAAGACCATCGTTACTACCGATATCGTAAATCTCATCGGAAAGGAATACGGCGTTGAGATAAGAGAAGTCCTCACCGGCTTCAAGTTCATCGGCGAGCAGATAGGCTTCCTTGAAGCAAAGGGCGAGGAAAATCGCTATGTATTCGGCTTTGAAGAGAGCTACGGCTACCTCTCCGGCGGATATGTCAGGGACAAGGACGCTGTTGACGCTTCAATGCTGATCTGCGAGATGGCTGCTTACTACCGCACAAAGGGCATAACACTCATGCAGGCAAGAGAGAATCTGTACAAGAAATACGGTATGTTCCTCCAGACTCTTTACAGCTTTGAGTTCGACGGTGAAAGCGGAATGAAGCACATGGAAGAGATAATGACAAGTCTCCGTCAGGCTCCGCCTGCTGAGATCGGCGGTCTCAGAGTTGAGCGCTTCGAGGACTACAAGGCAGGCACTTCAAAGGATATCGCAACAGGCAAGGTAAAGGAGCTCACACTCCCCAAGTCCAATGTACTCGCGTTCTATCTGGAGAACAACTGCAAGGCAATTGTTCGTCCTTCCGGCACAGAGCCAAAGATCAAGACCTATATTACTGCAAAGGCAGCTTCAAAGGCGGAAGCCGAAGTTATAGAGCAGAAGATATATGCTGACTTTACACGCAGCATGAAATAATGTCAGAGGGCGAACTTTGGTTCGCCTTTTGCATGAATAATGAAACAATATTTTACGACAAGGAGTACATACTTAAAAATGTCTAATTCCAAACCAACAACTGAAAAAAAAGGTATATTCACAGATCACGGCAGCAAGATCACATTTCTGATCGGAGCTGTACTCGGTGCTCTCACGTTCATTGTGATATTCGGTGCTTCCATGGTATCACCCGCAAATACAGACTGGATATTTGCCTACACAGGCGATGCCACACAGCATCACCTCGGCTGGGTATTCTTCAGGAACAGCCCGTGGACATTCCCGATCGGTCTCACTGAAGGACTTACCAGCAATGGTGCAGTTTCGTGTATGTACTCGGATTCTATCCCCCTTTTCGGGTTGATATTCAAGATTCTCTCCCCGATTCTCCCCGATACATTCCAGTTTCTCGGTCTATGGGGAATGATATGCTTCGCACTCAATGGCGGCTTCGGAGCTTCCCTGCTCTACCGGATAAAACCCGATATAGTATTCTCATCAATCGGCTCTCTGTTCTATGCAGCCTTTCCGGCGGCAATAAAGCGTATCACTCACCATAACTCTCTCGGCGCGATATGGCTTTTCATCATCGCTATGATACTCTGTCTCGACTATAAAAAAGAGTACAAGCACAAGTTCACTCCCATGGTACTATGGGCAGTTGACTGTATGCTCGCCGTTCTGATACACAGCTATTTCGTTCCGATGGTATTCATGGTCATGATGGGATACGTGATACTTGTTGTATTCAGAGACAAAAAACTTAAAAAGGCAATTGCAGTGTTCGGTACTTCGGTGGCTTCGACCCTGCTGACCTTGTTCATCATAGGAGCCTTCTACGGACCGGGCAGCTATATTGACGGCGGCTTCGGCGGATACTCTTCAAACCTCAATACATTTTTCGACAGCCATGGAATTTCAAAGTTCCTTCGCCAGCTCAACTCCTTCGACGGACAGGGAGAAGGATTCGGATATCTCGGCCTCGGCATGATAGTGTGCGTTGTCATCTCATTTATAATCCTTTTAAATCTTATTGAAAAAAAGGAAGGAAGATTCATAAAAACCGCACGCGGACTGCTTAAAAAATACAAAGTCGAGTTCTGGGCGTTTACAGCTGTATTTATGGTCAGCTTCTGCTGGGCTGTCAGCAACAGGATAACCCTCAACGGAAGGGTCCTCCTTGAGATACCTCTCCCCCGTCTTGTAAGAGGAGGATTAAGTATATTCCGTTGTTCGGGACGTTTTATATGGGTTCCCGGCGTGCTTATCATGACAGCCGCTATGGCACTTGTTTCAAAGTTAAACAGGAAGACTGCGATAGTCACAGTTGCCCTTTGTTTTCTCATTCAGGGTCTGGATATCCGAGACTTTTGCAGAGGACTCCATAAGCAGTACAGTCAGCCCCCTGCTTATGAATATGCTCTTAAAGATGAGAAGTGGGAGGAACTGACAAAAGATACAAAAGAGATAATCTTCCTGCCCATGAAGGACGCTTACGGTCTGTATATGCAGATGTACTTCGACTTTGCACAGATGGCAGCTAAAAAGCATTTAAGTCTGAGCAGCTTCTACCTTGCACGTATGGACCTTGAATCTGTCAGAAACTACGCACAGGAGCAGTACGATCAGCTCAAAGCCGGAAACGGCAGAAGTGACGTCCTTTATGTATTCTTCGACAAAGAGGACGCTGTTGAGGAAACCGACAATACAAAGGTTTATGAGATCGACGGTTACACTGTTGCCAAAGTTAAATAATAAAATAAATTTTACAAAGGCTTGACACATAGCTCAGCCTATGATATAATTAATAACTGTAATGTATATTCGGCACTACTGTCTAAAGGAACTGATGGGCTGCTCGATTTGCAGAAAAAATCGAAAGAGGTGACAATCGTGAAAGAAGGAATCCATCCTGAGTTCAAGAAGACCACTATTACCTGCCACTGCGGTAATGTGATCGAGACTATGTCTACAAAGGAAAACATCAAGGTTGAAATCTGCTCAAAGTGCCATCCGTTCTATACCGGAAAGCAGAAGCTTGTTGATACAGGCGGACGTGTTGACAGATTCAAGAAGCGTTTCAATATGGACAAATAAGTCACAAGCCCCGTCACTGACGGGGCTTTTCGTCAATAAGGTTAATTTATTATGAACTATTTCACTATTTCCGCCAATGCCAAGGCTTCATTCATAGAAAAGCGCTCGGAGTTCATAGGCTATATAGCTCCCGTAAAGACAAACAACGAGGCTGTAGCATTTATAAATTCCATCAAAGCCGAGCACCGGAAGGCCAAGCATAATGTATACGCATATATCCTGCGCAATGACAATATTTCCCGCTATTCAGATGACGGTGAGCCTCAGGGCACTGCTGGAGTCCCTGTTCTCGATGTGCTCCAGAAACGCAGACTTACCGACGTTTGCGTGGTAGTGACCCGTTACTTCGGCGGTATACTCCTCGGCGGCGGCGGACTTGTCAGAGCCTATTCCCATGCGGCTTCCCTTGCCTGCGACGCCGCGCATATAATGAATATGTGCCTTTGTCACCGCATCAGAATAACCGCAGATTACGGTATGTACGGCAAGATATCCTATCTGCTGCCAAATTTTGACACTATCACAGTAAACTCAGACTTCGGCAGCGATGTTGTCCTGGAGGTCCTTGTTCTCACCGAGAAGCTTGAAGCTCTGAAAAAAGAGATAACAGAAGCTACCAACGGTTCTGCGGATATAACCGACTGCGAAGAGCTTTTTGAGGATTTTTCCTCTGTGAAAAATTTTTCTTGAAAAAATAAAGGGTTTTTTGTCCCGTTTTAGTATAAGTATAATAGACGCTGTTTTCAGGAGCATTTCCTGAGAAGTTTTTTATGTCAGGGGGAGTTAGTATGACAGTACGCGAACAGATAGAAATAAGCGAGGCAGGTATCCTCAGCAAATTTGCCTGTGCAAGCATTGATACAAAGGGCACAGAGCGTGAGCGCTATGAGGACAAATGCCCGTACAGAACAGAGTTCCAGCGTGACCGTGACCGCATACTCCACTGCAACTCCTTCCGCAGACTGAAGCGTAAAACACAGGTATTTCTCTCGCCCGTCGGCGACCACTACAGGACAAGACTCACTCATACCCTTGAAGTATCACAGATAGCAAGGACTATCGCAAGGGGTATGCGTCTCAACGAGGATCTCACCGAGGCTATAGCTCTCGGTCACGACCTTGGTCACTCCCCTTTCGGTCACTGCGGCGAAAGAACTCTTGACGAGATATGCCCCCACGGCTTCAAGCATTACGAGCAGAGCGTCCGCGTGGTTGAGGTACTTGAAAAAAAGGGTAAGGGGCTTAATCTCACTCATGCAGTACGGAACGGTATCCTCTGCCATACAAATATGATCGCTGATACCAAAGAGGGCAATATAGTCCGCCTCGCAGATACCATCGCTTACATAAACCACGATATCGAGGACTCTATCCGCGCCGGGATACTTGATCCCAATGAGCTCCCCCGTGACTGCGTGATAACGCTCGGCAATACAAAAACGAAGAGAATAACTACTCTCATTGCCTCTGTTATCGAACACGGAGCGTTTGATATAGACTTTGCGCCGGAGATACGCAAAGCCCATGATGACCTGAAAAAATTCATGTTTGAAAAGGTTTATACAAATCCTACAGCTAAGCAGGAGGAAAGCAAGGCTGAACAGCTGATACGGAAAATGTACGCTTATTTCATTGAGAACAGCAAAAAGCTTCCCGATGAGTACCGCAGTATTATGAAGGATTCAGACGCCGACCGCGCCGTCTGTGACTATATATCAGGAATGAGCGACGAATACGCCGTCGATCTCTACACCGAGCTTTTCGTGCCGAAATTCTGGAAGTGAGGGTGAATAATGCCTCAGAACGACGAATTTCTCTATAATCTCCGCAATGCCAATCCCATAGAGACAGTAATGGGCGGCTATGTTAACCTTATAAGGCGAGGGCGGAATTATGTATGCTCCTGCCCCTTCCACTCGGAAAAGACCCCGTCATGCACTATATTCACCGATACGCAGAGCTTTTACTGCTTCGGCTGCGGCGCAGGCGGCGATGTCATAACCTTTGTAATGAAAGCGGAGAACCTTGATTTCCAGGAAGCCGTAAAGCTCCTCGCTCAGCGTTCAGGTATGGAAGTACCGGAATACGGCAATAAGGACAGCGGCTTCGCAAAGCGAAAGACCCGTATCTACGAAATGAACCGCATTGCCGCGAACCATTTCTATACCAATCTTTTCAAGGGTCCGGACAAAACGGGACTGCAGTACTTTGCAGACCGAAAACTAACTCCGCAGACCATAAAAAAATATGGTCTCGGCTACGCTCCCGACTCGTGGAACGATCTCACCGATCTTCTGAAGTCCAAGGGCTATTCCGACGACGAGATCACCGATGCATGGCTGGGCGGTCAGAAAAACGGACGTACCTTCGATATGTTCAGGAAGAGAGTAATGTTTCCTATAATAGACCTCCGGGGCAATATAATCGGCTTCGGCGGACGAGTCCTCGACAACTCGCAGCCTAAATACCTGAATACAGGAAAAACCCCCGTATTCGACAAGGGCTCCAATCTCTTCTCCATGAACTTCGCAAAGAATTCCAACGCCAAAAGGCTGATACTCTGCGAGGGATATATGGACGTCATAGCCGTTAATCAGGCAGGCTTCGAGAACGTGGTCGCCACCCTCGGAACCGCCATAACTCCCGATCAGGCAAGGCTCATCAGCCACTATGCCGAGGAAGTTGTAGTTGCCTATGACAGCGACGGCGCAGGACAGAAGGCTACTCAGAAAGCTATCAATCACTTTGCGGACGTCGGGCTCCGCACTAAGATACTACACATGGAAGGCGCAAAGGATCCGGACGAGTATATCAAAAAGTTCGGACGTGACCGCTTCCGTATGCTCATAGACGATTCCAACGACGCCAACGACTTCATGCTGGACAGGTGTGAAGAGGGTCTCGACCTTTCCACAGAGATAGGCAGAGTAGAGCTCCTGAAGCGTACCTCAAAGGTACTTGCAGGTATAGAATCACCGCTGGAACGTGAGGTATATATATCGCGCACCTCAAAAAAATGCGATATACCTGTGCAGGTCCTGAAAACACATATAGATTCCATGCTCGAAAAGAACAGCCGCAGCGCCAGAAAAAACGAATGGCGCACCATAAAGGCAAAAACATCTTACATACGTGATGATATAAACCCCGACGCAGTCTCCAATAAAAAAGAAGCCCGCGCCGAGGAGACCATAATAAGCTATCTGCTGAAACGTCCGCAGGAATACGAGGATATTGAAAAGCTCGTTCCGCCTGAGTGCTTTGTGACCGCTTTCAACAAAAAGGTCTACAAGGCTCTGCTGAACGCAATGAAAATTTCGGACAAGTTCTCGATATCACTGCTGTCAGATGAATTTTCTCCTGAGGAAACGGGAAGAATAAGCGGAATAGCCGCAAAAAAACGCGAAGTCGCAGTTACAATGGACGTAGTTGCCGACTGCGCTGAGGTACTCAGGAACAGTACGCCTAAAACTGACGGAGAGCTGAGCAACGATGAGCTGCTGGAGCTCTTCCGTTCCAAAAACAAGTAGGAGGATAAATACAATGGAAAAGAAAAACACCATAGAAGCTCTTATGGAACAGGGTAAAGCCAACGGCAGGCTCACTACCAAGGAGATAACCGACGCTCTTGAGGAGCTTGATTTCAGCGTCGATCAGATCGACACCTTCTATGAAAACTGCGAGAATCTCAATATCGAGATCATTGAGGATATGAACCTCGACGCCGACCTGAAAATCGGTCTTGACTCAAATATGACAGACGACCTTGAAATGGCTCTCTCAACAGAGGGTATAGCTATTGACGACCCTGTAAAGATCTACTTAAAGGAAATAGGAAGAGTTCCCCTCCTTACAACAGAGGAAGAGATAGAGCTCGCGCAGAGAATGGCAAAGGGCGATCCCTATGCTAAAAAGCGTCTTTCGGAAGCCAATCTCCGTCTTGTTGTATCTATTGCAAAAAAGTACGTAGGAAGAGGTATGCAGTTCCTCGATCTCATACAGGAGGGCAACCTCGGTCTTATCAAGGCTGTTGAAAAGTTCGACTACACAAAGGGCTTCAAGTTCTCCACATACGCTACATGGTGGATAAGGCAGGCTATAACCCGTGCTATCGCCGATCAGGCAAGAACTATACGTATCCCCGTACACATGGTCGAGACCATAACCAAGGTAAAGAAGGTGTCAAGTCAGCTCCTCCATGAGAACGGTCACGATCCCAGCCCGGAGGAGATCGCTGAAAAGCTCAATATGCCGGTTGACAAGGTACGCGAGATCATGCGCGTAGCCCAGGATCCCGTATCTCTCGAAACACCTATCGGTGAAGAGGAGGACAGTCACCTCGGCGACTTTATCCCCGACGATGACGCTCCGGCTCCTGCTGAAGCAGCTTCACATACTCTCCTGAAAGAGCAGCTCAATGAAGTCCTGTCAACTCTGACAGACCGTGAAGCAAAGGTCCTGAAGCTGCGTTTTGGTCTTGAGGACGGCAAATCACGTACACTTGAGGAGGTAGGTCAGCGCTTTGACGTAACACGTGAGCGTATCCGCCAGATCGAAGCAAAGGCACTGAGAAAGCTCCGTCACCCCAGCAGAAGCAAAAAGGTCAAGGACTTCCTTGACTGATGCCCGGACAATATTTCCGAAGCCGCCGAAAATGGCGGCTTTTTTATTGACATTCACGCCCCGATGTAGTATAATAAAATTGTATAAATGTACGTTATCACGGTCTCCTGCTGACCGTTAAACGCAGGTGCCGAAAGGGCTGTTCTTCTCTGTTCTGAACAGCTCACGCGGTATAAGGGGACATTATGAGTATATTTGATTTCAGCACAAATCCTCCCGCGCTTAGTCATGACTGGCAGGTCTTTCAGCAGTTTGTCGGCAATATCGGAGCTTTTACCTATTTAGCCAAGGAAAAAGCCGCTTACCTTGATTCGGTCGCCTGTCATATCCTCGGCTGTCCGAGTGAAAAGATCAATGAATTCGAGTTCTTTGACCTACTCGAAAAGATCTCAAAGAACCCCGTAGAAGGACAGAAGCATATTTATAAATTTACAGACGGAAATACCTCACGCTATGTGAAAATGAATGTCTACGAGAGCAGCGACGAGTGGATCGGCTTTATACAGGACTTTACCCGTCAGATAACCGAATTCAACGACCGCAATTCCTTCGTTGAATACGACCCTGTTACCCGTCTGCCCTCCTACCCTTCATTCTCACAGAAGATAAAAAAGATCCTCCCCGATGTTCAGCAGGCGTGTCTTGCCACTATATTCATCAACGGCATAGACAAGCTCGGTTCCTATCTCACAGTTGACAATACCAACAGCTGCATAACCTCTGTTGCGGAAGCGCTGAAGAGCTTTGAGAGCGATACCATAATCATAGGCTCGAAGTCCAACTATGAGATATGCGTATTCTTCTGCGACTGCGACAAGATGAGCATATACAACATACTCAACAGTATGGGTGAAGCAGTACAGAACTGCACCCTGACCGACGACTTCGGCGAGATAATTGACATCTCAGACAAGAGCCGCATAAGCCTTTCCATTGGCTGTGCGTCATATCCCGAAGAAGCTACCGACTTCAATATGCTTATGAATTTCTCGGAATTCGCGCTGTTTGAAGCAAGAACGGACAAGCGCTCTGTAATCAACTGGTACTCAGAGGAGAACTATATCCGCGAAAAGGATTCCTACCGCAATGCTCAGACCTTCTCCCGCATTGTGCAGGACAATCTACTCACCTACTATCTCCAGCCCATAGTTGAGGCTCAGACAGGAGAGATAGTCGGCTATGAAGCTCTTATGAGAACTGTCGGCGATATCAAGATGGCTCCCACTCAGATACTGAAGATAGCTGCCGCTCAGAACGACCTTTACTCCATTGAGAAGCTCACGTTTTTCAATACTCTGAAGCTTCTCAGCGACAATCAGCAGATATTTGAAAAGCGCAAGCTCTTCATAAACTGCCTTCCAAGTCATCTTCTGAGCGACGAGGAATTCAATGAGCTTTACCTTACATACGGCGAACTCCTTGAAAAAACTGTCATTGAGATAGTTGAAGAGACCGCTGCTACAGATGAGTCCATTGAGCTTCTCAAAAAGCGCTGCGGTTTTGCTCATTGCAAGCTCGCTATCGACGACTACGGTTCAGGCTATTCAAATTCCTCGAACCTGCTCCACTATTCGCCTGATTACATTAAGATAGACCGCTCCCTTATAAGCGATATCCACAATGACCTCAAAAAGCAGCAGCTCGTTACAGCTATCATAGAATTCTGCCATGAGAACCAACTGCAATCGCTGGCTGAGGGCGTTGAGACCGTTCAGGAGCTGAAAACTGTGATACGCCTCGGCGTTGATCTCATTCAGGGATATTATACTTCAAAGCCCAAGCCCCTCTTCCTCAACAGCATCTCTTCGGATATCAAGGACGAGATAATCAAGACCAATCTTGAGATACGTCCGGAGGGCGTAAAGAAGATATATGCCGCACAGAACGATACTGAGCTGGATCTTCTCAAACTCGCGCTCGAAAAATATACGGATATACACATCTATCAGAGCAAGCTCACCATCGTCGGCGACCCCGACAAGCAGGTGAAGATGAACATATCCATCATGGATAATCACAGCTGTGAGCTGACGCTGAAGAATGTCAATATGATAAGCGGCAACAGCAAGCCTACTATCACCGTGGGCGAGTATGCACGTCTTGTCCTCAATGTTGTCAAGAGCAATAAGCTCAGCTATTCCGGTATCTATGTACCTATGGGCTCGCAGTTCGAGCTTGGCGGCAAGGGCAGTCTCACTATAGATTGCTATGCTTCTGAGGGTATCGGAATCGGTAATGACTACGACCACGGCTACGGCGATATCACTATCGACTTCGGCGGAACCCTCGAAATAATTTCCAACAGCGTTGAAGCGCTTTGTATAGGCGGCGGTCATAACGATGACGACTCCGATATCAAACTGATCTCAGGCAAGATAAAGATCTTCATGTATTCACATAACGGTCTTGCTGTCGGAAGCTTCAACGGTGACGCAAATATCGACATCGGTGAGAAGTGCTCCCTGGATATCACTATATCCGGTATCAAGGTAACAGGCATAGGAAGCTGCAAGGGCATATCCACTATCAGCTCCGACGCTGATATCACTATGTCATGTACCGGCGCCCAGGCTGTGGGAATCGGCGTCCTTGAGGACGGCGAGGGCAGCATATACATCAGGCAGGGCAAGATAAGCATGAAGATGCGCTCTGCAAAACACTCCTGCATAGGCGCTGTAAAGGGTAATATCAATACCAAGATACAGAATGCTTCCATCACTATCGACTCTGAGGGCGATGAGGTAACAGGTATCGGTGACGCAGCCGGCACAGGAAATGTAACTATCGTCGATTCCGAGGTATCAATGGTCGTTAATGCAGGTAATCCCAAGGATATCGGTACAGCTACAGGCGATGTACAGATACAGAATTCCAATGTTACTTCGCTTGTGAACAATAAGCGTACTACCTACGCTAATAACTAAATCAATCCTCCCCGCCTCAAAGGGCGGGGAAACATATGAGAAAGGTAAGAAATAAATATGAAGCTTGGCATGGTTGGTCTGCCCAATGTGGGCAAAAGCACACTCTTTAACGCACTCACTAACGCAGGTGCTGAATCCGCAAACTACCCCTTCTGCACTATTGAGAAAAACGTGGGCATAGTTTCTGTTCCCGACGAAAGACTCGATAAGCTGGCAGAAATGTACGAGCCGGATAAGTTCACTCCCGCTAACCTTGAATTCGTTGACATCGCCGGTCTTGTAAAGGGCGCTTCAAAAGGCGAGGGTCTCGGAAACAAGTTCCTTGCGGATATTCGTGAGGTTGACGCTATCGTTCACGTTGTAAGGTGCTTTGAGGACCCCAATATCATCCACGTTGACGGAAGCATAAATCCGCTCCGTGATATCGAAACTATCAATCTGGAGCTTATATTCTCGGATATAGAAATGGTGGAAAGACGTATCGACAGAGCTAAAAAGGCTGCCAAGGGAGATAAGAAATACCTTGCGGAAGCTGAGTTCCTTGAAAGGCTGAAGGCTCACCTTGAAGAAGGAAAGTCCGCAAGAGGCTTTGATTTCACAGACGAGGAGAGAGAGCTTATCAAGTCAACTCCCCTGCTGTCTGCTAAGCCTGTTATCTATGCGGCTAATCTCAGCGAGGAGGACTTCACCAATAATATCGACACCAACGAGAACTACAAGGCTGTATGCAAGCTTGCAGAGGAGGAGCACTCCGCTGTACTTCCTATCTGCGCTCAGATAGAGGCTGAGATATCGGATATGGGCGACGAGGACAAGGCTATGTTCCTCAGCGAGCTGGGTCTCGAGGTATCGGGTCTCAACCGTATCATCAAGGAGGGATATGCTCTTCTCGGACTTATCTCCTACCTCACCGCAGGCAAACAGGAGGTTCGCGCATGGACTATCACAAAGGGCACAAAGGCTCCTCAGGCTGCGGGTAAGATTCATACAGACTTTGAGAAAGGCTTTATCCGTGCGGAGGTCATCTCCTACGACGACCTTATGGCTTGCGGAAGCATGGCTGCTGCCAAGGAAAAGGGACTTGTACGCCTTGAGGGCAAGGAGTACGTTATGCAGGACGGAGATATAGTTCTGTTCCGTTTCAATGTATAAAGAATGGAAGAAATTTTAAGGCGGTATTTTCAGGCATGGTTAGACAATGATATTTCCGCATTAAATGAAACTTTTTCAGACAATTCCGTATATATTGAGTGTTACGGTCCGGAGTATCACGGTCTTTCTCAGATACTTAAGTGGTTCCATGAATGGAACAGGCACGGAAGAGTTCTGGAATGGACTATAAAGCGAACTGTCACCCATGACAAAACACTGGTCGCAGAATGGTATTTCAAATGCGATTATGAGGGAAATATCGACGGCTTTGACGGAGTGACGATAGCTGATTTTGATAATGATAATAAGATCATAAGGCTATGCGAATTCCAGTCCAAATCAGAACATTATTTCCCTTTTGGCGAATGATCTTCGGAGAAACAATAAATGATAGAGCAGATTTTTGATAAAGACGAAAAACGCAAAATAGCAAGAAAAGTCCTTGAAGCGCTCAGAGAATGGTTCGAGGTGGACGAAAGCCGCGAACAGTACATCAGGGACTGTGCTGAATGGATATTTATTGCAGCTAAGGGAAACGGAGAATATGTGGGCTTCCTCTGTCTGAAAGAAACAGGAAAGGATACCGCTGAACTTGCTGTCATGGGTGTGCTGAAAGACTATCACCGCGAGGGCATAGGTCGTCAGCTCTTTGAAAAAGCCAAAACTATAGCTGCCGAAAGCGGTTATTCCTTTATGCAGGTAAAAACTGTTCAGATGGGCAAGTACCCTGACTACGACAAGACCAATCTGTTCTACCTCAGCTGCGGCTTCAAGGAATTCGAGGTATTCCCTGAATACTGGGACGAGGATAACCCTTGCCAGATATATGTTATGTCATTGAACAAAATATAACGGGCGGATAATATCCGCCCCTACAATTATTAAAATGGAGGTCTTTCAATGAGCTTTTCTCCTAAAGAGATACTGAAATTCGTTGAAGAGAACGACGTAAAATTTATAAGACTTACTTTCTGCGATATGTTCGGCAATCTCAAAAACGTGGCTATCATGCCGAATGAGCTGCCGCGTGCATTTGAATACGGCATCCCCTTCGACGCCTCATGCATTGCGGAGGGCTGCTCCGACCTGCTTCTCGTTCCCGATATATCAACGCTTTCCGTTCTCCCCTGGAGACCTAAGTCGGGACGTGTCGTCCGCTTCTTCTGCTCGCTGAAAAACACCGACGGCAGCGACTACGTGGGAGATATGCGTACAGAGCTGACAAACTATATCAATCAGCTCCGCCTCGACGGCTATTCCTGCGAAATGGGTACAAAATGCGAGTTCTACCTCTTCGAGCTGGATGAACGTGGCGAGCCTACCAAGATACCTCACGACAAGGGCGGCTACCTCGACGTGGCTCCCCTTGATAAGTGCGAGAACGCAAGACGTGAGATATGTCTCTCCCTTGAGGAAATGGGAATGAGCCCCAAGAGCTCCTGCCATAAGCATGGTCCTGCGCAAAACGAGATAGAGTTCCGCGAAAGCGAGCCTATAACCGCTGCTGACAATATGGTACACTACAAGACTGTTGTTAAGTCCATAGCCGCACAGAACGGTCTTTTCGCTTCATTCATGCCGAAGCCCCTCCCAGATGAGCACGGAAGCGCCCTGAGTATTTCAATAAGCCTGAAAAAAGGCGGAGATAATATCTTCGGCAACGATATAAACGCTATGCCCCATGAGGGAAAATGCTTCATATCAGGAGTTCTCAGCAAGATAAGAGAAATAACTGCCTTTCTCAACTGCACTACCAACTCCTATAAGCGCTTGGGGATAGGCTATGCGCCAAAATACGTTAACTGGTCTGCCGAGAACTGCTCTCAGCTTATCAGAGTTCCCAAACCTGTGGGGATAACTCCACGTATCGAGATACGCTCTGCTGACGCCTGCTGCAACCCATATATAACCTTCAAGCTCATACTTGCTGCAGGTATAGGCGGTATACAAAAAAATGATTCATCTCTTTTCGAGAGCGCTATGCACAGCGACACAGCAGACTCTGTTTTTCAGCCGCTTCCGTCCAGCCTCGAAGAAGCTGCTGCCGCCGCAAAGGCAAGCGATTTCGTAAAGCAGACACTTTCCCCGGAAATACGCAGCAATATCTTCGCTCAGCTCGACAGACAGATACACGATTACTCCGAAGCTAATGACAAGGAAAAATTCGAGGAAGAGTCATACTTCAAATTCGTGTGAGGCAATAAATGGAAAGAGCACTTATAGTATCCTCAAACAATGAGTTCGCCGAACTCGCAGAACTTCTTCTGCGTATAGAAGGCTGCAGCAGAACAGCTGTAGCGGCAAGCGGCAATGAAGCCCGCCGTCTTGTAAAAAATGAGACCGAACCTGAACTGGTCATAGTTAATACGCCTCTGTCTGATGAATTCGGACAGGATCTTGCGGAAATGATAGCCGATTCCACCTCTGCCGGTATAATCCTTATTTGCGGCAGCGATGTGGCTGATGATATCGCAGACCGTGTTTCCGACAGCGGTATTAACGTAGTAACCAAACCGGTTACAAGGGAGCTTCTTCAGCGTACTATACGCCTTATTATCGCTGCAAGAGTCCGCATGGCAGAAGTAAAAAAGGAAAGCCCGGATATTCTAAGCCGTATAGAGGAAATGCGCACTATCAACCGCGCCAAGACCACTCTTATGAAATACCTGAAATTCACGGAGCCTCAGGCTCATAAATACATCGAAAAGCAGGCAATGAACAACCGCCAGACCCGTCTTGAAGCGGCGCAGAAGATACTTGCGCAGTATGAATGAATACAACTTTGCCCCCTCGGTTCCATGCTGAGGGGGCAGTCATTTTATTTAGGTCCTCCAAATATCAGACGCATAAGCCAGTAGCTGTTATATCCGCCCTTTGTGCCTGTGTATATCATAAATGCAATAAACGCACCTGCGACCGCAATAGTAACGATACAGACAGCTGCTGGTATCAGTATAAGATACTTTTCACGCAGCTTCACTGAAATAATTATTATTATGACCGCGAGCACTATCCCTTCAACGGGGAATCCGAAAAATCCGACCGCAAATGAAGCAGCGGCAAGCAGGATAAGCGGTATACTGAACTTTCTCTCAATCATTATGATCACTCTCCCATAAAATATACTCTTTATCGTTTACATCATCGTAATAAAAGATCTTTTCAATATTTTTTTCCTTCAGCTTTTCGACAGTGCCTATCTGATATGCAAATGGATACTCATTACCGAAGTTAATATACGAAAAGCTTGATATTTTGCGCTGTTTAAGAGTATATCCTATGCCGTTCTTGCTGTCCTTGTCGTACTCCTTGTCATAGGACAAATGATTTCCGCTGCTGTCACTGAACGTCGGAAATACGAAATCGAAGCTTGCTGCATCACCTTTTACGCAGAACAAAAGCATACCGTCCCACTCTGTAACATAAACATTGTCCGGGATATCATATCTTTCTACGTCCATCGAGCAGTCCCAATTTATCAGGTAAAAAAGCGTTCCAAGCAGTACAAACACAAGCACTGCAGCGCTTATAAGCCCAACTGCAAGCTTTTCAATACGCAGGCGTCTCTTTATACGTTTTAGCACCTCACCGTCTTTCTGAGGACTTATACTCACATTTTGACGGAGCTTTTCAAGCTCTTTTTTACAGTCGGGACAGCTGTTGAGATGCTCCTCGACTGCTTTTCTGCTCTCCCCGCTGCACACATCGTCGGCATACAGCGGAAGCAGATCCTTTACTATATCACAGTTATTCATTTCTGTACCTCCAGTTCTTCTATTATCTTCAGCTTTGCACGGTGAAGGACACTCGCGCCCAGCTTTCGGTCCTGCCGAAGATATCCCCTATCTGACGGAAGCTCAGTTCACCGAAAACTCTCAGAGTGAATACCTCCTTGTAGGGCTCGCTAAGAGTATGCAGCACTCGGTGTATCTCCATACTCTGCTCTCCGTCGGCGACCA
This sequence comes from Ruminococcus sp., assembly GCF_016287535.1. GTDB lineage: Bacteria > Bacillota > Clostridia > Oscillospirales > Ruminococcaceae > Ruminococcus. The sequence goes on from NZ_JAEFAJ010000007.1 coordinate 68,592, forward strand.
AATCTTCAATGGAAGGTTTTGAGTCAGGCAGCGTCTCAGGTATATCTTCTCCTGTGGAGCGACTGCTTTTTTTGCTGTGGGTGAACAGCAGATTTTTCGCTATCTGACACAGCCATACCCTTATATCGCAGTCTCCGCGGAAGCTGTCAACGGACTTCATCGCCCTGAAAAATGTCTCCTGCGTTATATCCTCGGCAAGATGTTCGTCCGCCGACAGTGATCTTATATAAAGGTATACATCATGGAAATAATCTTTGTAGAGCTCTTCGACTTTGTCCAAACTTCTCACCGCCTTCAACTATAAGACTACGATATATCACTTTCGTTACAGAAAATAATAAAAAAGCTGCGGAAAGATATTCAATCCGCAGCGTATTTGCTCTTTTACGGCAATATTACTTCTTTTCGGGAGCTTCGTCCTTGTCCTCGAAATCCTCGATTGTAAGATCGTCATAATCAAACTCAAGGAGCTCATTGCAGTTAGGACAGTTCATTGAACCCTCTTCGATCATGCCCTCATCGAGAAGAATAGTATCTCCGCAGGTTGGACAGGTAATCTCATAAAGCCCATCGTCATCTTCATCGAAATCAAAGTCATCGTCGTCCCAGTCATCATCATCGTCGCAAGTGTCACAGTCGCCGTCACACTCGCCGCAGTCATAGAAATCGTCCTCGACCTGTCCGAGATCTTCATCAAGGATATCACAGAGCTCTGTAAGCTCGTCTACCTGTGACTGAAGATCGTCAACATAAAGCACAAGCTCGGACATTACCTCTGACATCTGGATAAGCACCTTTCCTTCCTTTGTGGAAGTGTCGATCTCAAGACCGTCGATAAGTCCCTTTAAATATGACATTTTCTCGGTAAGCTTCATAACAAGCTCCTCCTCTCAAATTATAGTAAAAACATGAGCTTATGCTCTGGACATATACTCGCCTGTTCTTGTGTCTACCTGAATGATCTCGCCTTCGTCGATGAAGAGCGGAACCTTGATCTCAGCACCTGTCTCAAGTGTTGCAGGCTTTGTTGCGTTAGTTGCTGTATCGCCCTTGAAGCCGGGATCTGTCTGAGTGACCTTGAGCTCTACGAAGTTGGGCGGCTCAACGCCGAATACGTTGCCCTTGTATGAGAGTATCTTGCAGATCATTTCTTCCTTGACGAACTTGAAGCTGTCGCTGAGGATAGAAGCGCTGATCGGAACCTGCTCATATGACTCAAGATCCATGAAGTAGTAAAGATCGCCGTCATTATAGCTGTACTGCATATCCTTTCTCTCAACGAAAGCTGTAGGGAACTTTGCAGTAGGGTTGAAGGAAGTTTCAACAACTGAACCTGTGATTACGTTCTTGTATTTAGTTCTTACAAAAGCGGCTCCCTTACCGGGCTTAACGTGCTGGAACTCGATAACCTGTACTACCTGTCCGTCAAGCTCAAAGGTAACGCCGTTTCTGAAATCTCCTGCTGAAATCATTATAAATACCTCCGTATTTTTTCAAATTAATATGATACTAAATTATACCATATTTCAGTCTGTTTTGCAATACCTAAAATGAATTATTATAATGTAATTAGACTTTTTGCGCTTTTTGTCAAGTTTTCGCAGCCGTTTTCGGTCAAAATGACAAAATCTTCTATTCTGACGCCGAATCTGCCGGCTATATATACTCCGGGCTCTACAGTAACTACCGCTCCTTCATTCAGCGGCAGCTTATAATTCGGCGAAGCATTCGGCTTTTCATGTATCTCCATGCCTACACCGTGTCCGAGGGAATGTCCGAAACAGCTTCCGTAACCTTCACGTTCGATGATATCCCGTGCGATCCTGTCAAGGTCGCTGCCTGTCATACCTGCCTTTGCTGCTTCAAGAGCTGCAAGCTGTGCGCTGAGAACAGTATCATACACCTTTTTCATCTCGTCATCAGGCTGTCCTACGCACACAGTACGTGTCATGTCACTGTGGTAGCCGTTGTACACTGCACCGAAGTCCATGAGCACGAACTCGCCCTCTTCTATCTTCTTGTCCGAGGGAACTCCGTGGGGCATGGACGTATTTGCTCCGGAAAGCACGATAGTATCAAAGGAAAGATCCTCTGCGCCGAGCTCAAACATAAGACGGTTGAGCTCAAGAGCAGTCTCTCTTTCAGTAACACCGGGCTTTATGAACTTCAGTATCCTGTCATATGCGGCTTCAGCTATTGCCTGAGCCTTTTTTATACATTCGATCTCGTCCTTATCCTTCACCGCACGAAGCGCTGATATGGCTGTACTCAGCGAGTCATCATACACAAAATGCATCTGACTGAAAAAATGCTCATACGCATTGAGTTCCTTGACAGTCATTGTTTCGGATTCTATGGCTATTGACTTTGCATCATGCTTGTTCAGCAGCTCCATCAGCTGCGGGTAAAGCTTTTTTGCCTCTATGACCTCAGCATCAGTGACCACAGCCCTCGCCTTTTCGATATACCGGAAGTCTATGAGAAGATACGCTTTTCCCGGAAATGCTATAACTACTCCTGCCGATGACTTCATACCGGTAAAATACCTGCGGTTAATATCTGAAGTAATCAGGACACAGTCAGCCCCTTCAAATGTTTCAAATAGTTTGTCGAATCTGTTCATTCCGCACCTCTCAGAGCTCCGCCAGCGCCTGAACTGCAAGATAGTAGCTTCCGAATCCGAAGCCGCTTATGCTGCCCTTGCAGACAGGAGCGATCACCGAGTTTGAGCGAAATTCATCACGTGCGAAAACATTGCTGATATGTACTTCTATAACTGGTATCTTTATTGCTGCTATCGCGTCACGTATCGCATAGCTGTAGTGGGTATACGCTCCTGCGTTGATTATAACGCCGTCAAAAAGCTTTCTTGCTTCGTGGAGCTTGTCAATTATGGCTCCCTCATGGTTAGACTGGAATATCTCGCACTCCAGCCCCTTTTCCTTTGCACGTCCGACGATATTGCTGTTAAGGGTGTCTATGCTCATATCACCGTAGATACCGGGCTCTCTCTCTCCGAGAAGGTTAAGATTCGGACCGTGTATAACAAGTATTTTCTTTATCATATTTACTCCTTTTTGTCGTCGACAAATTTATTTGGAAGAAATGGTTTTTCAAGCACTCTCTTGAAGCGGATAAAGCGCTTGCTTCTTGGTTCAGGCTCCATAGGCTGAACGAATATCATCCTGATACGGGAATGATTGGCTCCCCATACGTCGGTAAAAAGCTGATCTCCCACAGCGGCTGTCTCCTGAGCGCTAAGCCCCATTTTTTTCATAGCCGCAATATATCCCCTTTTCAGCGGTTTGCCGCCGTCGCAGACATAATCAAGTCCGAGAGGAGCAGCAAAACGTCTGACACGCTCATCGTGGTTGTTTGAAAGGATTATCAGCTTTATCCCGTTTTTTCTCATATCATCGAGCCAGCTGGGTATCCCCTCAGCAGGCACCGGATTATCGTGAGTCGTGAGCGTATTGTCAACATCAAGGACAAGGCCCTTTATCCCATGTTTTTTCAGAAATGACGGAGTTATATCCACAGTCCTTCTGAATGCGAAATCAACGCCGGTTTTTGTAATCTTGTGTTTTAAGCCCAAGCTATCTGTCAACTCCGTTCAACAAATGAAAAAGCGAGCCGCAGCCCGCTTTTATCAACATTAATCAATTCCGCAAGATCAATACTTACGCTTACGAGCTGCCTCAGACTTCTTCTTACGCTTTACCGAAGGCTTCTCGTAGTGCTCTCTCTTACGAACCTCAGCAATTACGCCATCCTTTGCACATGATCTCTTAAATCTTTTAAGAGCTGTGTCTAAAGACTCGTTTTTGCCAACACGAACTTCTGCCACTAAATTTCCCTCCCTTGTTCAGAGGTTGCACGGAGCATTGCTCCATAGCATCTATACTAATCGCCCTTGTGGACGTCAGTCAGCGCATACCCCAAAAAACAGCAGATACACAAATATAATCATATAGAATATACTATAAGTTTACCACATTTTCTGCCCGTTGTCAAGCATTTTTTTATTAATTAAAATTTTCGTTACTTTGCAACAATATTAACAAGCTTATTTGGTACATATATCTGCTTGACTATATTTTTGCCTTCAACTGATTCTCTGACCTTATCATCACTGAGCGCCATAGCGATTACAGACTCCTGTTCCGCATCGACCGCAACATTCAGCTTTGCCTTCAGCTTGCCGTTTACCTGTACAACGATCTCAACGGTTTCTTCCGCAAGATGGGCCTCGTCATAAGCCGGCCAGCTCTCGTAAGCGATCGTGTCATTATGACCCATAATGCTCCATATCTCTTCGCACATATGAGGAGTGATGCATGAAAGCATCTTTACAAGTCCCTCGGCATACTCCCTTGGGCATGAATCGTTCTTGTATACAGCGTTTACGAATATCATCATCTGGCTGATAGCTGTATTGAAGGCAAGCTTCTCGAAATCATCAGTTACCTTCTTTACAGTCTGGTGATATACCTTGGTAAGCGCTCCGTCGTTATCATCAGTAATGTTGCCTGACTCTGTGAAGAAGTTCCATACTCTCTGTACAAACCTCTTTGCGCCCTCTACGCCGTTCTTGCTCCAGGGCTTGCTTACCTCAAGAGGTCCCATGAACATCTCATACAGACGGAGAGTATCCGCACCGTAATCCCTTACGATATCAGAGGGATTTACAACGAACTCAGGAAAACGCTTGCCCATTTTTATGCCGTTCTCACCCAGTATCATACCCTGATGCACAAGCTTTTTAAAGGGTTCCTTAGTGGGAGCAAGTCCCTTGTCGTAGAGATATCTGTTCCAGATACGTGAATATATAAGATGTCCTACAGCGTGCTCCGGACCGCCTATATAGAGGTCTACCGGCATCCAGTGCTTCAGGAGCTCCTGATCTGCGAACTCCTTGTCGTTGTGGGGATCTATATACCTGAAGTAGTACCAGCTCGAACCTGCGCTTCCGGGCATAGTTGATGTCTCGCGTGTACCCTTTACGCCGTTTCTGTCGTACTTCTTCCATTCTGTCGCATTTTCAAGCGGAGCCTTTCCGTTCTTGCCCTTGTAGTCATCCAGCTCCGGAAGAATGAGGGGAAGCTCTTCATCGTCAAGAGCGTGGATAGTTCCGTCCTCGCAGTGTACCACGGGAACAGGCTCGCCCCAGTAACGCTGACGGGCGAATATCCACTCGCGGAAGTGATAGTTTACAGTGCGCTTTGCCCTGCCCATTTTTTCAAGCTTCTGAGTTATGGCTTCCTTCGCTTCCTCAACGGTAAGACCTGTGAACTCTTCGGAATTTATGAGCTTGTAGCCTTTTCCGAGATACTCGGTCTTCTCCATTGCGGCTTCGGAAACGTCAATATGTCCGTCCTTGCCGTCAATAACCTGTATCATGTCGATATTATGGGCAACCGCATACTCAAAGTCACGCTGGTCGTGGCTCGGTACAGCCATAACTGCGCCGGTACCGTAACTTGCAAGTACGAAGTCGCCTATGAACATACGAACTTCCTTGCCGTTTACGGGATTTATACAGGTAACGCCCTTGAGCTCACAGCCTGATTTTGTCTTGTTGAGCTCGGTACGGTCCATGTCGTTCTTCTTTTTGGTCTCGTCAATATATGCCTGTACCTCTTCCCTGTTCTGTACACGGTCGAGGAGGCTCTCTGTTATAGCTCCGTCGGGAGCGAGCACCATGAATGTGATACCGTAGATAGTCTCGATACAGGTGGTAAAGATAGAGAACTTTCCGCCGCCTACTATATCAAATTCTACCTCTACGCCGGTAGATTTGCCTATCCAGTTACGCTGTATAGCCTTTGTGGACTCCGGCCAGTCTATCTCGTCAAGTCCCTCAAGGAGCTTCTCAGCGAATGCAGGCTGATCTATTACCCACTGCTTCATGTTCTTTCTTACAACAGGGAAACCGCCGCGCTCTGATTTGCCGTCGATGACCTCGTCGTTGGAGAGTACCGTTCCCAGCTCCTCGCACCAGTTTACAGGCATATCTATGTACTTTGCGTAGCCGTCCTTATAGAGCTGCTTGAAGATCCACTGAGTCCACTTATAGAATTCGGGATCAGATGTTGCTATCATCTTTGACCAGTCATAGTCAAAGCCCAGCTCTTTCAGCTGCTTTGAAAAGGTCTTGATATTCTCCTGAGTGAAGCCGTTGGGATGATTGCCTGTATTTACGGCATACTGCTCGGCAGGAAGACCGAATGAATCGTAGCCCATTGGGTGAAGGACATTATAACCCTGCATACGCTTCATACGTGAAACTATATCCGTAGCTGTGTAGCCCTCTGGATGTCCTGCGTGAAGACCTACTCCCGAAGGATAAGGGAACATATCAAGCGCATAGAACTTGGGCTTGCTGAAATCCCACACATTGGTCTTGAAGGTCTCGTGTTCTTCCCAGTATTTCTGCCATTTGGCTTCAACAGATGTGAAATCATATCTGCTCATTATAATATCATTCCTTTATTTATTTAATTATTAATAGTTATTGTTTTTGAAAAATGTTCCCTGACGTCCTTGTTTACGCAGAGCAGCACCGCACAGCCTATATCTATGATACCCTCAATGAGATATATCCAGTTTGAGCCGATATTTGATATGTTGTCCGGCAGATGTATCAGTGCTATAACGGCAAGAACAGCTGCCGCAACATAATTCAGCCCCTTTATGCCGGTGAGCATTATCACTGTAAGACCGGCAGCTATAAATATACCGACGAAATCAAGGCTGCCGCTGAGTATCATGTTCAGCACTGCCTTCGCTATGAAATAGACGCTCATCGCAACGCATATCATACGTCCCTTTGGATTGCTGGTCTGCATATGTTACTCCTTGGTGATGAAATCGCTTATATCCATCTGCTCACCGTCAGCCCACAAGCCTTCCAGCTTGTAGAAGTTTCTTGTATCCTTGTAGAATACATGAACTATGATGTCTGCGTAGTCAAGTATTATCCATGTATTTCCTGTATCAGCCTCTCTGCGCTGAGGTTCTATGCCCTTCTGCGAAAGCACAAACTCAACCTCGTCCGCGAGAGTTCTTGCGTGGGTGTTGCTGGTACCGTTGACTATAACGAAGTAATCGGCAAGTATAGTCAGATCGGATATCTTTATTGCCTGAATATCCTCGCCTCTTTTGCTGTCAAGAGTTTTTATGATAAGTTCAAATTTTTCCTGCTCGGTCATTCGTTTCACCTTTCCTCCGGTTTAATAATAATCTGTGGAACGCGGCGGCTCGGTAGCCTTTTCAAGCTCCTTGAAGGTAGCACCGGTATCGTCGTAGTCATTGTAGCTGTAATTGTACTCGTCAACGAACTCAACTATATTGCTCTCCGAATAGAGCAGCGGACGCTGATACGGTCTGAAATACTCGTTGAGCATATCTATTGTAGCTCTCTTGTGGATAGAGTAGATACTGTAAAATTCCTCATTGTTGATATAATAGTCCGCGTCCTCACCGGGAACCATGGTTACCATTACATTATCCATTTCAAGCACAGAACCGAAATCCGCAAGCTTGCTGAGATCCTCTATGCTCATATCAGTTGCTATCCACTTGTTCTTGTAGATAGTATAGAGATATTTGTTCAGCTTTATTTTTCCTTCGTCCTTTACAATGCTGAGCATCTTCTGCATAGCAGCTCTCATAAAACGGCGCTGGTTCTGTACACGTCCGATATCGCCCTGTAACCAGTCATGACGGAAGCGGACGAACCATTCTGCCTGATCGCCGTTGAGAATAACAGGATCTCCCGCAGGTATTATCTTGTCAGCCTCGTAAACGATCTCATTGTCGATAGTCATAGGGATTCCGCCTACAAGATTAACGATATCCCTGATATCAAAGCAGGCTGTGGTGATATATGCGTCTATCGGTATGCCGAAGCAATCCTGAACGCAGTTTACGACACGCTGGATATTGCTTATCTCAGGGTCGCCCCATGCGTAAACACTGTTCATTTTTGTAGTGGGATTGCTTGTGTAATACAGCATCGAACAGTCGCGGGGCACCTGAAGGATATGAAGCTTTCCGCCTGCGATATCGAACTGACATATCCATATTACATCGGTATTCTCAAGCTCTTCGTCGAAGCCAAGGAACAGCACTGTATACTGTCCTTCAACAAGCTGCGGAAGATCAAGTCCGTCAGTAAAGTCCTCTGTTACGATATCTGTATCGATATTGAGTTCGATCTTTGGCAGATTGAGCTCGCCCTCGATCTCAACAGTAGGCTGCCAGCGCTTGAAATAAGTAAGAATTGATACTCTCTCATCGGGCTGACCACTCTTTTTATACCAAAGTATAGGCATATTCAGGCAAAGCGTTATGATAGCCGCAATACTCAGCAGAACAGACGTTATTTTTATTATGACATCCTTTTTACCGCTTTTTTTATTTTCATCATAAATCTGATTATCATCCTGTTTGTCCATGCTCTTTTCGTGCAGTCCGTGATATGTCTGCTGTTCGGGAATGCGGTCTTTTTCCTCGTCGCCTATGCTTATATCGATTGACGGTGATTCGTGAAGTCCCTGATATTCAGGTATTATTTTAGGTTTCTGATCTATTCTGTTAAGCTTTCGCAGCGGCTTCACCGGTTTACGGGCGCCTGCTGCGCTGTTATTAAGCTCCTTGTTAAGTTCCTCTCGGTTCATTTGACTCCTCTTTCCAAAATGCCGTTATTTTTTCTCTTCTTTAAGCAGTCTTGTATAAAAATTATACCCCTCGACGGTACATATCGGTATCACGCCGCCTTTTTTTATTACAGACTTCATGGAAAACGCAAATGCTTCCAGCATTGCCGAATTCAGGTCGGTATATGCCAGCTTGCGCATTTTATCAACATCCTTATAGTCTCTCTCGGCGGAGATAAGGTCGCCGATATAGACTATCTCCTCAAGGCGGGACATACCTGCCCTGCCAACTGTATGGAATCTTACGGAATTAAGGATATCTATGTCCTCAATACCGAATTCTTTTTTTATATAATATGCGCCTGCGATACCATGCAGGAGGGAACGTGTTTCCATTTCCTCCCGGCATACGGTATAACCGCTTTCAAGGACGAGGGCTCTCTGCTCCTCGTCAGGCAGTTCCTTGCAGATATCGTGAAGCAGTCCGGCAAAATATGCCTTTTCAGGATCTTCACCGTACTTTTCCGCAAGCTTCATGCACTCATCCGCCACATTGAGCGAATGGGTATACCTTTTTACGGTCAGACGCGATTTTAATATCTTCTTCTTATCTTCAGGGTTATACTGCAAAACATCTTCACCTCGAACTGAATATAATCCCCTGGACCTTATATATTGTACTACATTTTCATTAAGATAGCAAGTGAAATCCTCATTTTTTGCAATTTTTTTTCTTACATCCGTACTGGACACCTCAGTCGGAGGCGCCTCGGAAACAAGTATTTTACCGTATTTTCCAAGCTCCTCAGCCTTTTTCTTCAGCGCAGGAAGGTCTCCTCTCTCACGGGATACCACACATAGAGTTACGTTACGGAGAATTTCTTCAAAACGGTGCCACGTATCAAAGCTGAGCAGCATATCGCTGCCTACCAGCAGGAACAGTTCGTCCTCAGGAAATTCCCTGCGGAAATGCTCAACTGTATATATAGTATAGCTCACACGGTCGCTTTTTATCTCGTAATCGCTGACAAAAAGCTTATCGTTTACCTGTGCCGCGAGCCGCAGCATCTCAAGCCTGTCAGCGTCGGGAGCGTACTCGGCCACAGAACGGTGTGGAGACTTTTTTGAGGGTACCAAGTACAGTCTGTCAAGTACGAATTCCTTTACGGCTGTCTCCGCAAGGTGGATATGTCCGTTATGTACGGGATTGAAGCTTCCGCCGTATATACCTGTCCTCATTATGCACCTCCTGTTGTAATCCATAGCCTCATTTCCACGGGCGTTTGCAGCCTGTCCAGCCCATTTCCTTCCAGTAGTCCATATCAGCCTTGTTCCAGCCTTTTTTCTGTAAAAGCCCCATTATCTTGAAAAACACCCTTGTTTTTATGCCGACAGGGACTTTCCCCTGTCTTTTCAGTATCTTTTTTGCGATACTGTCAGCCTTTGCGCTGATACTGTCCTTTATCTCCGGCTTTACACTCTGCCAGTCAGTTGCCGCAACCGGTCTGCCAAGCCTGTAAATCTGAGGTATGCCCCAGAAGAAGCAGCTGTCCGCCATATCCTTCATTGTTGACTTGACACCTGCTCCCGCAGCCGTTGAAACCACTACCGCCTGCTTGCTGAACATTCTACCGTCTGGACGGTGTACCATCCAGCGCCAGCCGTAATGATCCAGTAATGCCTTCATCTGTCCTGTACAGTGATAAACATACACAGGTGATGTAAGGATAAGCACATCGGCAGAGTCGATAAGCTCAGTTATTGGCTTCAACTTTGCAAAGTGCGGACAAAAGGTCTCGTTCTTTGTGAAGCAGTTTGTGCAGCCGCAGCAGAACTCGTCAAAATCACGTGGCAGGAACACTTCACTGATGTTCTCCGATGACGTGATCTTTTCAGCAACTATACGCCCGATACTGTAGGTCGAGCCCTTATTGTCCGTACCGCTTATTATAAGGACTTTCATACCGCACCTCCTGAAAGATACAGCTTTACTTAGCCTTTGGGATATTCTCTATTACGGGTTCCTTTTCGTTGCGCTTGAAAAGCACGAATTTATTGCCGATGACCTGTACCACATCAGCACCTGTCTGCTCTGCGATAGCGTCGGCGGCTTCCCTTGCGGTCCAGCCGGAGTTGTCAAGGACTTTCAGCTTGATAAGCTCTCTCTTTGTGAGAGCCGCCTCGATGTCCCTGCACATAGCCTCGGTGACGCCGCCCTTGCCTACCTGATATATGGTCTCATAAGTTGAAGCTATACCGCGCAGGTATGCCCTCTGCTTGCTTGTAAGCATATTATTCACCAAATCTTTCTTTCAGATACTTGTACAGTCCTCTCAGCGCTGCACCTCTGTGGCTTATTTCGTTCTTTTCATCGGCGGTAAGCTCAGCCATTGTACGGTCGCCCACCATGAATACGGGATCGTAGCCGAAACCGTTGGTTCCGCGCTGCTCATAGCCGATGTGTCCTATACAGCCGCCGCCTACAACTTTTATTTCCTTATCGTCAATATAAGCGATACTGCACTCAAAGGAAGCTGTTCTCCTGTCATCGGGAACGTCCTTCATCTCCTCAAGGAGCTTCGCACAGTGCTGTCCTTCGGGAGCGTATCTCGCAGAGTATACTCCCGGTCTGCCGTCAAGAGCCGCTACACAAAGACCGCTGTCGTCAGCTATAGTGGGGAGCTTTACAGCTTCGTATACCGCTCTTGCCTTGATAAGAGCGTTCTCCGCAAATGTGGAACCGTTTTCCTCAGGATCGCAGTTTGCGCCTGCTTCGCGCTGTGACAATACCTCTATACCGAGGGGAGCGAGTATCTCCCGCGCCTCCCTGAGCTTGTTGGCGTTGTTTGTCGCCATAACGAGCTTAGTTATCATCTTCGTCGTCCTTTCTGCCGAAAAGTCTGCTGAAGAAGCCCTTCTTTTTCTTCTTTTCAGGCTCTGGCTCGGCTTCCTCCTCGTCTGATTCGTCCTCGTCGTCCACGTTCTCTTCGTCTGTCAGGCTGCTGTCCGCAGCTTCTTCAGACTCTTCCTCAGACTCGGTATTAGCTTCGGTGAAGGACTGCTCTTCTTCCTCTTCGTATACGGCAGGAGCTTCCTCGCTCTCTTCCTCCTCGGACTCTTCTTCTGACTCCTCGTCATACTCCTCGTTCTCCTCTTCCTCATAAGGAATGAATGCGCCGTACTCGTTGTAATAGCCCTTTACGCCGTCAACCTCAGCCGTATCATCGGCTTCATCTTTATCATCGGTGTAGTCCTCTGTCTCTTCTTCCTCTTCGTCCTCCTCAGGTTCTTCGGAGAAGGTAAAGAGAGCGTCAACGAACATATTGCTGTCAAAGGGCTGGAGATCGTCGATCTTTTCGCCTACGCCTATGAGCTTTACAGGTATTCCGAGCTCGTTCTTTATGGAGATAACGATACCGCCCTTTGCGGTACCGTCAAGCTTTGTGAGTACGATTCCCGTAATGGGAGCTGTCTCGCTGAAAAGCTTTGCCTGATTTACCGCATTCTGTCCTGTTGTTGCGTCAAGGACAAGAAGTATCTCCCTTGAACAATCTCCAGCCTTGCTGTCGATGATGCGGTTTATCTTTTTCAGCTCTTCCATAAGGTTCTTCTTATTGTGGAGACGTCCGGCAGTATCTATGACTACTACGTCGCACTCCCTCGCCTTTGCAGCTTCAAGTGCGTCATATACTACCGCTCCCGGATCAGAGCCCTCTGCGTGCTTTACTATATCAACGCCTGCACGCTGAGTCCATACCTCCAGCTGGTCTATGGCAGCTGCACGGAAGGTATCTGCGGCAGCAACAAGGACTTTCCTGCCCTCCTGCTTCAGCTGGTGACAGAGCTTTCCGATAGTCGTGGTCTTTCCTGCGCCGTTTACGCCTATGACCATGATGACCGCCGGAGATACCGTAAGGTCAAGTCCCGTATCGTCGCCCATTATCTCGGCGATGACCTCATGGATAAGTCCCATTATCTCCTTTGGATCGGTGATACCGCGCTCCTTGATCTTCTTCCGGAGCCTGTCGCATATCTCCTCGGAGGTCTCAACTCCGATATCGCTCATTATCATCTGTTCCTCAAGCTCGTCAAAAAGCTCCTCGTCAATTACGGTGAATTTGTTGAGAACTCGCTGTATGCCGCCGAAAAGAAACTCCTTGGTCTTTTTCAGGCCGCTGGAAATTTTAGAAAAAAGTCCCATTTATATCCTCCAAACCGGTTCCATTATTCATATCGCAGCAAGCTGCGAAAGTGTGACAAATATTATTGTACGTCCGCAACGTCTTCCTGGAAATCCACCTGCTCCATCTTCAGAAGCTTTGAGATACCGTCCTCCTGCATGGTGACGCCGTAGAGCACGTTTGCTTCCTCCATAGCGCTTCTTCTGTGAGTTACCAGCACAAACTGGGTAGTATCGGTGAATTTTTTCAGGTACTGAGCGTACTTCCTTACGTTTACTTCATCAAGTGCCGCGTCTATCTCGTCGAGTATACAGAAGGGAGCGGGTCTCAGTTTGAGTATTGCAAAATATATCGCTATAGCTACAAATGACTGCTCTCCTCCCGACAGTGAGATCAGGTTTTTTATGACTTTTCCGGGAGGCGCTACGCTTATCTCGATACCCGACTCCAGAACGTTTTCGGGGTCTGTGAGTATGAGCTCCGCTTTTCCGCCGCCGAAAAGCTCCACGAAAATGCTCTTGAAGTTTGAATTTATTATCGCAAAGCTCTCGGAGAATATCCTGCACATCTCAGAGGTAAGATCGGTTATTATCTTTTCAAGCTCTGCCTTTGACTTCTGTACGTCGGCTATCTGCTCCGACATGAAGCGATAGCGCTCGGATACCTCCTTGTACTCCTCGATAGCGTCAACATTTACGCTTCCGAGGGCGCGTATTTTGTTCTTGATAGTTGTGAGCTCCGCCTGAGCCGCGTTCATATCCTCTATCTTCTCCGCAAGCTGTACTGCCTCCGAGCGTGTAAGCTCGTAGACCTCCATGAGCTGCCTGATAATATTGTCCGTATCACGGCAGACTGTCTCCCTGCGCTCTTCAAGACGTGTAACATCAGCGGAGAGCTTCTCCTTGGTCTCGTTTATTGCCTTGAGACCGTTCTGCATCTCGTTGACGAGACGGTTCTGCTCAGTATGCGTATCGTGACAGCGCTGTATCTCTGCATTGTAAACAGCGGTATTGTCCTTGAAATCAGCAAGCTTCTGCTTCAGCTGAGCTATCTCGTTCTCCTTCCGGGATATGATATCCTTCTGACGGGATATCTCCTCCTCAAACTGCTTTGCGCCGCTTTTAAGCTCTTCTTCCCTGCTGTCGATACGTGAGAGCTCAAGCTCCTGCGCCTGAACGTCCTTTGCAAGCTCCATGCCCTTTATTTTAAGCTCTGAAAGCCTGTCGGACAACTCCTCACGCTGTAATCTCAGCTTTTCACGGATATCCTGTCCCTCTGCCAGCTTCTCCTCGGCTGCCTTTATCTCCGCGTCAGTATCTGCCAGACCCTTTTCAGAATCGGCTATATTCTGACGTGCTGCGGCAATGCGCTGCTCTGTCTCCGAAATAAGCCTCCCGGAGTCCTCGGACTGTGTGCGTAGCTGCTGGGAAAGTGAATCAAGACTTGTAAGCTCTGCTCCTATACGGACGCGCTCCGCCTCGCACTGTGTCTGCTCTTCCTTTGCAGCCTCCGTATCATAACGCAGCTTTTCAGACTCCGCACGGAGCTTTTCAGCCTTTTCGCGGAGAGCGTCCCGCTCGTATTCAAGCTTCGATATCTCGCCGTCAAGGGTGTCTATCTCGTTCTTTCTGGTAATTATACCTCCGGAGCGCTGCGCAGAGCCTCCGGTAAAGGAACCGCCTGCGTTTATGACCTGACCGTCGAGAGTAACTATCTTGAACTTGTAGCCGTACTTTTTTGCAATCAGAGTTGCGGTGTCGATATCCTCGGCTATTACTATACGTCCGAGCAGCGAAGCGATTATACCGCTGAACTTCGGATCGTAGGTCACTATCTTGTTAGCGTTGGCGACAAAGCCCTCGCAGCTTTCCAGCCCCTGCTCACGGAGCTCGTAGCCCTTTACAGAGGTTATTGGCAGGAATGTGGCTCGTCCGCCTTTCTGCTCTTTAAGGAATCGGATACAGCGCTTGGCTATGTCCTCATTCTCAACGATTATATTCTGCATTGCTCCGCCGAGAGCTGTTTCTACAGCTACGGCGTATTCGGGTTCAACTCCGATATTCTGAGCGACAGTTCCCATCACTCCGCCGATACGTCCCTGCTTTGAAGCCTTCAGCACCTGCTTTACACTGCCTGCGAAGCCCTCCATATTGTTTTCAAGGTCGGTGAGTATCTTACGGCGCTGCTGCTTGTCTTTCAGCTCGTACAGCGCACGCTCAAAGTCGTTCTTTGCCTGCTCGAAGCCCTCACGGCGGGACTTGTAAAGCCTTTCAAGTCCGCTGAGCCTGTTGCGTATCTCCTCAGCCCTTGCGGAGTTCTTTTCGGACTCCTCCTTTATTGAAGCAGCCTGTGCATCGTACTCCTCAAGCTTTTTACCGAGATTTCCGCTGCTCTCACGGAGAGCGCTGAGGCGCTCCGTCTGCTCCTGTATCATGGACTTTGAGGATTCTATGGTAAAACGGTACTCGCTCTGTCTGATGTACATACCGTTTATCTCGCTGCCTGCCTTGTCGACCGAGTCGCCCAGCTTTGAGCTTTCATCCTCAGCCTTCTCAAAGCTCTCCTCAGCTTCCTTTATCTCAGCCTCCAGTGCTTTTTTGCGCTCTTCAAGCTCTGCAAGACCATCAAGGACTGTCTCTCTCTCGTTTTCGAGAGCCTTTTTGGCTTCCTCGGCGTTGTCGATATTCCTCTGTGCGGCTTCAACAGCCTCATTGCAGTGCTTTATATCATTTTCGAGAACTGCTATGCCCGACTTCATATCGGAAGCGGTCTGCTCCTCCTCCAGCATCTTTCTGCGGAGCTCGTCGGCACGCATGGTGCTCTCCTGCATCTTTCTGATACCGTCGGCTATCTTCTGCTCCTCGCGCTGAATGTCGTTCTCGATATTCTCGTATTCATTCTTGCTTACCAGTATTTTTCCGTCCAGCTCGTCAAGCTTCTGCTTCATCTCGTCAAGACGGCTGACCCATACGGATATCTCCAGCTTCTTGCGCTCCTCCGCAAGCTTTATGAACTTCTCAGCCTTCTGCGACTGTATACGCAGCGGCTCAACTCTGCCTTCAAGTTCAGCAAGTATATCAGTAAGGCGGAGAAGGTTTTCCTGTGCGGCTGTAAGCTTTCGCTCAGCCTCCAGCTTTTTGTATCTGAACTTTGAGATGCCTGCCGCTTCCTCAAATATATCACGGCGTTCCGAGCTCTTGGCGCCTACTATCTCCGCGATTCTTCCCTGTCCGATAATGGAATATCCGTCACGTCCGAGACCTGTGTCCATGAAGAGCTCGTTTATGTCCTTCAGGCGGCACGGCTTTCCGTTTATGAGATACTCGCTCTCACCGCTGCGGTAAAGCTTACGTGTGACCGCTATCTCTTCTCCGATGTCCGGTATAGTATTGTCACGGTTGTCGATATTCAGCGTAACTGCGGCAAATCCCATAGGCTTTCTGGCAACGGTACCTGAAAAAATTACGTCCTCCATCTTGTTTCCGCGGAGAGTTTTAGTGGACTGCTCTCCAAGCACCCAGCGGACAGAATCGCCTATATTGCTCTTTCCGCTTCCGTTTGGACCGACAACAGCGGTAAGTCCCTTGTCGAAGGTCAGGCTTATCTTATCAGGAAATGACTTGAATCCCTGTATTTCCAATGATTTAAGGTACAATCGCTCACCTCCTCAGTTCGCATTCATACTTGGGGATATCTTTGTCCCCCACTAACTTTATGTTCACACCGCGCTCCTCAAAGAAGGCAATGTTTGATCTCTTCTGTCCTGCCGCCTTGCTGATACATCTGTCATTGACTGCTATAACGGCACTGCCGCTCACATTTTCACTTTTCAGGACGAATTCAATATTATGGCGGTATATAAGGGCTTCGCAGAGCTCACGGAAAGCAGGATGGTAAAAGCCTCCCACCATATCCTGCTCCACAAATTCGGAAGCGTGAAGACCGCATTTTATCACTCTTATGCCGCTGCCCTCAAACATGACCATAGCCGCAGATGCTACCTCCACAGCCTTTTCAAAGCTGAACGGCTTATACTCGCCTGAGAGAAGAAGTTCTCCCAGTCTTGTATTTCTCAGCACCACGACAGGGTATATCCTTACGGTATCCGGTGCCAGAGCAGCTATCCTTTCGACAGAAGCCCACTCCTTTTCCGGAGTGCTGCCGTAAAGACCTATCATCATCTGCAAGCCCAGTTCAAAACCAAATGCGCGTATGAGTACGCAGGCATTCTCAACGTCAGCCGAAGTATGACCGCGCTCGTTCAGTTCAAGGACGTCGTCGTCCATTGACTGCGCGCCAAGCTCTATCGCCGTAACTCCGAAGCCCTTCAGAAGCTGCAGTACCTCAGGGTCAATGCAGTCGGGACGTGTTGAGCAGCGTATCCCTCTGAACTTTCCCTCGCCCACGAACTCATGAGCCGCACACAGGAGCTCCAGCATATAATCATGAGGGACCGCGGTAAAGCTGCCGCCGAAAAAGGCTATCTCCGCATTTTCCGGCTCCTTCACTTCACTGAGCGCTTTTCGGCATATCTCCCTGACCTCGTCCCCTGTAGGAGCGTGCTGCGCGCCGCTTATTGTACGCTGGTCGCAGAAGCTGCACAGATGAGGACAGCCGATATGCGGAACGAATATAGATATGTTACTGTGCTTCATAGCCCATCAGCTCAAGAGCTTCCTTAGCAGCAAGCTGCTCGGCTTCCTTTTTGCTCTTACCGGTGCCCTTGCCTATGACCTGATCGTTAAGGCACACCTCCACAACAAAGCGCTTGTTGTGGTCGGGGCCCTCCTCGCCGATAAGCACATATTCCACCTTTTCTTCCGGATTCTTCTGTACTACTTCCTGCAGGACAGTTTTGAAATCATTGAATACCGGCTTCTTTGCATGGCGGATATCCTTTGGCATGAAGCGCAGGATATGCTTCGATACAGGCTCCATTCCGCCGTCAAGGTATATTGCGGCTATAACTGCCTCAAAAGCGTCCGCAAGTATTGAGGGACGCTCTCTGCCTCCGGTATTTTCCTCACCCTTGCCGAGACGGAGAAACCTTCCCAGCTCTATCTGCTGCGCAAATATATGCAGTGACTTCTCGCATACAAGCGAGGCTCTCATTTTTGTGAGCTCCCCCTCTGCGACATTGAGGTTTTTATATAAGAAATCAGATACAACTATCGAAAGGACGCTGTCGCCGAGAAATTCGAGGCGCTCATTGCTGCCGTTGGGGCGCTTCTTCTCGTTTGCATAGGACGAATGGGAAAGCGCCTGCTTCAGCAGCTGTATATCCTTGAATTTATATCCGATTATTTCCTCAAATCTTTCAAGTTCTTCCATAGTATCACTCCTTGTCCGCAAGCTCCATACCGGACACAAAGCTCTCTATAACGCCTGTGACATTACCCTCAACACAGCGCTTTGCCTGCCTGACAGCGTTGAAGAACGCCGTACCGTCAGAGCTTCCGTGAGCTTTTATGACCGGCTTCTTGACACCGAGAAGCGCCGAGCCGCCCACTTCCTTATAATCCATCTGCTTGCGGAACGTCTGAATCTTTTTGTAAGAAAGCAGAGCTCCGAGCTTTCCTGCTCCGGAGTAGAGCCATTTTACCTTTTTGGAGAAAAAGCTGCCCATTCCTTCATAAAGTTTCAAAGCTATATTTCCGGTAAAGCCGTCGGTAACGACGACCTGCACCTCGCCCTTGGGCATATCCCTTGCCTCGATATTGCCCACGAAGTTCAGCCCTGACTTTTCAAGCAGCTTGTATGCTTCTATTTCAAGCTCCCTGCCCTTTGTCTCCTCAGAACCGATATTCAGCAGGGCGACCTTAGGGTCATCTATTCCCATTACTTTTTCCATGTAAGCGCTTCCCATTATTGCGAACTGCACCAACATCTCAGGGCGACACTCTGTGTTCGCACCTGCGTCCACAAGCACGAAGCTGCCCTTATCCGCCGGCATAACAGGTGAAGGCGCTATCCGTTTAATGCCTTTGATACGCTTGACGATGAAGGTAGCACCCATAACAAGAGCTCCCGTACTTCCAGCGGAAACGAAGGCATCGCCCCTGCCCTCTGCAAGAAGTCCGAGACCTACAGCCATAGAGGAATTCTTTCCTGACTTGATTATCTCCTTCGGTTCTTCATGTATATCAAAAACATCATCGGTATGAACTATCTCGATACCGTCAAGGCTGAGACCGTTCTTTTCGGCGCAGCTCCTTATCTCAGACTCTCTGCCTGTAAGGACTATGCTAACGCCGAGCTCCCGGACTGCCCTTTCGCAGCCCTTTATAACTTCCAGAGGAGCATTGTCTCCTCCGAAAGCGTCAACTATTACCTTTACTGCCAATTCTATCCAGCTCTCCTCTCAGCGACCTGACCGCACGTTCCGCATAAGCGCCGTAGCGTTCCTTTTTATCCTTTATCCTTACGCCGATATCGGGAAGTATACCCATATTCGCCCCCATTGGCTGGAAATTCCCGCTGTTGAACGGGTCGCTGACATACCGTGACAGCGCTCCTGTCATAGTATCAGCAGGGAGCTGAATGGGTTCAAGTCCTTTTATTTTCCTTGCAGCGGCGATACCTGCTATCAGACCGCTTGCCGCACTTTCCATATAGCCCTCAACACCGGTTATCTGCCCTGCAAAATATATCTCCGGACGGCTCCTCATGGAGAAATCGCTGCTGAGCAGCTCCGGACTGTTTATGAAGGTATTCCTGTGCATTACGCCGTAGCGCATGAACTCGGCGTTTTCAAGTCCCGGTATCATCGAGAATACACGCTTCTGCTCGCCGAATTTCAGATTCGTCTGAAAGCCCACAAGATTGAAGAGAGTTCCCTCGCGGTTCTCCTTCCTGAGCTGCACTACCGCATATGGCCTTCTGCCTGTGCGCGGATCGTCGATACCTACAGGCTTCATGGGACCGAAGCGCATAGTATCAACTCCACGCAAAGCAAGCTCCTCTATAGGCATACAGCCCTCATAAACGCTGAATGGGTGGGTCTCGAAGTCCTTGAGCTGCACCTTCTCGGCAGCAATGAGCGCATTGTAGAACGCAAGGTACTCTTCCTTGTTCATGGGGCAGTTCACATAATCCGCGTCTCCTCTGTCATAGCGTGAAGCAAAGAACGCCTTTTCCATATCTACGCTCTCCGCAGTCACAATAGGAGCGGCAGCGTCATAAAAGCTGAGCCCCTCGCCGCAGAGCTCCTTTATTATATCAGCCATTGCCCCCTGAGTGAGTGGACCTGTGGCTATTATCACCGTACCCTCCGGCAGCTCTGTGACCTCGCCGCCGATAACCTTGATAAGAGGGTGGCTTTTTATCTTCTCCGTAACCGCGTCGGAGAACTTCTCACGGTCTACCGCAAGAGCTCCACCTGCCTCAACGGCATTCTCCTTTGCGCATGGAACTGTTAGTGAGCCGAGCATTTCCATTTCGTGTTTCAGAAGTCCGGCAGCAGATTCAAGTCTTGCAGCTTTGAGCGAATTAGAGCATACCAGCTCCGCAAAGCCGCCGTATTTATGCGCCGGCGAAAACTTTTCCGGCTTCATTTCATAAAGCCTTACGTTTATACCGGCTTCCGCAGCAGCCCATGCGGCTTCACAGCCTGCAAGTCCTGCGCCGATAACACTTATGACCGCACTCATTTTTTCAGCTCTCTTTCGTAGCCGCAGCCATCTGTCTCACAGACGAGCTTTCCGGATTTTCCGCCCTTCATAAACAGTGTCTTGCCGCACTGAGGACAGAGCTCCGATGTCGGTACGTTCCATGTCATGAAGCTGCACTCCGGGAAGCCCTCGCAGCCGTAGAAGCTCCTGCCCTTCTTGGACTTTTTCAGCAGCATCTTCTTTCCGCAGCGCGGACAGCTTCCGTCTGTCTCGGTAACTATCTTCTTGGTGTTCTTGCACTCCGGGAAACCGGGGCAGGCAAGGAATTTTCCGTACTTGCTGTACTTTATTACCATATTTCTTCCGCAGAGCTCGCATACAACGTCAGTCTCCTCGTCGGGGACCTTTACGCGCTTGCCGTCCATAGCTTCCTCAGCCTGTTTCAGAGTCTTTGAGAAATCGTCGTAGAACTCGCGGAGAGTGCTGACCCAGTTCTTTTCGCCGTGCTCGACTTCATCGAGGTTGTTTTCCATTTCGGCAGTGAACTTTGCGTCAACTATCTTTTTGAAGTGATCCTTCATAAGCTCGGTTATGACTTCGCCAAGGTTTGTAGGCTTCAGCGCCTTGCCCTCATGCTCCACATAACGGCGCGATGTGATAGTTGTAATTGTAGGGGCATAGGTACTTGGTCTGCCTATTCCGTTTTCTTCAAGAGCCTTGATAAGAGATGCTTCCGTATAGCGCGGAGGAGGCTGTGTGAAGTGCTGATTTCCGGATATGGATTTCAGCTTCAGCTTATCGTCGGCTTTGAGATCAGGCAGCATTTTCTTAGCTCCGTCCTCAGAGTCCGTGGACTCAACATACAGCGCCATAAAGCCGTCAAACTTTATGGAATAGCCTGAAGCCCTGAATGTGCAGCCGTTTGCCTCAATATCAGCCGAGACAGTATCAAGGAGAGCGTTTGCCATCTGACTTGCGATAAAGCGCTCCCATATCAGCTTGTACAGCTTGTACTGATCCGCACTGAGGCTGGACTTTACCCTTTCCGGAGTAAGCTCCGGAGTTGAAGGACGTATAGCTTCATGAGCGTCCTGAGCGTTGCTCTTTGTCTTGAAGCTTCTCGGCTCCGGCGGCAGGTAATCGCTGCCGTAAACCGTGCCTATATACTCTGCGGCAGCCTTCTTTGCCTCATCGGATATACGAAGGCTGTCGGTTCTCATGTAAGTGATAAGACCTACTGCGCCCACTCCCTGTACATCGACACCTTCGTAAAGCTCCTGCGCCGCTTTCATTGTGCGCTTCGCACTGAAGCTGAGCTTTCGTGAAGCCTCCTGCTGGAGAGTAGATGTGATGAAGGGAGGTGCAGGCTGTTTCTTTGTGACACGCTTCTTGACGGATGTCACTGTATACTCGGCGCCTTCAAGCCTTCTGAGCAGATCGTCTGCTTCAGCCTGATTGGCTATCTCAAGCTTTTCGCCGTCAACAGCAACAAGTGCTGCGTCAAATACCTTCCTTGACGACGGAGCTGTGAACTTCGCGTCGATGGACCAGTACTCCCTGGGTACGAATGCTCTTATCTCGTTCTCACGGTCAACTACAAGACGTACAGCCACAGACTGCACTCTTCCTGCGGACAAGCCTCTCTTGACTTTTTTCCAGAGGAAAGGACTGAGCTCGTAGCCCACAAGTCTGTCAAGGATACGTCTTGCCTGCTGAGCGTTCACAAGATCAACGTCGATCTTATGAGGATTGCTCATACCGTTCTTTACGCCCGTTTTGGTGATCTCGTTGAAGGCAACACGGTTGTTGTCGTTCATATCGAGCTTCAGCATCTGCGCTATATGCCATGATATAGCCTCTCCCTCACGGTCAGGGTCGGTAGCGAGATATACTTTATCGCACTTCTTGGCGCGTTTTTTCAGCTCTCTGATAACGTCCTCCTTGCCCTTCATATCAGTATACTGCGGCTTGAAGTCGTTATCCTTGTCAACGCCCATCTTTGATTTCGGAAGGTCGCGGACATGACCCATCGAAGCGATGACCTCATATCCTGTTCCAAGATATTTCTGAATAGTTTTTGCCTTTGCAGGCGACTCTACTATAACTAAATCTGACATCGGATTATCCCCTTATCTTATAAGTTCAAACATTTTGCCCGGCAATGAACGGACAATGCCGAATATCTCAAGCTCTGTGAGCTCGGTCATCAGCTCTGACGTGTCAAGCTCAAGTCTCTGAGCAAGCTCATCTGCGTGAAGAGCACCATTTTCAAGTGCCTCCGCTATTTGCGTCTGCCGCTCGGAAAGATCATTCGTGAGCTCAGTTTTCACAGCTTCACGGGAGGGCTTTTCCTGACCGGCAGGTATATTGTTAAGTTCATACATTGCTTCGGTTATAAACTCCTCATCATCCGGAGTATAAGCGGAAGGCAGCGTTTTTGTCGTATATGCAGCGGAAAGCTGTTCTTTTCTGCCGATTATGCAGTCCATTACGTCGGAAGCGTCATACATAGGTATCGCTCCGTCGCGGAGCAGCTTTATATTGCCTGAATATTCACCGCTGAAAATATCAGCAGGCGGCAGACACAGAACTTCTCTGCCCTGCGCAGCAGCAAGGTTGGCAGTTATCAGTGAACCGCTCTTCAAGCCTGCCTGAAATACCACAGCAGCCTTGCCGAGAGCTGCAAGCACCCTGTTCCGCTTGGGAAAGTTTGCGGAATAAGGCTGTGTCCCCGGCGGGAACTCCGATATAAAAACTCCTCCCGCCGCAAGTATGGTATCCCTGTAAGCGAAGTTCTGCTTAGGATAATCCACATCGACTCCGCAGCCCATGACGCAGGCAGTTGGTCTGCCCATCTCAGCCGCAGCCATACTACAGGCAAGGTCTATACCTACGGCGAAGCCGCTTATTATGACAGCCCCTCGTGCCGAAAGCTCTGAACATACCTCCTTTGCCGCTTTCAGGCTGTACACGTCCGCCTTTCGAGTTCCTACCGCCGTGACGGTAAGCTCGCTCCTCAGGCATGAGATATTGCCCTTGTAATATATAACTGACGGCGGATTGTATATATGCTTCAGCTGCGAAGGATACTCAGGGCTTTTACAGCATATTACCCCTATCCCACGCTTTGCGCAGTTATCAAGAAATACCTCTGCATTGTGCAGCGGCACACTATGTACATTTTTATTCTCATTTTCACTGAGGCTGACCATGGTGCTTCCCTCGTTCAGTGCAAGGTACGCCTTTTCAGCCGTGCGGAAGAAGTTTATTACTTCCCAGATACGATGATTTCCTGTGCCGAATACCATATTCAGCCACAGCCAGTATTTTAACTCGTCCATAGCAAAGCCCCCTTTGTTTTATAAAAGTATAATATAATGTCAATATCCCCTTGTTCCGTCAAGTGATTCGTCATTATCAATCCATTCGCCGACGGATATTATCCTGTAGTTCTCCTTGTCATCTCTTACGATGACCTTGTCTATACCTGCGTTGATTATAAGTCTTTTGCACATTGAACAGCTGTTGGCTTTTTCAATGTATGTACCGTCAGCTGCTTCCTTTCCAACAAGGAAAAGTGTCGAATCCAGCATTCTTTCTCTCGGTGCGGATATTATGGCATTCGCCTCAGCGTGAACGCTCCTGCACAGCTCGTACCTCTCACCGCGGGGGATATCAAGTTTTGCTCTTATGCAGTAGCCAAGGTCGGAGCAGTTGGCTCTTCCTCTCGGCGCTCCCACATAGCCCGTTGAAACTATCTCATCATTCTTTACGATAACAGCGCCGTAGTGTCTTCTGAGGCAGGTACATCTTTCCGACACCTTTTCAGCTATATCAAGGTAGTAGTTTATCTTGTCCCGTCTTTCTTCCATTACAGCACCTCCTGCCGCGGAATGAGTGTATTACCTGCTAAGCTCCCACATTAGTATCCCGGCAGCCATTGCTGCGTTGAGAGAGTTTATGCTGCCATGCATAGGGATTATGACCCGCCTTGTGCAGCGCTCCGCGATATCGCCGGGAAGTCCGTTGCCCTCGTTGCCGATGAACACAGCCTGGGTACCCTCAAAGCTGCACTCAGTAACAGGTACTGCGTCCTTGTCTATGACAGCTGCCGATGTTACCGCGCCTGCTTCTTCCAGTTCAGTGAAAAGGACGCCTGCGTCATTTTCAACTGCTGTCTTCATTCTGAATACAGAACCCATGGTAGAACGTATCACCTTAGGGCTGTAAAGATCGCAGCTTCCTGAAAGTATCACTCCGTCAATACCGAGAGCGTCCGCAGTCCTTATCATCATGCCGGCATTTCCCGGATCCTGGACTCCGAAAAGCACCAGATACTTTCCGCCGCTTTTCATTATGCTGCTGACGCTTCGCTGCACAGGTATCCTGCACATTGCAAATACTCCCTGTGTGGTATCTGTGGACGCGATCTTATTTCCAAGCTCATTTGAAATGACAATAGTTCTTGTGCTCCTCAAATCAGCCTGTAAAATCTCCTCACCGAAGCGCTCCTGCGCTTTCCGTGTAAGAATGAGCTGTGTAATGCCGCTTTCCTCACGGAGAGCGTCCTCAACTATCCTGAGCCCCTCCAACACGAATAAGCCGTACTGAAGTCTTTCTTTTTTTGAAGAAGAAAGCTTCTGATACAGCTTGACAGTAGGATTATCTTTTGAAGTGATGATGTTTTCCAACAGCACAACACCGCCTGTATTTATTCGTAATGCGTAACCGCAGCCATTGCTGCAAATTACGCATTATGAATCCGAGGATTAACAAAAACACGCTCTTAACGTAATTAAGAAGCGTGTTTATTATATGAATTAAAGAGCAGCCTTTGCTTTGTCAGCAATTGCTGTGAAGCCTGCTGCATCGTTGATAGCGATCTCGGAGAGCATCTTTCTGTTGAGAGAGATGCCAGCCTTCTTGCAGCCGTTCATGAATGTTGAGTAGTTCATGCCGTTGAGCTTTGCAGCTGCTGAGATTCTTGTGATCCAGAGCTGTCTGAACTGTCTCTTCTTCTGCTTTCTTCCGATGTATGCATAGTTACCTGACTTCATTACAGCCTGCTTGGCCATCTTGAAGTGTTTGCTCTTAGAGCCCCAGTAGCCCTTAGCAAGCTTTAAAGTCTTGTTTCTTCTCTTACGAGTCATCATTGCACCTTTAATACGTGCCATAGTCTTTTACCTCCAAAATTAAAATTACGGGAATTAGCTCATGCTGTACGGAACTGTATTCCGCCTCTGATTACATATAGGGAACGAGCTTCTTGATAGTAGGTGCGTTTGTGCAATCAGCAACACCGGCGTTACGAGCGATTCTCTTGCGCTTTGTGTCCTTCTGAGTAAGTCTGTGTCTCTTGTTGGTGTGCTGATACTTTACCTTACCGCTTCCTGTAATCTTAAAACGCTTCTTAGCGCCCGAGTGAGTTTTAACCTTTACCTTTGCCATTATATGATCCTCCTTACTTAGCGGCTTTAGGGGAAACGAACATAACTATGCTGCGTCCCTCCATTTTAGCCGGCTTATCCACAGTGCCTGCCTCAGAAACTGCTTCCTTGAAGCGATCAAGCAGTTCGCTTCCAAGTTCGGGATGTGCAATAGCTCTTTTACGGAATCTAACCGAAACCTTGAGTTTATCGCCGCCCTGTAAAAATTTGACAGCCTGATTTACCTTCGTTTCAAAGTCGTGAGTATCTATCGTGGAGAACATTCT
>NZ_JAEFAJ010000008.1 GCF_016287535.1 Ruminococcus sp.
AATAACAATCAGCAGAATAACTGGTACAACTGGGGCGTAAATGACTGGAATAACCAGCAGAACAACCAGAACAATGACTGGAACAACGGTCAGCAGAACAATGACTGGAACAACTGGAATAACGGTCAGCAGCAGAATAACGACTGGAACAACTGGAATAACGGTCAGCAGCAGAATAACGACTGGAACAACTGGAACAACGGTCAGCAGCAGAATAATGACTGGAATAACTTGAATAACGACCAGCAGCAGAATAATGACTGGAATAACTGGAACAATAACCAGCAGTCAGGCAATGCGGCAGCAGGCACAGAAATGAACCAGTCCGCTACAATGGCTGATGATTTCAGAACCGGTTCATCACGTTATTTTATCGCTTCTGACGGCTGGGAGAACGGTGATCCCTTTGACTGCGGCTGGTATGCTTCACAGACCGGCTTCAGAGACGGTACACTTAATCTCACGATCGACAGGGATAATACCGGCAAGTACAACTATGCAGGCGCTGAGTACAGGACCACTGCATTCTACAGCTATGGTTACTATGAGACTTCAATGCAGCCTATCAAGAATACAGGTGTAAATTCGTCCTTCTTCACATATACAGGAGAGTCCGACGGAAATCCATGGGACGAGATCGACATTGAGTTTCTTGGTAAGGATACCACAAAGGTACAGTTCAACTACTATACCAACGGACAGGGCAACCATGAGAAGATGTACGATCTTGGTTTTGACGCTTCACAGGGCTTCCATACTTACGGATTTGACTGGCAGCGCGACCATATAACATGGTATGTAGACGGAAAGCCTGTTTACACCGCATATGACAACATTCCTCAGACACCCGGAAAGATAATGATGAATGCATGGCCCGGAAGAGGCGTTGATGAGTGGCTTGGTCATTACGACGGAAGAACACCTCTTACAGCGCGTTACCAGTGGGTAACATACAATAAACAATGATTACTTCCCCCCAGGTTTAATACTATTTCTAAGGGAAAAAGGAGCAATACGCAGGTATTGCTCCTTTTTCTTTTATTCTGTACTGATATCGAGTTTATCCATCATGAAATCGAACAGGTTCTTGTTCTGATCCTTGGCGTCAAGGTCAACGTCCTTCGCGCTTTCCTTCCAGCTGCCGTCGGGAAGAAGGTAGTAGGCGATGTTGTGCTGAGACCATTCATAAGCCATATCCTCCGCAGTCCGGTAATTCTCCATATCGGCGCTGTGTACCGGATGAACGTATATAAGTGCCTGACATATGATAACTATGTCATCATAGTCTGTGATAAGGTACGAGTCTGAGATATGCCAGTTGTCAGGTTCATAGGCGGCACTGAATGTACTGCCGTTGTAGGTGAACTCATAGCTCTGGCTGCTTTCGTCTGTACAGTGCAGACCTGTATCCTCCGGAGAGCTCAGTATATGATGAGCTTCTGTGGTGACTGCCGGAGCTGTTGCCGTGACTGATGTGGTATAAGCAGTAACGGCTTTTGTCGTGACAGTCGTTGTAGATGCCGTGACAGTCGGTGCGGCTGTTGTTTCTGCTGCCTGAACAGTGTCATCTGTCGGTATATTGTTATCGCTGCAGCCGTAAACCAGAGCGGCAGCCGCCGCGGAAAGCAATAACAGGGGTATTATCTTTATGAAACGCATTTCCTGTGCCCTTTCCTTATCAGATGTCAATGATATCCGCCATGATATCCTCAGTCATCTTATAGGGGCAAATGTCAAGCTTAGCCTTATTTGCGAGGACACATACGGCGGACCTTTCAAGCAGTTTACGGCTGACGGACACAGGCGCAAGCTCAGAGATGAACTTTCCGAGTTCGTCGGTATCTGTGAATCCGGCAGCGCTGAGGATAGCTTTCTGTCTGTTGGTATCCGCGTATTTCATGTACTTTGCAAGGAACACACCCACAGCCGGACCGTGAGGGATACCGGCCTCATAGGTCAGCATATAGCTGAGAGAATGGGGGATACCTGTGCCTGTCTGTGCAATGGACATACCTGCAAGAGCGGCTGTATCCATGAGCGACTGGGCAGCCTCCTCGCTGAGCTGTCTGCTGCCGTCGATGTACGGGCGGCATTCTGCCCATTTGGCAAGTCCTGCAAAAACGATCATATCGCTGTATGTGTCCGCGAGGGTATTCACACCGCTTTCAATAAAATGTGAAAGCGCGTCTGTTGCAGTATTTACGATCATCTTTGCCGGAGCGGAAAGGATATACCTTCCGTCTATAAGGGCAATATCCGGGAATATCCTGTGTTTTGCCGACAGCTTTGTATGCAGGTCATGCCTTGTGAGAACAGATACCCCTGTGACCTCAGAGCCTGTTCCGCAGGTTGTGGGTACTGCCGCTAACGGGAGAGCGCCGGCAGGAACATTTTCATAAAGAAAGTCCCATTCCTTATCGCTGTTTTTCATCATCAGCGCTATGGCTTTTGCGGCGTCCAGCGGAGAACCTCCTCCTATACCGATGACAAAGTCGGCGCCGCAGCGGAGACCTGTGTCCCTTGCTGACATGACGGTCTCAACGGAAGGATTTTCTTCTGTCCTGTCGAAAACGGTATAGGCTACGGAGTGCTTTTTCAGAGCGTTTATAACGTCGTCAAGCGAGCCGTTGAGCTTTGAGGAGTTCTGTCCCGTTACTATGAGAGCGTGGGAGCCCAGTGCGGCAAGCTCTGCGGAGTGGCTGGCGATGCAGTTTATTTCACTGAATACTTTGGTTGGCATATAGAATTTCATTTTATCCCTCTTTCATAATGTGTTTCAGCGGCGGAACGTCTTTATTGTCCTGAATACCTGTTCTGCGGTATCTGCAAGGTTACGGGCGGCGTTTCTGCTGTCCATCGCCTCTTCCGCGGAAGAAACCTGCCTGAGTATAGGAAAGAAAGCGTCTATCCCTTTTTCATTGCAGAGAGAAGCGTCTTTCCCTGCCACGCCGCAGAAAGCGATCACAGGCTTTCCGTATTTCTTAGCCAGTGCGGCAATACCGGCTGGAGCCTTACCCATAGCAGTCTGACTGTCTATGCAGCCCTCGCCTGTAACGACTATATCAGCGTTTTTTACCGCTTCTTCCATGCCCGAAGCCTTTATCACAAGGTCTATACCTGACATAAGTCTGGCGTTAAGGTAGTACATAAGGGCGAATCCGAGACCGCCTGCTGCGCCTGAGCCTGCTGTATCGGGGTCAGCGGCAGGGCAGAATCCCTTTGTGAGCTGAGCGTATCTTTTCATATAATCGTCCATCAGTCTTATCGTATCGTCATCTGCGCCCT
The DNA here is from genome assembly GCF_016287535.1 of Ruminococcus sp. GTDB lineage: Bacteria > Bacillota > Clostridia > Oscillospirales > Ruminococcaceae > Ruminococcus. Next base: position 3,286 of record NZ_JAEFAJ010000008.1, read on the forward strand.
TCTGACGGGCGAAGACAGCGCTGCAGCCGTTCTCACCGCAGAGTGGGTTGCTGACATCGCAGGCGACATGGAAGCTGCATTCCCTGAGCTGCGGAATAACGTCATTATCGTTTATAGCTGTCAGATGTGAGAGTCCCTCAGCGCCGAAGCAGACCTGTTTGCCGTCAGCTCCCAGCATACCGAAGCCGAGAGCCTGCAGGCAGCCTATGCCGCCGTCGTTGGTGGCGCTGCCGCCGATACCGATAATAAAGCTGCGGCAGCCCTGCTCTGCGGCGTCACGTATCATTTCGCCTGTGCCGTATGTAGTGGTATGCATGGGATCACGCTCTTCTTCGGCAAGGAGGGTAAGTCCCGAAGCGGCAGCCATTTCTATGACCGCTGTTCCGTCGGGGAGAATGCCGTAAGCGGCGTTTATGGACCTTCCGAGCGGGTCAGGCACATTTATCCTGCGGAACTCTCCGTTCAGACCGCTGACCAGCGCTTCCGCAGTACCCTCGCCGCCGTCCGCAACAGGAAGCACAATAGTCTCAGCATCTGTGAAGACCCGCTTTATCCCTTCGGCGGCGGCTTTTCCCGCCTCGGCGGAGGAAAGGCTACCCTTGAATGAATCTATTGCTATAACTACTTTCATTTTACACCTCATACTGTATGTATCAAACATATTATAGCACGAAAGAAGAGTTTATGCAAACCTGCCTCTGAACGATATGCAGGCACATTTTATTTGGCTTTTTTGACTATGAATTATACGGAGTTTTGTTAAAAGTGACAAGAAAAGCCTTTGACCTTCTGTTTGGCTTGCTTTTTTTTAGTTCAAAGGTTATAATAATTAGTGTATACACAATAACCGACATAAGGCGGTTATTGCCCCGTAACTTGCTCAGGTGGCGCAGGATCCTTATAAAAAACGGGAAGTCTGCGCGGACACTGATAATAAATGACCTATACCGGAAAACGGACGTTGCTTTAAGGAACGTAATATATATATGTCGGAAAGACAGGTGTGTTTTATGCATACGAAAAACAAGTATTCATGGCTCGGACATCTTGATTTTATGGCAGTTGACCTGCTTGCGATGATAATATCGTTTATCTGCGCCTATTTCATAAAATTCCGTGACTTCAGCTTCATCAGCAGTCCTGACTGGCTGAGGCTCATACTTCTTTTTTCGGGCTTCAATATAATCATAGCCCTTGTAAAGAATCCCTACAGCGGAATACTGAAGCGTTCCTACTATATGGAAGTCATAAGGGCGATGCAGCTGACATTCTATAACCTCATCGCGGTCGCTCTGGTGCTTTACATATTCAAGATAGGAGCTACCTATTCCCGTGCTGTATTCATTATGATGTACAGCTTTTATCTGCTGCTGTCGCTGCTGATGAAGTATATATGGAAGCAGTTGGTGGTGTCAAAGAAGGTAGTGCTTTACAACACGAGACCTGTTTCGCTGTTTATCGTCGGAAACAGGACGGATATCGGAAACATACTCACAAATGTCGCTGCAGGAGACTTTGATATCTATGATGTGAAGGGGATATATTTCCCTGACGACGGCAGCTGTACCGATTATAACGGCATACCTGTTGTAAATAAGGATTTTGCGGACTATGTTGTAAAGAACAATATAGACGATGTACTTATAGCCGTTCAGCCTGCTGCGGTAAGCAGTGACGAATACAGGAAGCTGATAGGCAATGCGGTGAATATACATATAAGTGTCGAGTCTGTGGTAGGTATGCAGACAGAAGACCAGTTCGTATCAGATGTGGGAGTATACAGGACGCTCAGTGTCGGGGCATATTCGTTCACTCCCAGTACGCTTCTTTATCTTGCTCTGAAAAGAGTGCTGGATATTATTATCGGCGCTGCCGGACTTGTCCTGCTGATACCTGTATCTGTCATTGTCAAAGCGGCTTCGCTGTTATCCGGAGACAAGGGCAGCATATTCTACACTCAGAAGAGAGTGGGACTTAACGGCAGGAGCATAAGGATACTGAAATACCGCACAATGGTGACAGACGCTGATAAAAAGCTGAAGGAGCTGCTGAAGGAAGAAAAGTACCGCAAGGAATGGGAAGAGAACCAGAAGCTCACCAATGATCCGAGGATAACAAAGGTCGGAAGGGTGCTCAGAAAGCTGTCGGTCGACGAGTTCCCCCAGTTCCTCAATCTCATAAAGGGAGATATGAGCCTTGTCGGTCCCCGTCCTCTTGTTGAGGGCGAGCTTGAAGCCCATGACGGACTGAAGCTCTACCAGAAGGTAAAGCCTGGTATAACAGGCTGGTGGGGCTGCAACGGCAGGTCGAATATCGAGTACCGTGAAAGACTTGAGCTGGAATATTACTACATAAAGCATTTCTCCATGTATCTTGATATACTCTGCGTTTTAAGAACGATCTTCGCAGTTCTGAAGAAGGACGGCGCGGAATAAAACCATAGATTAAGGACGGTCGCAAAAATGAAGATACTACAGATATCCAATTATCTATATCCGCATATAGGCGGCATAGAGCAGGTGGCGAGGGACATTGCCGCTTCACTGCATGACAGGGAAGATACCGAGCAGATGATAATATGCTTCAACGAGGACGCGCAGGACGGTGAATATACCTGCCGCCGCGGTGAAAATGTCACTGACGAGGTGGACGGCGTAAAGGTAGTCCGCTGCGGCTGTATAGCGAAAGCAGCGTCGCAGTCCATATCCCTTTCATATCCCTGCGGACTGAAAAGGACGCTTGCTGATTTTGCGCCGGATATAGTGATATTTCATTATCCGAACCCCTATGTTGCCAGCTTTCTGCTTCCGATGCTGAAAAAAGAAACGAAGCTGATAGTGTACTGGCACCTTGATATAACAAAGCAGAAATACCTCGGCAAGCTGTTCCATTTCCAGACCCTCAGGCTTTGCCGGCGCGCCAGCAGGATAGTTGCCACCAGTCCGAACTATATCGACGGAAGTCCCTATCTTTCAAGTTTCAGGGATAAATGCACGGTCATACCGAACTGTATTTCTGCCGACAGACTTAAAACGACTCCTGCCATTGAGGAAAAGGCAGAGAAGATACGCAGAAGGTTTGCGGGAAAGACCATTGTATTTGCAGTCGGCAGGCACGTGGAGTACAAGGGCATGAAATATCTTGTAAGAGCCGCTAAGTTTCTCGGTTATGATTTTGCGGTGCTTATCGGAGGAAAAGGTCCGCTTACCGGCGAGCTGTTCCGTGAGAGGGCAGGAGATAAAAATGTGCGTATGCTTGGCAGGATAGACGATGAAACTCTTGCAGCCTGCCTGACGGCCTGTGATATATTTGCTTTCCCGTCGATAACAAAGAACGAAGCCTTCGGAATAGCTCTTGCTGAGGGAATGTACTTCGGAAAGCCTGCTGTGACATTTACAATAAAGGGCAGCGGCGTCAATTACGTGAGCCTTGACGGAGTTACAGGCACAGAATGTCCCAACGCGGATACTGAGGCTTATGCAGAGGCGCTGAAAAAGCTTGCATACGATGAAGAGCTCCGCGGCAGATACGGTGCAGCTGCAAGGCAGAGAGTCATGGACAATTTTATGTTTGAGGGATTCAGGGACAGAGTAAACAGACTGATAACAGAGGTGGAGCCGTGAGGACTATAATAATAAACGGAAAATTTATGGCTGAGAGGATGCAGGGCATAGTGCGCTATGCCCGTGAGATAGTCTGCGCAATGGACAAGCAGCTTTGCAGCGGAGAAAGGGTCCTGCTCGTTATCCCGGAAAACGCTTTTGATATACCTGAATTCAGGCATATAAAGGTAGTAAGATACGGCAAGAGGACAGGGCTTCTCTGGGAGCAGCTCGAACTTAGACATTTCGCGGCACGCCGCAAAAAGGCAGTTCTGCTCAATCTCTGCAATATATCTCCGTTTTTCACCGGAGACAGCGTAACAGTCATACATGACGTGATGTACAAGGTCAATTCGGCAGATTATACCACTCTTCGCAACCGTGTCTCACGCTTATGGCACGTGCTCCAGTACAACTACCTCTGCCGCCACGAGAAAATGATAATAACGGTCAGCAGGTTCAGCAAGGGGGAGATAGAGCGCTGTTATCCCAGTGCAAATGGAAAGATAAGGGTGGTATACAATGCTTGGCAGCATATACGCACTTTTCATGAAAGCAGCGACTGGCAGGAGCGTTATCCCATGCTGAAGAGCGGAGAATACTTCTTCTCTCTGTCTACTCTTTCGAGGAACAAGAACGGCAGCTGGATAATTAACGCCGCAAGGAAGAATCCGGACTCTGTCTTTGCGATGGCAGGAAAGATATATGAGACAGAGTATGACGAGCTTCCTGAGAATGTGCATCTTCTCGGTTTCATATCCGACGATGACGCCTGTGCGCTGATGAAGAACTGCCGGGCTTTTATATTCCCGTCGCTGTATGAGGGCTTTGGTATCCCTCCCCTTGAAGCTATGGCGCTCGGCGCTCAGGTGATCTGTTCTGACGCGGCGTCGCTGCCGGAGGTATACGGAAGCAGCGTACATTATATAGATCCCCGTAACAGCGATATCGACCTTGAGGCTCTGCTTGCGCAGGAATGCGGTGACAGGGAGGAGACTCTCGCCCGGTACAGCTGGGACAGATCGGCAAAAAAGCTGCTTTATCTTCTGAGAGGTATGGGATAAAAGGAAAAACAGTTATCAGAGGTGATCTAACATGAAAAGCAGCGTTGGTTCTGACATAAGGGAATTCAGTCTGCTCTTTCCAAATGAAAACAGGGAATGCTTCCGGCTTGGCGCAAATACGGCAAATGACCTTTCCGTAAACTTTATTGCCGAGAGTATCTGCGGCAATTCCACTGAGCAGGAGGTAGTGAAGAATATCCTTCTTGAAATGCCGACGAGCGAGAGGATAATAAATTACCGGAGGGAGATATATTCCGAGCTGAAGGAAAAAGAGGAGCTGTGCGGAAAGCTTTATGGCATATTTGACGTCATGCGCTTTTATGCCGGCGAGCGTCCAGTTCAGATAGGTGAAAGCTCGACCCTTATTGAATTCCTTAACCGGCTAAGGGCGCTTGAGGGCTATATCAGTTCCGTGATAAGGATAAGTGAAGCGATAGAGGGGCAGGAGTTCCGCTCGGAGGGCATGAAGAAATTTGCCGGATATGTAAATGATATCTGCAACAACAGCGGATTTAAGGAGCTTTTGGAGGACATCTCCGCAGTAGGCGACGATGTCCATGACATAAAGAGCATAACCATAGGCATAAATCTTGACGCTGAGTTCTATCCTCTGGAGTCGGGTATAATCTCGCTGAACAAGTATTATTTTGACCGTCAGAGCGTTTTGAAGCGCTTTATAAAGTACCGCCTGAAGGACCAGAAGAACGATAAGGACCTCAGACAGTTCACTATGGAAATGCCCAGCAACGAGCTTAACTGGATACATCAGAAATACCGCGGTATACCGTCTCCGACGAACCGTCCTACAGATACTCCTCTTATGAACAATCTCAACACCATAATGGAGCGTATGCTCCCGTCAATGACTTCAAAGCTTAAAAAGGTGCTGAATAAGTATGTTGACGTAAGCGGAAGAGCTCTTGCGGGACTTGCGGACGAGCTCCTGTTCTATTTCCGCTTCATAGGTCTTGAGAAGAAGCTGACTGAATACGGCATACCGTGCTGTTCAGCGGAGGCGTCGGACAGCGATACTGTACTCAGGGATTTCTGCAATTTAAAGCTTGCGATATGCCGTATGAAAGGAACTGTTGAGGAAGATATAGTATGCAATGATATGGAATTCACTGACGATAAGACGGTACAGGTACTCACAGGCCCCAACCGCGGAGGCAAGACCATACTGACACAGGGCATAGGACTTGTGTTCCTGCTGTATCAGAGCGGAGTGTTCGTACCTGCCTCATCGGCGAAGATACGCCCCTGCAATGGTATATACACTCATTTCCCTGTGGAGGAGGAAAAGACTGTTTCTCTCGGAAGACTGGGTGAGGAAGCCGAAAGATTCAATGAGATATGCAGGACAGCCGATCATAACAGCCTTCTGCTCTTCAACGAATCCTTTGCCACCACCAGTCATACCGAGTCTCTTTACATAGCCGAGGACGTTCTGAAGTATCTCTGCTGTATCGGAGCAAGGACGATATTCAATACGCATATGCACGAGCTTGCCGAGAATGCGGATAAGCTCAGCGGCAGCGCAGGCTCCGGATACGGTGCTGTGAGCGTTGTGATGGAGAACGATAACGGAAAGCGCTCCTACAGGATAAGCTACAAAAAGCCTGACGGCAAGAGCTATGCGCATGAGATAGCCTGCAAGTACGGCATAACCTTTGAGCAGCTAATGGAGAGAACGGCTGCCCATACCGACAGTCGGGACCTGAACGGGTAAACGTAAGAATATGGATAGAAAAAAACTGCACATTATCGGTTACGTGATGATATTCTGCGGATTGTCGGTGCTTTTGTTGTTCGCGTACAGAAAGATAAGCAGGGAACTGTATCTGCGGAAGCTGCTTAGGGAGAATATAGTATTTGAGATACCGAGCCTTGATATACGTGTTCCTGTTCTGGAGGGGACGAGCCAGAAGGCACTTCAGGCAGCGGCAGGACATTTTGAAGGGACAGGAGCTCCCGGCAGAGGGAATTACTGTATAGCGGGACATAACAGCACTGTTTATGCCGAGATATTCAACGACCTTGACAAAATACAGGCAGGCAGCGAGATGATACTGACGGACAACGATGAGAAAAGGACGAAATATACCTATATCGTTACCGGGTATGATATAATCGCACCGAGCAAGGTGGGCGTGCTTAACGATTTCGGAGATGACAGGCTCACTGTTATCTCATGTACTGACGACGGAAAGTACAGGCAGGTCGTGGTAGGTATGCTGAAAAAGTGACTTTGATTCAACAGCAGAATAAATGGCAAAAGGCAGTCAGTATGGACCGACTGCCTTTCGCGCGTATATGGAATAATTAGAAAAAAGCATATTTCCTTCTATATAATAAAACGAAGCATGAGACCAGAATGTGACAAAAAAATCTCACTTAAAAAATTTTTTCGGAACTGAAATATTCCGCGCTGAAATTCGACTGTATAGACAAGAGGACCTCAGAACCTGATGAAAGGAGGTTTCCCGGTTATGAATGATGCATCTATCATGGAACTGCTCCGTAACAGAGACGAAAGCGCTCTGAGGGAGCTGAAAAACAAATACGACGGACTGTGCCTTTATGTTGCGGGAAATATCCTGTCAGGGCGCGAGGACGCGGAGGAGTGCGTCAATTCCGCATACTATGACCTGTGGAAGAAGATACCGCCGGAAAGTCCCTCAGACCTGAAGACCTATCTTTGCCGCATTGTAAAGAACAAGGCTATAGACAGGCTGAAGTATAACTCCGCACAGAAGCGCGGCAGGGGATATGCGGTCTCGCTTGACGAGCTTGCGGAATGTATCCCTGACAGGGGAGGCGACGATATATCCGCGGAGAAGCTTGCGGTGGTGATCAGCAGCTTTCTCAGGGAGCAGGACGAAAAGCACAGAAAGGTATTTGTAAGGCGATACTGGTACGGCGACTCCCTCGCGCAGATAGCAGGATATTACGACATGAACGAAAAAACAGTAGCGACTTATCTTTTCCGGACAAGAAAGAAGCTAAGAGAATATTTGAAGAAGGAAGGTTATGATTATGGATAAGCAGAAATTTTATGACGCTGTGAATATGATCGACGATGACCTTATAAAAGAAGCGGAGGTAACTCCCGATAAGCTTACGGAAAGCGACGGCGAGGGCATTACAGTATCCGGCGTTGAGGTGTACAGCAGCAGGATAAAATGGCACAGGATAGCCGCGGCTGCTGCTGTTGTCGCACTTGTTGCAGGCATTGGAGCATCGGTGAATATGCTGATGAAGCACCGCCCGAACGTAGTGCATAATCTGACAGATGATACACTGGAGGACAGCATAGGCAGCGATCCCGCAGAAGAAGTTACAAAAGAAAGTGAACATAAACAGGGAGCAGGGGGCGAGACGACCGCAGCTCAGCACATCGAGGGGCCGAAACCTGTTGATACCTCTGAAAATACAAGCACGGCTCCCGATAATGGCGAAGAGCCCACAGCTGTTCCGATAGTGGAGAACAACGGCAGACAGCAGGAGACAGTACAGACAGCGGCACAGCAGACCACTAAGCCGGCAGAAAATACTGCCTCAAAGACTACTGCCAGAACCACATCAAAGACAACTGCAAAGACCACGACCAAGCGCACAGAGCCCGTTACTACGACGACAAAGTCCGTAACTACAGAGAAAATGGACGTTTTCGCACGTCTCAATGAGCTGACCTATTCTCCCGATTTCTGTGACGGACTTCCCGAGTATGTGCTGAACGCTCCCGGAGATACGGAGATATTCTATTTCAATTTCAGAGAAAAATGGGTATGGCGCAACGGTTCGGCAAGCAATCCTGTACTGAAGGAAGCCGTTCTTCCAGATGACCTTGCCGAATACCTTATGGCTCACGGCGAGGAGATAGGAATGTATCCTTCACAGTACAGCATTCCGGTGCCTATGCAGGGCTATAGCTTCAATGCTCAGTATATCCGCACTAACGGTTACAGTGACGGTGCAGTATATCCCAAGAAAAAGCTCATAACGAGCCGTGCGGAGCTTGATAGCTACATTGAGGCTAATAAGGACATATATGATTTTAAAGGCTGGGATACAATAACAGGCTTCATGAACGCGACTGCCAAATATGACGATAACTGGTTCAGCAGCCATAAGCTTCTTGTAGTTGTACTGGAAGAGGGAAGCGGTTCTGTAAGTCATACAGTAGCAGAGGTCAACGGACTCGGTGTAACGATACAGCGTGAAATACCAGAGGTCGGCACTTGTGATATGGCTGAATGGCATATCCTTATAGAGGTAGACAAGGACGTATATGTCCACAGCGACTTTATGGTAAGCACCTACGAAAAACACATAAGATAAAAAGCAGAAGGCAAGCGTAAAAGCTTGCCTTCTTTTATACTATCTTCGTGACCTTGTAGCCTGCGGCTTCAACAGCCTGTTTCAGCTCGTTATCGGAGATATCGCCGCAGAGCTCGACAACAGCCGTTCCGCTCTTATGGCTGACTTCTGCGCTTTTCACGGCACTTAGCTCATCCAGAGCCTTTTTGACGCGAGCCTCGCAGTGTCCACACATCATGCCCTTTATTTTTATGGTCTTTTCTGTGCTGCTGTCGGGATTTCCCTCAGCCTTTACCTGTACCGACCGCTTTTTATCGCGGCTTGCGTCATATGGGTTGAACATATTGAGCCTCAGCGCGTTTGTAACCACGCAGAAGCTTGAAAGGCTCATAGCCGCCGCCCCGAACATGGGGTTCAGCTCCCACCCGAAAAGCTTTATATAAGTTCCCGCGGCAAGGGGGATACCTATTATATTGTAGAAGAACGCCCAGAAAAGGTTCTGTTTTATATTCCTGAGAGTTGCCCTGCTGAGTCTTATTGCGGCAGGAACGTCATTGAGACTGCTCTTCATGAGGACTACGTCAGCCGCGTCTATGGCAACGTCAGTGCCTGCGCCGATGGCTATGCCCATATCTGCCGAGGTGAGGGCGGGAGCGTCGTTTATTCCGTCACCCACCATTGCGGTAACTCCCTGCTTTTTCAGTCTGCGTACAGCGGCTTCCTTCTCATCGGGAAGAATGCCCGCAATGACCTCGTCCACGCCAGCCTGCTCGCCTATAGCCTTTGCGGTAGTTTCATTGTCCCCGGTGAGCATTATCACCCTGATACCCATATCTTTCAGCTGCTTCACGGCTTCCGGACTGTCTTTTCTGACTACGTCAGCAACAGCTATAAGACCTGCTGTTTTTCCGTCCTCCGCAAAGAAAAGTGGAGTTTTTCCCTCTGCGGAAAGCTTTTCGAAAGCAGCCCTGATATCCTCAGGAATCTCTGCGGAAGCCCCTATAAATCTGGGATTTCCTCCCGTTATTTTTACACCGTTTCGTTCTGCTGTAAGACCGTTTCCCGAAACCGCCATGAAAGAGCTTACTTCATCTGCTGAGATATTTTCCTCTCCGCACCGTCTGACAACAGCCTTTGCGAGAGGGTGTTCGCTGTGAGATTCAAGGGCAAGGGCGAGGCTGAGGAGCTCCTTTTCCGTGTATCCCTGTGCAGGGATAATATCTGTTACTACAGGCTCGCCGGCGGTTACAGTTCCCGTCTTGTCGAGAGCCACAATGCTGACCTTTCCCGTCTGTTCGAGAGAAACAGCGTTCTTGAAGAGTATGCCGTTCCTTGCGCCTGTGCCGCTTCCCACCATTATCGCCACTGGAGTTGCAAGACCGAGAGCGCAGGGACAGCTTATAACAAGGACGGATATCGCCCTTGCAAGGGCAAAGCCAGCGGACCTGCCCACAAGCAGCCATATTACAAGAGTTACCGCAGCGATTATTATTACCGCGGGAACGAAGATTCCCGATACCTTATCCGCGGTCTTGGCAATAGGAGCTTTTGTGGCAGCCGCGTCGGAGACAAGTTTTATTATCTGAGACAGGGTAGTGTCAGCTCCAACCTTTGTTGCTTCACATCTGAGATATCCCGAAGTGTTTATGGTAGCGGCAGTTACGGCTGAGCCGGCTTTTTTATCGGCGGGAATGCTTTCGCCTGTTATGGCAGCTTCGTTTACAGAGCTTTCGCCATCGATTACTATACCGTCAACGGGTATGCTCTGTCCGGGACGGACTATGAATATATCGCCCTTTACCACGTCATCGGCGGCTATCTCGGTCTCCTTGCCGTCCCTTACCACCACGGCTGTTTTCGGGGACAGCTTCATCAGTCCCTTCAGAGCGTCCGTTGTCTTTCCCTTTGAGCGCGTTTCAAGGAGCTTTCCCACAGTTATGAGAGTTACTATCATTGCAGCCGACTCAAAGTAAAATTCGTGGGTATAGCTCATGGCTTTTTCGATACTGCCCTTTACCTGTGCGTCAGCCATTGCAAAAAGGCTCCACGTGCTGTAAATGAAAGAAGCCATTGAGCCCATAGCCACAAGGGTATCCATGTTAGGAGAGCGGTGAAGCAGTCCCTTTGTGCCGTTTATGAAGAATTTCTGATTTATGACCATTACCGTCGCCGCAAGTATCAGCTGTGACAGTCCGTTTATGAGGTGATTGTCAGCCATTACTGCCGGAAGCGGAAGACCCAACATGGAATGTCCCATTGAAATATACATCAGTATCAGCAGGAATACAAGAGAAGCAGCAAGCCTGCGCTTCAGTGTGCGGAGCTCCCCATCGTTTGACAGAGCGTCATCGGAGCTGCGCTTTTTCTCTGCTGGATCTGCCGGAGAAGCTCCGTAGCCTGCGTCTGTGACGGCTTTTATAATAGCGCTTTCCGTAGCGCTGCCCTCAACTCCCATGGAATTAGTCAGCAGGCTTACAGAGCAGGAGGTAACGCCTTCAACGGAGGAGACAGCTTTTTCCACCCTTGCACTGCACGCCGCACAGCTCATGCCTGTTATATTGTATTTTTTCACTTTTTCACCCCTGTCTGTAATCTGTAAGGTTAGTATATCACAGAACGGCAGTTTCGTCAATCAGAGCAGCTAAACTGTTATACAAGGCTAATAAATATCAAGCTCCGGGGCAGTGCCTCAGAGCTTGTCAGTTGTTTGCAGTTCAGCGCACATCATAGTAAAAACTATCCGCTGCGGCACGGTCTTTGCCGGTGAAGATACGTTTTGTGAGCTTACGCTCTTTTATAAGGTACCAGTCTCCGAATTCGTCGAATTTGCGGGCAGAAGTCAGTACATATGACCGCTTGAGAGTTCCGTATTTTTTCCCTCTTTTTTTTCCGTGTTTTTTGAGCCTTACAGCGAAATCCATATCCTCAAGGCTTATAAGGCTTTCGTTAAAGCCGTTCACAGCGTTAAAGTCACGTTTATAAAACCAGAACATGGCACCGCTCAGGTAGCCGCCGTTTTTTATCATAACAGGCAGAAGCTTCAGAAGGACATATACAGATGAACAGGCTATCCCGACGGACATTCTGTCAAACTTAGGATTGGTGCCGCCGCCGATATACTTTCCGCTTTCGAGTTTATCCCTTATTTCCGCAAGGGAGTATTTCGTCATCAGGCTGTCAGCGTCCACAGTTACGATTATATTGCCTCTGGCAGCCCTTATGCCGGTATTTCTTACGGCGGCGATACACTTGTCGTTATTGACAAGTACCCTCGCACCGTAGCGCTTTGCGATAGCGCAGGTCTTATCAGTACATCTGTTTGCGACAACAATGATCTCGACTATGTCGGGTCTGACATATTTTGACGCGCTAATTACAGCCCGTAAGCACCTGCCGATGTATTTTTCCTCATTGTGTGCCGGAATAACGACGGAAAAAGCAGTTTTGCCCATAGTACACCTCCGGATCAGGATATTTCATAGGAATATTATACATCGGAGCGTTATTGCTGTCAATAGAAAAGCCATGATACTTCTGAAAATGATATCAGGAATATCATGGCATTTTTAGTCCTGTATGAGCGGTATAAATCAGCTGGCGAGCATACTCATAGGGTCAATGAATTCGCCGTTGTGGATAAACTCAACATGGAGATGAGGCGGAGTACCGCTTTCGATGTCGGCAGTTTCGCCCACTGCACCCACAAGGTCACCGCCGTTGACCTTATCTCCCTGTTTTACCGCAAGATCAGAGCCAAGTCCGCAATATTTCGTAGTATACCCGTTCAGGTGGTCGATCGTCACGGTAACGCCCCACAGGGGATCGTTTGAGATCTTTTTGATCTCTCCCGCAGCCGGCGCATATACATCGGTACCAACTTCCGCGGCGATATCTGTTCCATTGTGGGTCTGCCACGTTCCCGTGGTGGTGTTTTTCACCAGCTCTCCGCCGCTGAACTCGCAGAGGATACTGCTCATATCGTCGAGAGGAGGCCTTGCGGCAGTGAATATTGCAGCTGCAGGTTCAGGCTGTTCAGAGTAGCTGTTTTCCTTGAACGGTGCGTCAACTGTTATTTCCGCGGCAGGCACTGTAGACTGTACAGTTCCGGTCATGACCGCAGAAGCTGCAGTTGTTGTGACTCTGTATGCCGGAGCAGTGGACTTAGGTATGTTGGTAACGTATCTGTCAACGGCAGCCTCATGCACTATGGTATTATTTTCGGAAGAGGGCTTGACCTGCGGCAGTCTGTCACCCTGTTTATGTGCGAAAAGGCAGGCGGCGCCTATCATTACAGCGCTTATGCCGAGTGCGGCATAGAAGCCTTTTGAGCCTTTTTCGTAATGTTTTTCGGTCAGTTCATTTTTTTTCACACTAACACCTCCGACCATATTATTGGCTGCGTGGTCGGAAAATATACACATTTTCTGAAAAGCGGAAAAGTAATGCACAGAATGTCCACTTCAGGTGTATCTTTTTCAATATTCAACTGTTTTTGGTTGAAAAAAGCCTCATTTCAGCCCTTTTATAGAAATGCATTTTCATACTTTCCTTGTCAATGAAAAAGAGGTGTGAAAATCACACCTCTTGGTTATCAGTTATTGTCCGGTTCCTGTGAAGCCTCCGGAGCTAAGCCGCTTGTATCTACTGAAGAAGCCGGCGGCAGTGTTGCGGCAGGAGCCGTCCACGGCTCGGTTGCCTGAGTCCACGGTTCTGTCGGCTGAGTCCAGGGCTCGTAAGGAGCGGTCGTCTCAGGCTCGGTATATGGCTGATATGCCGCAGTTGCTGTTGTTCCGGCAGTATAAGCAGCAGACACCGTTGTAGTGGTGGTGGTAGTAGTTGTTGGTGTTGTGGTGAGTACAGGACGAACTTCGTCAGGGAGCTTGGGAGTTGTTGGCTTTACGCCGTTCAGACCGTAGCATTCCTGATAAGCGAGTATCAGGTCCCTTATCATATATTTGGAGTATTCACCGTGCTCAACAACGCCTGCAAAGGCAATCTCAGGGTCGTCTGCGGGAGCGAAGCCGATGAAGAAGGAGTTCTGGTCGTTAGGGTTTGCGCCTACCTGCGGAGTACCCGTCTTTATAGCCACGTCAAAGCCGAGGTTTGTGAGGGAGTATCTTGCGGGCATACTGCGTGAAGCGTCTATCATACCGCCTATGATATAGTCATAGAGGTCCGGGGAATTCATCTCGATCTGATTTGCGATAACCGGTTCGGTCTTTTTTATGAGCTGACGTGAGCCGTAGGAGTAGTAGCTGTCAACGATATACGGCTGATATCTCACGCCTCTGTTTCCTATGGTGCTTGCAACGACAGCCATCTGCAGGGGAGTGATACCGCAGTCCTGGTTACCGATACCTGCCTGGATAACATTTCCTATGACCCATTCCTGACCGTGTTCCTCAAAGGTCTCCGGGTTACAGAGATAGCCCTCTGCGTCGCCTGTTTCGATGCCTGTATGAGAGCTGAGACCGTACATTTTTGAGTATTTTGTGATATTGTCGATACCCAGCATACGTGACAGCTCATAGAAATAGCAGTTGCAGGATACCTCTATAGCATGGCGCATGGTGATGTTTCCGTGAGTACCCGTACATGAGTAATGACTGCCGTAGAACCAGTAGTCATGACCGCAGAAAAGGGGAGTACCGCCTGTTACAACGCCTTCGTTGAGACCTGCCGTAGCGGTAATGGTCTTGAAGGTGGAGCCGGGACGGTAAAGACCGTAGGTGCAGCGGTTTACAAGGGGAGAATCCTCAGCCTGCAGGAAGTATTCGTAGTTCTCAGAGTAATCCTTGAGGTTATATGTGGGAGCCGTAGCCATTCCCTTTACAGCGCCGGTTTTAGCGTCAAGGACGCATACTGCTCCGCATTTTCCCTTCAGCAGACTTGGCATGGGATTTATTGAGGGAAAGGTATAGTTCAGGAAGTTGTCGAGGATATTCTGCAATTTCAGCTGATAAGTGCCGTCAACGGTGAGCTTTACCGTCTCTCCGGAGTTTGCTTCGAGGATAGTTTTGACGTCTCTTACAACGCCGTCCTTGACGGCTATCTGTTCCTCGCCGTTCTGACCTCTCAGGGGAGTTTCCATAGCGGCTTCGATACCGCTCTTACCGAGGGTGTCGTTATAGCTGTAGCCCTTTGACTTCAGATCGTCGTATTCCTCCGCGTAGATTGGACCAACAGTGCCTATCTCATGGGGAAGGATATCTCCGCGGACTATCTTCCTTTCGGAAGCGTCAACAGCTTCGAGACCGCGGTAGAAATTGCTGAGCTCCTTCATATCAACGACGGTCTTGTCGTCAACGCCTTCAGCAAGAAGAAGGTCGTTGGTATAGGAGAAGTCCTTGTCTATCATCTGATAGCGCATACCTGCGATGATACGCTTTTCCTCGTCGGTATAGGTATCGGCTATCTCGTAATCTGATATGAGCTTGTCTATGCAGTTCTCTGCGGTAGCGTAGACATTGAGGTTGAGGTCTGATATGAGCTCCGAGTTATCTTCCTTCAGGAAGATGTAAGGCTTTGAAAAGGATACGGGGATACTTTCCTTGAACTTGTATCCGTGTTCCTCAAGCGCCCGGTAGATGCCGAGCAGTATTTTGTTGCCTTCCTTGAAGTCAGTGGGGAAAAAAGCCATCTGCAGCACTATATCGGTACGTGCGTCGTTGGTGACTATGGTATTTCCGTTGAAGTCTATTATTTCTCCACGGGTAGCCTTTATGCCCTTCTTGTAGGTAAGGGTGCCGGGCTCGTACTGCTGTGGAGTTTCGATGGCGTTGTCGCCGACCACCTGTATCCTCATAAGTCTCAGTGAACTCAGGAGCGCAAGTGATATGACAAGGAATATTATGATAATAGATTTGAGGTTTTCTGCAAATCCTTTCAAAAGGTCTGCCTCCTTTATTATTATGACCGCACCTTTGGTGCGGTCTGAGAGATTATCTTCTGTTTTCCGACTGGATGTTTGTATTCATAGCTTCCTCTACGGTGAGGTGTTCCTTTGGCATCAGCAGGCGGTTAACCAGCTTCAGCAGGAAGTATATCAGCACTGATGATATGACAGTATATATCCAGACTCTGAGCGTTACTCTTACGAAGATACGGTGTACGTGCTCGTATCCCCATATCTGGTAGTAGAACTTGTAGTCCAGCCAGCACTGTATGTACGCGGCGGCGGAAGCTATTATCATAAAGTTTATGAAGCGGTCTTTCAGGTAAAGCTCGAATACGAGATTTGCGGCGATACAGAAAAAAGCAAGTATCACAGCGTTGTATCCGAAAAGCTTACCGCAGCATATATCTATGAGAAAGCCGCAGACAGCTCCTGTTACAGCCGAGGCGTAGATATTGTTGTTTACAGCTATTCCTATCGCGAGAGGAACAAGGAGCACAGGCTTATATAGAGTGCCTGAACTCATAATTATGAAGCCGGCAAAAATGAGCAGATAGTATATGACCCAGCGGAGAGCAGTTTTTATACGAAAGATACGCTGCTCACGGGTAGTTCTAATCCTCATCTTCTTCGTCCTCCTTCTTGCCGCTGAAATCGGTTATAACGATGACAGAGGTAAGACGGGAAACATCCACACAGGGATTTATATCGGCGCAGACTGAAAGTCCGTTTGAGTCGTAGCCTATATCAAGGATAGTTCCGATAGGGTAGTCCTTGGGGAAAAGACCGCTGGAGCCGGCGGTTATCATAAGGTCGCCGCGCTTCAGCTTGTTCTTTTTAGGAACGTGTATGAGCTTGGTCTGACCGCTTTCCGAGGAGAGTACATTTCCCTCGATTATGCCCTGATCCGCATTTGACGATGAAGCCACAGCAGCAACTGACAGGTCGGGGGAGAGTATCGTTCTTACTGTTGAAAGGTGCTTTGAAACCTCAACTGTTATCCCGACGAGTCCTTCTGCGGTAACTACGGGACAGTTCACAAGGATACCGTCTGCCGAGCCCTTGTCGATAGTGAAGGACTTGAAAGGGTCATTTGTGACATAGCTCAGCACCTTGCAGGGCTGGGAGAGCTGATAGTCCTCGTTGTTTTCCTTTATGGTAACGAATTTGCGGAGCTCCTCCACCTCTGCCTTTATAGCGTCATAGTCGGTAAGCTGTGCGTTGAGTTCGCCGATCTGCTTTTTCAGGCGTTCATTCTCCTCATAGTATTTGTCAGCGTTTTCAAGTTTATCCACGGTGCGCTCCATTTTTGCGCTTATACTGTTTGAAGCGGTGCGGAAAGGCTTGGTGACGGTATTTATGAAGGAAGCTCCCGAAACGGAATAGCCGCCCTTTGTAACGGCGTAAACCATTATGCCGACGAGAAATGCGAGAAAAGCAAGCAGAACCTTGAATCTGGTGCTTTTTATGAAATCACGCATGGAGCTCCCCCTTAATAGTACTTGACGTTTTCGGTGAGAGCGTCCTGATAATCGTTGATATTTTCAAGTATCTTGCCGGTGCCCTCGGCAACGCAGTCAAGTGGATACTCGGCGATATATACCGGCATACCCGTCTCACGGTTTATGAGCTTGTCCAGACCGCGGAGCAGAGCGCCGCCGCCTGCAAGAGTTATGCCGTGGTCGATGATATCTGCTGAAAGTTCGGGAGGAGTTTCCTCAAGAGTTGACTTTATAGCGTCGATCACTCTTGAAAGGGGCTCAACGAGAGCGTCGCGGATCTCAGCAGAGGTCACTGTAATATTCTCCGGGAGACCGTTGAGCAGGTTCCTGCCCTTTATCTCCTGGGATTCCTCCTTCTCGCTTGGGAAGGCGGA
The DNA here is from genome assembly GCF_016287535.1 of Ruminococcus sp. Classification (GTDB taxonomy): domain Bacteria; phylum Bacillota; class Clostridia; order Oscillospirales; family Ruminococcaceae; genus Ruminococcus. The sequence goes on from NZ_JAEFAJ010000008.1 coordinate 21,043, forward strand.
GCCGATATCGAGCTTGATATTCTCAGCTGTCCTCTCACCGATAAGGAGGTTGTATTTCTTCTTGATATAATTTATGATAGCGGCGTCGAACTCGTCGCCTGCGCATCTTACAGAGCGTGAAGCGACTATGCCGCCCATTGATATAACGGCTACCTCGCTGGTGCCGCCGCCTATATCAACTATCATGCTGCCGGCAGGCTCGTTGGTGGGGAGACCCGCGCCGATAGCGGCAGCCATAGGCTCTTCTATTATAAGTACGTTGTTCGCGCCTGCTTTTTTGCAGGATTCGCGGACCGCACGCCTCTCGACGGCTGTAACGCCGGAGGGGATGCATATAATTACGTTTGCCTTTGTGAAGAAGGTACCCTTCAGGGCTTTTCTTATGAACTCCTGAAGCATTGTCGTTGCTATGTCGAAATCGGCGATAACGCCGTCCTTCAGAGGTCTTACGGCAACTATCGAGCCGGGAGTACGGCCGATGACGTCCTTGGCTTCCTTGCCGACATAGCGGCATTTGTCCGTTCTTGTATTTACGGCAACGACTGACGGCTCTCTTATTATTATACCCTTTCCTCTCATATATACGAGGGTATTAGCAGTGCCGAGGTCAATGCCAATATCTTTTGTAAACATTCTGTAGCTCCTTAAACTGCTTTGATTCTGATATACACATATTTATATTATATCACCAACGGGAAATATGTACAAGATTTTTTTCCGGGAAAATCCCATGGCTGCAAATTTTGGTATAATACGGTAACTGCTCCGCATAAACACGGGAAAAAACTGTCAAAATGGACGACAGCGCCATATCACTTGGAGGTGATGAGCTTGGGAGCAGTTTTTATGTATGCGTATATAGCTATGATTATGCATATTATCTGCGCGATGTTTATATTGAATGTGAAACCGAATGTAACGCTGAAAAGCTCCATTGAGAATGTGCTGTTATCAAGGCTTATACCTCTTGAATAGCCGAGCCATGCAAATGAGCCTGAAGCGATAGTACCGATAACTCCGCCGAAAATGCAGGCGCAGATGAAAAGAAGCAGAAAATAGAGTGTCTTTTTCATAATGAAATCTCCAATCTTTTGTTTTAGTGTATTTATCGGGTAAATAACATTTTACCTGGCTTTTTGAGCAACGGACGTTCGCAATTGCATATTATGCCACACACTCACAGCCGGTCAAGACCAGTGCAAGCGCCGTAAACGGCGGTCCTGACAGTCTGTGAGTGTGTGGTCCGGAGCAATTACGCAAACGTCTGCCTGCCTTCGACCACAAAAAAAGTTATATTCCCTGTTTATTTAATTCCCGATGAACCGAAGCCGCCGTTTCCGCGCTCTGTTTCGGAGAGCTCCTCGCTGACTTCGATATCAGGCATTAATATACGTGTTGGGATCACCTGAGCCACACGCATACCGTGTTCCACGGTAAATGTGGCTTTTCCGTGATTTATAAGGGGGACGAACCATGCGCCGCGGTAATCGCTGTCAACTACTCCCACGCAGTTGGCAAGGGATACTCCGTACTTTGAGGAGAGCCCCGAACGCGGGTATATCAGCAGGGCGATATCTTCTGAATCAGGCTCTGCCGTGATACCGATGGGTATCATCTTTATCTCGCCCGGTGCAAGAGTCACGGGAGAATCAAGGCAGGCGCAAAGGTCAAGACCTGCGCTTCCCGGAGTTGCACGGGAGGGGATAACAGCTCTCGGATCGAGCTTTTTGAAGGTAAGTTTCATGTTGCGATACCTCTGTAATAAAGTCCTCTTGTGATATTTCCCTGCGGCTTGAAGCCGCTGAGAGCGGCAAGTGTGCCTTCAGCGTCCTCGTCGGAAAGGTAAATGACGCCGTAGCTTATTCCGCGGAGCTCTTCTGTCCTGTCAAGCATATAAAGCCTGTCCGGATTGAGTATCTCGGTATAATCCTTTGAGCATACCACAGGGAGCTCCCTGCCTGTGCGGTCGGTGAGCTTCTTTGTGCATTTTCCGCAGCCCACCTCGTTTCGTATCGGGCAGTTCCTTGTGAGCATAAGCGGCAGTCTACCGTATACCACGGCTCCCAAAGGGAGAGCGGTATGTACGGCGGCAGTCTGCGCAAGAGTTGCCTCAACAGAGAAAACGCAGTCCTCAAGACCGAGCCCACGGAGATATTCCGCAGAGAAGGAATTGAAAACATTCAGCGTAAAGCTGCCGTGAAGCCTGAATCCGAGCTCTCTGCCTATTGCGATACAGTCAGGAGTGTGGCAGTAAAGCCTGTCAAGTCCCATAGTCTTCAGCTTTTTGAGCCTTTCCGCAAGGCTGTCCTCGTTTGCAATGAAACGGGGAGGCGAGACAATGAGCTTTTTCACGTCCACGCTGCCGAGTATTTTCTCGTTCAGCAGCTCTTCGGGTACTATGAGATACTCCGAAAGCTCTGCGGCAGTCTTTATCTGTTCAGCTGTGCGACAGAAGGTGCGGAGAGGAAGCTTTCCGGCAGTCTCTTCCCGGCTTTGCTGCGGGATATCCGGAGCATAGTCGGAAACTGTATATACAGGTGTATTTTTCGCAGTTATGGCGGCAGTAAGCTTTTCGGCGACGTCCCGGCGAAGCTCGTTGAGCTTTCCGGCAGGGACCATAAGTCCCTCATCTATGTCGGCGGTAAGTTCACCCATGCTGAAAACCGTATCTCCAAGCTTTGAGAGCTGTTTTTCAAGAGCGTCTATGTCAGTGGGGCGGCTGAGCGCCTTTTCGGGAGCTTCGCCCACGGAAGAGACCGTAATGCCGTTGCATTTTCCGGTCAGCTCCACCGGCTGTCCCTCTTTTATCACTGCGTGAAAATCAACTGTGTAAGCCTTGCGCTCGAAGCGGTAAAGCTCGTGTATCTTTGGTATCAGCTCATGTGCTGAGATAACATCATCCTTTTCACGGACTCCGAACATATCCTGCCTTTTGCCTGTGAAATAGCCGTCAGTAAAGCCGCTTCGGGAGAATACTCCGCGGAGGAGCTTCATATCGGGGGCATTGCCTTCAAGCGAAGCTTTCAGCTCATGTACAGCGGAAGCCACGTATTCGGGGCGCTTCATGCGTCCCTCTATCTTGAAGGAATCAACTCCCATAGCCGCAAGCTCACGGGCATTCGGAAGCAGGGAAAGGTCTTTCAGCGAAAGAGCAGCCTTATCCTTATTGCCGACAGCAGAAAAGGGAAGTCTGCAGGCTTGTCCGCAGCAGCCGCGGTTTGCGGACCGCGAGCCTATCATTGCCGACATATAGCACTGTCCAGAGACTGACATACACAGCGCACCGTGTACGAATATCTCGGTCTCAATACCTGTACCGCAGATACGGGAAATAGTATCCCTGTCAAGTTCCCTTGCGGGAACTACTCTTGCGTAGCCGAGCCCGCGGAGCATTGAAGCGCCTGCGGCGGTATGCACCGACATCTGCGTGGAGCCGTGGAGCACGGCATCCGGAACGCAGCGGCGTATCAGTTCCGCACAGCCCCAGTCCTGTACGATAAAGGCGTCAACACCGCTTTTGGCGGCGGTTTTTATATACTCGCAGAAATCAGCGGTCTCATCGTCGGAAATGACAGTATTCACCGCAAGATCGAGCTTTGCGCCGTACTTATGGCAGAGCGCTGCGGCTTCCGCTATTTCATCTTCCGAAAAGTTATTGGCACTGTTTCGCGCGGAAAAACGCTTTCCGCCTATGTATACAGCCTGTGCGCCTGCTCTGAGAGCCGCACGGAGAGTTTCCATGCTGCCTGCGGGAGCAAGTATCTCTGTTTGTTTCATTAAATGCTGTCGCTGAGCTGCTTGAGCTTGACCATATTTTCAAGCTGAGTTATCTTGGATTTGAGGACCTCTATCTCCTTCTGAGCAGCGTCGCGCTCTATACGTGTCCTGCCTGCCTCGTCAACATATTCCTTTGTCTGGTCGCGGATATTGTCAAGTCTCTGGTTTGACTTGTTGAGATCGTCGAGAAGAGCCATTGCCACCATTATGGAAGCTGCATAAGGCGAAGAACCGCTTGCTGCGGTGATCTCGGTGATCTTTGTTTCGAGAGCTCTTGCAAGAGCATAAACGTAGTTCGGAGCTTCGGCAGTCTTTATCTTGTACTCCTTGCCGCATATTATGACCTTTACTTCATTAAGCATAGTATCGTCCTTTCCGTGGCGTATTATTAACCACTCTACATTATACACTATTTCTCGCAAAAAGGGAAGTGTTTTTTGAAAAAAATTTTATTTACGGGATATAATAATAAAAATACATATATTGACAATAAAGAGCAGAACTGATGCGATATTTAATATGTATTTTTTCCTGCCCATTGCTCTTTTTACAAGGTACAGATCTCCGTTTCCGAAGAAAGAGCACAGTACCGAGTACCCCGGGTCGCTGACAAGGAACATGGCGGACATTATCCATAAGAATAGTCTGATATATCCGCTTGGAAGCAGCAGATAAACGAGAACAAGGATATACGCTGTCAGCGTTGTTCCGATTATACCCGCAAGAGACATATATATCCATGCTTTCGGAATATCCCTGTTATTCTCGTCGCATATCTTTTCCTCGTTTTCAAAGGTGACTTTGGTTCCGCCGTGATAGCTGAACCATTGTACGCTTACAAGTTTAAGACCTGCCTTCTGACCGGCTATGATGTGGAAAAGCTCATGGGAGACATGGTAAAGCAATCCTGAAATGGCTAAGAAAATTATTATCAGAGCATATATTTTCATAAGAAACAGAGTTCATAGCCTTTATCAGTAGTACCGCTTCAAGCCTATTACCTTGCCGAGGACCTCCACCTCGTCCACGATGATAGGCTCCATAGTGGTATTTTCCGGCTGAAGGCGGTAGTGTCCCTTTTCCTTGAAGAAACGCTTTACAGTAGCCTCCTCGCGGTCTATGAAGGCTACGACTATATCTCCGTTATCTGCGTAGTTTACACGCTTTACTATTACTATATCTCCGTCAAGTATGCCTGCGTCTATCATGCTCTCTCCGCGGATTTTCAGCGCAAAGAGCTCCTGAGGATCGACGCCGGGAGCTTCAAAGCCTATATATCCCGTGATGTCCTCAACGGCTGTGATAGGCTGTCCTGCGGTAACTGTACCCATTACGGGAACAGATGTGGTGCCGCTGTTGGGCAGGCGCAGGGTGCGGTTGAGATTGCCTGTTTTCTCGATAAGTCCCTCGCGGACAAGAGTTTCTATGTAGCGGTGAGCGGTGGACGTGGACCTGAAGCCCATAGCGTCCATTATCTCCCTTACAGACGGTGACATACCGTCGCTGAGACGGGATTTTATATAGTTGAATACCGCTATTTCTTTATCCTTCAGCATATTATTTCTCCTCCGAAAGCTTTTTCAGTACCATTTTGGCTATCTTGTATGCGTCTCCGCAGCCAAGTGTTATAACGAGGTCGCCCTCCTGTGCGTGGTCGCAGACATAGTCGCATATCTGCTCAAAGTTGGCGTACTTGCGCTCGTCTGTCCACTCTGCGGACTCGTCCTGCGGGAACCAGATACAGCCGGGTATCTTTTCTGCAAGATGACGGGTGAAAATACCGTAAGTGTTCTTCTCGCGGCTTCCCATGATATCGGTGAGCACGGCATGATCGGGTATCTGCAGCACTCTCGCGAAATCGTCAAGGAGCAGCTTTGTGCGTGAGAAGGTGAATGGCTGGAACACAGCCCAAACCTGCCTGAAGTTCATCTCCATTGCGGCGTTGAGGGTAGCTTCGAGCTCTGTGGGGTGGTGAGCGTAGTCATCGACTACGGTTATGCCCTTTTCAAAGCCCAGCTTTTCAAAACGGCGCTTGGCTCCGCGGAAGTCCTCAAAACCCTGCTGTATGAATTTGAAGTCAACTCCCACATAACGTGCAGCCGCAACAGCTGCAAGGGAATTGAGCACATTGTGTATGCCTGCTACATGAAGCGTCACGGTTCCCAGCTTTTCGCCCTTATACATCGCGTCATAGGTGGTGAGAAGTCCGTTCTCGTGCTTCACGTTTTCGGGGTAGTAGTCGCAGGAGCTGTCCTTGCCGAATGTGATTATCTCCTTGCCTGTGATACCCTCAAGCGATTTCATGGAATTTTCGTCGGAGCCGTTTACGATAATGCACTTCGAGGCGTTTTCGTTGAATTTACGGAAGGACTTTATTATATTTTCAAGTGTGCCGAAGTAGTCGAGGTGGTCGGCATCGATATTCAGGATAACGGCTATATCAGGGAAGAATTTGAGGAAGTGATCCTCGAATTCACAGGACTCGCACACCATTATATCGCTCTTGCCGGCAACTCCGCTTCCGCCTATACAGGGGAGCTTTCCGCCGATATACGCGGAGAGGTCAATTCCTGCGGTGAAAAGTATCTGCGTTATCATTGAGGTAGTGGAGGTCTTGCCGTGAGTTCCCGAAACACATATAGCATTGCTGTACCAGCTCGTGACTATGCCGAGAAGATCAGCTCTTTCGAGTACGGGGACTCCGCTTGCCCTTGCTGCCATGAGCTCCGGATTGTCAGCCATGATAGCGGCTGTGTGTACGATAAGATCCGCGCCCTCGATATTTTCGGCTCTCTGACCGATAAATACGGGTATGCCCATTTTCCTCACAGCGTCGAGAGTCTCGGTCTCGTTGTTGTCAGAGCCTGTGAGGTAATAGCCCTGAGAGTGGAGTATCTGCGCCAGGGGATACATTCCCGAACCGCCTATACCGATGAAGTGTATGTGCTTTTTTCCCTTTAAAATGTTGATATCCAAAATGATCACCTTTCCTGAATGAATTTATATAACACAGGGGCATAAGCCCTGAGAAACAGTCTGCGTAAGAAGTTTCAGCTGTATCTCCACAGAGTTGTTATAATATTTTTGACTTGGTTTCGCATAAAAAGCTTGCATTTTTACAAAATATGAGTTATAATAGTTTACAGGTTTACTTTCAACCGAAATTAATAGTTATAAAAATGAAATATTTCGGTGCTCGTACCGTTGATCACATAGAGTGTATTAAGGAGGAAAACTATGGAAATTACAGATGTAAAGATCAGAAAGATCATCTCTGAAGGCAGGCTGAGAGCGGTAGTTTCGCTGACTATCGACGATATGTTCGCTGTACATGACATTAAGGTCGTACAGGGCGACGAGAGACTTTTCGTTGCAATGCCAAGCAGAAAGGACGAAAACGGAGTGTTCCGCGATATCGTTCATCCCATATCGGCTGCGGCAAGAAAGATGTTTGAGGAAACCATACTCGAAGCCTATGAAAGACAGCTTGCCGTTCTCGAAACTGAGGAAACGTCTCCTTCAGAAGAAGCAGTTTAAAATTACTGTATAAGGACCTGCATTTTGCAGGTCTTTTTTATATTCCGAGGATACGCGCTGCCTTGAGTACCGCTATCTGAGTTTTTCCGTCGCGGATAGTTCCGTCCATTACCTGCTTTACAGCCTCTGAGAGCGGTATGCGCTCAACGTCGAGGAATTCGTCGGGGTCAAGATCCTGTCTGTTGAATTTCAGTCCTCTTGCAAGATACATATAGGTTATCTCGCTGTTGTATGCGGGAGTGGGAAGCATTTCGCCGAGATAGACATACTCCGAGCAGTAATAGCCTGTTTCCTCAAGAAGCTCGCGCCTGCCGCATTCGCTGTGATCCTCGCCTTTTTCAAGCTTTCCTGCGGGGACCTCCCGTGTGACCGTCTGGAACGGATAGCGGAACTGCTTCACGAGAAATATCTCATTGTTCTCGGTTATCGGTATAACACATACTCCGCCGTGGTGGTGGAGGACATCGCGGACTGCGGTCTTGCCGTTTTCAAGCTCGGCGCTGTCATGGGTTATGGTGAATATGGGACCTTTGTATATAAGGTCGCTGGATACTGTTTTTTCCTGTAAATGCATTACTGATTCTCCTTTTTATCGAAAAGACTGTCGCAGTGGCTGACTGCGGTCTTTATTTTACTGCATGAGTCGTAGCCGTACCAGTGCCTGAAGGCATAGTCGTTATCCTTTCCGTCTTTGCGGCGGAAGAGGAGCACATATACTGCAAGTGCTGCGGCTGCGCATATGCTTATTATAATGCCTGCTGTAAGGTAAGGCGTCCTGTACCAGAATACTATGGTGTTTTTGCCTGTTTCAGCCCTTATTGCCATGAAGCCCTCGTTTACACGCTCCACATCAGCCTTTTTGCCGTTTACCTCAGCTGTCCAGCCCTTGCTGTAGGGTACGCTGAAAAATATAAGCTGCGGTTTCGGGAGCTCTATTTCCGAAACGAAACCGTGAGAGTCATATGTGAAGCTGTCGGCGCAGCACTGCTGCTTCTGACGGCAGAAGAACTCGTATGTCCGGCGGTTCATTGCCGCGGACATGGACGGATCAAGCTCAATGAGTATATCACTGTACTTTTCAGCCTGCTTGTCGGAAAGTACAATGGAGCGGAGCATTATTATCTCGCGGTTGAGCTCGTTCTTTTTTTCTGCCGCGGACTTTGTGATGTATGTGTCGTAAGCCCAGCCCATAGGTATGAACAGCTTGTTTTCGTAGATCTCGAAGTTGTCGGTCTCACCGGCGTATTCAAAGCCGGTAAGCTCGTCGGGGATTATAACTCCGCTTATGTCTTCTGCGTCGGAGGAAGAAGTTATTTTTCTTACCTTTGGCGCGGAAGCGCCTGAAACCAGCTCGTCATAGCTGCAGCCCTTTTTCTTCTCCTTGTAGAAATACTTTACCGAGAGCAGACTGCGCAGAGGATAGTGGTGGAGTGTAGGACGTGATGCCACGTCGCGGTTTATGCCGACAAATCTGTAGAATTCCATTATGGACGGATCTACGACGCTGTGAAATGCTCTTATCGAGGGGATACCCCATATCATAGAGGCGTTTTCGGTGTTGAAGCCGGTGTCGATGCGGAAAAAACTGTTGCTGTCCGGCATTTCGTACACATCGTCCTCATAGTCTATGAACTCGCTGATGTATTCCCTTGCCGAGCTGACATTGTCAGCGGCATACAGTGTGGTGGTAAATATGCATATCAGAGAAGAGGCACAGGTCAGAAAAACAACGAAATCCATGCGGAGAGTGCCCTTTTTCTTCCTGCGGAATATAAGGAACGCGCAGAACAGCATTGCGGCTGCAACGCCTATAATCAGCCAGAAATAGGGGATATCCTCAGGCATTGAGAACAGACGGGGCTTTTTGCCCTTGTCGGGCTTTGCCGGCAATGCTCCTGTTACCGCAAAGGCTGCGAGAAACAGTGCGCTGATCTTCAGACCGCGGGAGCCGTCGGACTTTTCGTCGTCAATAGTATGTGCGGTCATCATTGCCATTATCAGTATCGGCATATAGAACCACCGCGCGTAATAGTAGGAGTTCATTGCCTGAAAAAGACTGTTCAGTATCGGTATGAATGCGAATATTATGCATATCACCGTAAGCTTTGAAGCCCAGTGCTTCTTCCTCAGATGCATGAAGGATATGACGCCTGCCATTGAGAATAACGGCAGATAGCCGCCTATTGACGCCCACATTTCATAGTTCGTACCGAAAAGCACAGGGTAGCCCGGCGGGTCGCAGGGCATGAAGAAGCTCTGTATTATCTTTGGTATCAGCGTTTTGTCCGCATATACTACCATATCAGTGCCGTAGAGCCTTTCGCTCAGACGGAAATTTCCCATCAGTGCCATTGCCGAGGGCAGAAGTATGAATGCTGCAAGAAGAGTGCCGAGAACGGCTTCAAGACAGAGTCCGAGGAATCTGCGCCATGAGGTATGAAAATCAGGACTTTTCCTGCGGCAGAGGTAGTATATCACAATGAATACTGCCTGACCTGCGAAGAAGTAATAGTTCACGCAAGCCATAAGCGCGACAGACAGCGCAAAGACGCCTTTTCTGCGGCAGTTGACACATTCCTCCACCGCTATGAGCATCAGCGGAAAGAGAGCGGTGACATCCTGAAAGTGATTGAAGAATATATTGAATATCTGAAATCCGGAGAACGAATAGAGCAGCGCTCCGGTAAGAGCGGCATACTTGCCGCGGACAAAACGCCTGATATAAGCGTAGGCGGTGAGTGCCGCAATTCCGTGCTTCAGCGCAAGCACGAAGGGTATGGCGTGGAGCAGTATGCTTCTCGGCAGAAATGCCATAAGCCAGAAAAACGGACTTCCGAAAAGGTAGAATGAGTAAGAAGTCATAAGGTCGGAGCCAAGATCCGTCAGCCAGTTCCAGCCGAACTGTCCGCTTTGTACTGCTGTGCTCGCAAGACAGTTGAATGGTATCTGCTGGGCGTTGAAGTCGCCGTAGTATATGAAATAGCCGCGCTCTGTCAGCAGCATGGGGAGCATTGAAAGCAGCATGGTGCAGAAGCCCGCAAGGAATGCTGCCAGATATTTTTCTTTGGTGCAGCCTGAGCCACCGAAGCTCCTTTTCACAATAATGTCCTCCGTAAAAAAAGATATACATATGAATTATATCACAAACCGCTCGAAAATGCAACAAAAATCGAATATATTTTCGACAAGCGGTCTTTGGTCAGCTAAAGTCTGACGGCTGAGGGCTGATAATGCGGCGGCGGTTGCTTTTTTTTTAATAGTGTGGTATAATTAAAAGAATGCTTATGACAAAGGAATGAAAACGTAAATGGAAGTTTACCTTGATAATGCGGCTACTACAAAGCCCTGCGCTGAAGCTGTTGCGGCGGCTGTGGAAGCCATGACCGAAAAATACGGCAATCCTTCCTCTCTTCACCGTGCCGGACTTGATGCGCAGCTCCTCGTTGATGACGCGAGAAAAGCCATAGCTTCGGCAATAGGTGCGGACAGCGGGAATATATACTTTACCTCCGGAGCTACCGAGAGCAATAACCTTGCGCTTCGCGGCGCTTCTGCGGCTTACGGCAGAAAGAGAAAAAAGATAGTTATATCGGCAGTTGAACACGCTTCCGTTGAGGAGACCGCCGCAGACCTCGAAGCAAAGGGCTTTGAGGTCGTGAGAGTTTCTCCCCGTGAGGACGGGCGGTACTACGCCGCGGATTTTGTGAATGCCTGCGATGATGATACCTGCCTTGTCAGCATGATGTACGTCAATAATGAAACAGGATATATCCTCCCCGTAAAGGAGACCTTTTCGGCGGTAAAGCGGAAATATCCCGATATAATCACCCATACCGACTGCGTACAGGCTTTCATGAAGCTGCCTGTCAAGGCTAATACCATGTGTGCCGACCTTATCTCCCTCAGCGGACATAAGATACACGGCGGCAAGGGCGTGGGAGCTCTTTATATAAAAAAGGGAGTGCGTGTGCTTCCGGTAGTTACCGGCGGCAAGCAGGAAAAGGGCATACGTTCCGGTACCGAGAGCGTTCCCATGATAGCGGCTTTCGGAGCGGCTGTGAAGAAGCTTTCTCCGACTGTAACGGAACGCTATGAAAAGGTGAGCGGACTTAAAGCTTATCTGCTGGATAAGCTCAGCGGAATAGAGGGAGTAACTGTGAACTCTCCGGAGGACGGCTCGCCTTATGTGGTGAATATCTCCGCAGTGGGAAAGCGGTCTGAGATAATGCTCCATTTCCTCGAAAGCAGGGAGATATATGTTTCCAGCGGCTCTGCCTGTTCAAAGGGACAGCAGAGCGGAGTTCTGGGGCAGTTCGGCATTAGGGACAAGCGTGCGGACAGCGCTCTGCGAATCAGCATGACTGCGGAGACCACGGAAGCGGAGCTTGATATGTTTTGCGAGGCACTCAAAGAGGGTATGGAAAAGGTAAGAGGTTAAGACATATTAATATAGTATAGGAGAAACGGAATGAAAGAGTTAATACTTGTAAAATACGGTGAAATGGCACTGAAGGGTCTCAACAAAAAGACCTTTGAGGATATGCTCATAAAGAACATAAAGCGCAGACTGAAGCCACTCGGTCACTTTCAGCTGACCAGTGCTCAGTCCACCACATATATAACCCCTCTTGACGAGGACATCGACCTCAATGAGGCAGCGGACAGAGTTGGCAAGATATTCGGTATCGCCGCATACTGCCGCGCCTGCGTATGCGAGAAGGACTTTGAGGATATATGCAATAAGAGCTATGAGTATCTTGACGAGGTGCTGAGCAGCGCAAGGACCTTCAAGGTCAACGCAAAGCGCTCGGACAAGGCTTTCCCCATGAAATCCCCTGAGATATGCATGGAGCTGGGCGGAAAGCTCCTTGAAAGGTTCCCTAATCTCACTGTTGATGTAAAAAATCCTGAGGTTACGGTAACTGTGGAGATACGTGACGAGAATGCCTTTGTTCACGCTGAGAATATCAAGGGAGCAGGGGGACTTCCCGTGGGAAGCAGCGGAAAGGCTCTGCTTCTTCTCTCCGGCGGTATAGACAGTCCCGTAGCAGGCTATATGATGGCAAAGCGCGGAGTTCACATAGCTGCAATACACTATGTCAGCCCTCCATATACCTCGGACCGCGCACAGCTCAAGGTGGAGCAGCTCTGTCAGAAGCTGACGGACTACTGCGGCGGCATAGCCTTCTACTGCGTGCCCTTCACGGAATTGCAGGAAGCTATAAAGGATCACTGTCCGGAGGAGTTCTTTACTATTATAATGAGAAGGCTCATGATGGAGATAGCTCAGCGCATTGCAGCGAAGGACAACTGTCTTGCTCTCATAACAGGTGAGAGCGTGGGACAGGTGGCAAGTCAGACTATGGCTGCTATGGTGTGTACGGACGCGGTGTGCCGCATACCTGTATTCCGTCCCTGCGTCGGCATGGACAAGACCGAGATAATCGAGATCGCACGAAAAATAGATACCTTTGATACATCAGTGCTCCCTTATGAGGACTGCTGTACAGTATTCACTCCCCGTCACCCTAAGGTGAGACCTCAGCTTGCGGATATCGAAAAAGCGCAGAATAGCTTCGATTTCGAGCCGCTTATACAGAAAGCTGTGGAAAATACTGAAATGAAGACGTTTAATTTCGAGGATTCTTTTTAAGTTTTTCACAAAATAATCACATCTTTTTTGTATAATGTAAACTAAAGCAAGGACGGCGATTTAGTGGTTAGCGTTAATTTTTCTGAATGTGACACCGATAAACTTGACAAAACAGTCACAAATGTTGTAAAATTATTAGAACGGAAAGGTCTGACTATCGCTACGGCTGAAAGCTGTACCGGCGGACTTCTTTCTGAACTTATAACATCAGTATCGGGCGCGTCTGCGGTCTTTGAACTGGGATTATGTACTTATTCCGAGCGCATAAAGACTGAATTTCTGGGGGTACCTGCCGGAACTATACGTGATTTCGGCGTGGTAAGCGAACAGACGGCACTTAGTATGGTCAGGGGACTTAAAAAGTGTTCGGGTGCAGATGTGTGTGTTTCCGTTACGGGTATAGCAGGTCCTTCGGGCGGAACTGCGGAAACGCCCGTCGGAACGGTGTATATCGGTTTCGATATCTGCGGCAGAGAGTTTGTCAGACTGCCGGAGCTTTGGAAGCTCAGCGATATGAGCAGGAGCAATATCAGAAAATGCGCGGCTGTTTATGCTTTTGAAACTGTAGAAAAAATGCTGATGGAGGCGATCACAAACTGATGAGCGACAAATTCAATGAAGTTAGCTCAGAGGCTCAGCGCAGAGCTGAGAAAATAAAGGCTATAAGAAGGTCTATACACGGAGAGGCTGAGGTCGCTCCCACGACCTATGAGAATAAAACGGAAATCGAACGCACGGAAAGTATATCCGAACGCATATTGAGGGCTAAAGAAAAAAAGCAGTCCACTGCGGCTGATATACTCGACGAGCTTGACGCTGCTATCGCATATGAAAAGGCTCTGGCTGCAAAGAGAGCTGAAGAGGCTGCAAAAGCCGCTGAATTATCAGCAGCTAATGCTGCTCCCGATATATCGGATCTTATCCCTGAACTGGGAACTCCTGTTCAGGCAGAGCTGAAGGAGATAGCAGAGGAGATAGCAGGCGACTTTACAGATACTGCCGGTACGGCCGCTGAGACAGGCGATCTTACCGGAAATGAGATAGCTGAATACGGTGAATATGTTCCGGAAGAGGCTATTTCATTAAATACTGACACTGAGGAAGCTGATGATCTCATTTATGAGGATCAGGTCTCTGATACTGTTTATGAGGAAACAGCTCCCGGTGTTGTTTACGGAGACGAAGCTTCAGACGTCATTGACGAGGGACAGGCTCCGGACGTTGTTTACGAAGATGAAGCTGCCGGTGTGCTGCCGGAAGATGAAACAGAGCAGGCTGCAGAGGTGACAGAGCCGGCGGCTGAAGAAATTATACCCGAAAAGAAAGAAGCTGTTACCGGGGGATTCAGTGTGCCTGATGAAAAGCTGCGCACGGATACTGCGGAAACTATTGATAATAAAGCGGAGATAAGCCCGGCGCCTGCAGAACAGGCTGCTGCTGCGGTCGAAGCTCCTGCGGAAAAGAAAAAACATAAGAAGAAAAGGAAGAAAAGTCTTAAACAGCGCTTTATCGGGCTTTTCCCTCATAAGGGAGACAGCGTCGGGGAGTGCATAAGAAAAGCTGTGTTCCTTTGCAGCATGATCGCGATAATCATCTGCGGCTGCCGCATAGCTGATTATTACTACGACCGCTGGACAAGCAAAAAGAAAAACAACGAGATCATGGAGATATATGATCTCTATGCGGAACGCGAACCCCAGGTAGTGATCGAGGATACCTCCGAGGGAGACCCGCGCAAGCACTATAACGGTATGCTTGACGGAGCAAGAAAGCTCTATGATATAAACAATGAGATCGTGGGAGTTATAAATATCCCTGATACTCCTGTCAATAACCCTGTGCTCCAGGCTGAGGACAACGACAAGTACCTCAGAATGAAGTACGATCTCACGGAAAATGACGCAGGTGAGATATTCCTCGACTACAGGAACCATTTCGACGACGTGGGAGAGGACGGATACCTTAAATACCCCAATTCCGACAACCTTATAATCTACGGACATAATATGTACGACGATCAGATGTTCGGATCACTTAAATATTACATCAGGAACGAGGCGTATTACGGGCTTCACCCCATTATAAACCTCAGCTCCAACTATGAAAAGTACCAGTACAAGATATTTGCATTTTTCGTACTTGACGCTGCAGATGAAACGGATACAAAGTTCAGATGCTGGGATATGCTGGACTTTGCCGATGAGACAGCTTTCTATGACTTTGTCAATGAGGCAAAGAGAAGATCTGTATTCCTCAACGATGTTGATGTTGAATACGGAGATCCTCTGCTCACGCTGTTTACTTGCAGTACCTATTTCCCTGATGAAAGGGGAAGACTTATCGTTCTTGCAAGACAGGTCAGAGAAGGTGAGGATCCGTTGAAGGGCACTCAGCACAGCTGGCTCAATCCGAATCCTAAGTGGCCTACTATCTACTATGCGGATTATCCGAATGAGCACTATGATCCCGACGCAGAATTCATTCCCTACGGTCCAAAGGGAGGAAAGTGACAAGTATGAGCAGATCTATCAAGATAATTTCAGCCTGTGCCGCCTGTGCGGCTGCGCTGGGACTCGGCGCTGTGGCTGTTTTTCTCAATAACGACAAGAAACAGGTACCGACAATCAGCAAAAGCGAGGAAACGACAGTCCCTGTGGAAACGACCACTGAGCCGCTGATACCGGAAAATCTCTCGGACAGGTACTCTTACGTTCCTTCAAGAACAGGTGAGTGCGAGAGGACAAAGTCACTTAAACGGCTCAACAAGGATATAATGGGTTATATCAAGATAGACGGTACACAGGTGGATTACCCGTTCCTGCTGGATCCGGGAGAGCTCAACGGAAGTGACCCGTATTACGGAGAGGGTAGTTATATACCCGATTCCTACTATCTTGAAAAGGATATTTTCAGACAGTATTACGACAGGGGAAGCCTGTTTGCGGATTACCGCAATATATTCGGCAGCAATGAAGCCGAGCATTCGGAAAACCTTGTTATCTACGGTCATAACTGGTACGACGGCACTATGATGGGCTCCCTCAGAAAATACCGCTCCGGAGCTGATTTTTACAATCAGTACCCCTTTATAAAGGTTAGCTCCAATTACAGGGATTACGATTACGTTATTTTTGCTTTCCTTGTTACAAGCGGAACCTATGACGCTACAGACTTCCATTACTGGAATATGGAAGAGATAGACACTGAAGAGGAATTCAACTTCTACATCGACTGCTGTAAACGCTCATGGTGTATAGATACAGGCATAGATGTGAAGTACGGCGATCAGCTCCTGACCCTCTCTACCTGCTATGCGGACTGGGACAACTCTCGTTTCATAGTCGTGGCAAGAAAGCTCAGGGACGGCGAGGTAGCAGGAGACCTTAATTCAGTGCAGCATACTGAGGAATTCCTGAAGGCACAGAAGGAAGCTGCTGAAAACGCTGCAAAGCAGGCTGAGGAGCAGCCTCAGCAGTAAGCGGCTATACTATTATAATAAAAGGAGATCGTTATGAAGGTACAGACAATGCTTAAACGTGCGGCAGCTCTGACTTCCGGCGCCCTGGTCATATCAGCTTCTTCAAGCGTGACCATTGCGGAGGAAGATACCACGTTGACCACTACGTCGTCAGTCACTGAGACGGCGACTGCTGATGTAACAACAGCTGCGGGAACGGAAGCAGTTTCTGAAGTCTCTGACGAAAAAGAGGACAGGGATATCACAATGCCTGAGGACTGGGAAAAAGCTGATGTCAGCGATTACGGTTCCAGTCTTTCGCTTGTAAGCTATGAGCTTGCTACTCCGGAAATGGCAAAAGTCGGCGAACCTGTTGATCCTTACGCCGGTCTTTCCGAGGAAGAGCGCAAGGCGCTTGAGGAAAGCATTGCTAAAAAGAAAAACGCTCTCAGAAAGGCTACGCCTACTCTGTCAAAACACGCGGCAACAAGCCATACAAAGGAGCCTACAGTCGTGGAGAGAGTTACCTCCGGTGCTGCTGTCGGTGATATACCGGCTGAAAGAACAGCTCCGGACGTTGAGGAGCAGCCCGGCAAATTCGCCTTTGTTACCTACGGCTGGGGACACGGCGTCGGAATGAGCCAGAACGGCGCTAATTTCTACGCGGCTTATGCCGGATGGACTTATCAGGATATCCTGTACCATTACTATCCGGGAACTGAACTGATGAATACAGAGGAGACTGAAGAGGAAGAACTCACTATAGCCCATCAGCCTGCAGGAGATACCCTGAAGGTGGTTTCGGAGATCGTTAACCGCGAGGTTGGCGGTAGCTTCTCCTATGAGGCTATCAAGGCTCAGGCAGTCGCTGTATATACTTATTTGAAATACAACGGAGATGATTCAAGCGATCTCAGAGGCAAGCCTGATCCTCCGCAGATAGTTATAGACGCCTGCAACGACGTTCTCGGCGAGGCTCTCTTCTACGACGGCAGCTACGCTCTTACAGTGTTCTCCGCTTCGAGCGGCGGCTGCTCCGCAAACTGCTATGAGGTATTCTACGCTGACTACCCGTATCTCAGAAGCGTGCCCAGCGATTTCGACGCAGCCTTTGATCCTCACTGGGGAACAGTTACATATATGAGCGCGGAGGACGTGAAGAAGAAGCTTGAGTCGCTTTATCACGTAACTCTTTCCGATGATCCCGGCAACTGGATCCAGCCTGTATACTCTGAAGAAACAGGCTATGTCACCGAAGTCTGCATAGACGGTCAGACAACGGTCAAGGGATATCCTTTCTCGCAGAGAATGGGACTGAAATCATCTAAATTCAATCTTACATATACATACGATTGATAAAACGGCTCAGTGCCGTATACGAACATAGAACAAAAGAAATAAGTCTTTGGGTATCAGTGGGGCAGGTGTCTCATCGTATTCAGAGACTTATTTCTCCTTTTGGGTGATGAAAGGTGAAGCCAAGAGGTGAAAAATTCCTTGAAATTATCCGAAAAGGTGAAAAAAGGTGAAATTACTGAAAAATATTTAACGAAAAAGAAAACGTTTGTTTCTTTTCTTGCTAACCGCAAGTTAATGATTGAACAAAATCGACGAAATATCTTTGATTTTGTGGAGAAAAATCATTGAAAACACGAATTGTTTTTTTGCTCTATTAATGCTAAAATAGGTTTAGGGTGAAAAAAGGTGATTGGATGTGAAATTTTCCAAAAAGTGGTGAATCATTCCTGAGGTTACAAGAAAGGAAGGCGAAGTTCTATGACAGATCTGTTATGCGGTACATATTACCCCAGCATAGATCAGAAGGGTCGTATGAGCTTCCCCACAAAGCTGCGAGAGATACTCGGAGCTGAATTCTTCCTTTGTCAGGGACATGATGACGCTTACATCGCCGTTTACTCGCCGGAAGCATTTCAGGACTACTGTGATAAGCTTTATTCCATAACAGGCAAGAAGGGCGCCGACATCAGGCGTAAGCTCCTTGCAGGTGCGGATAAGCAGACCCCCGATAAGCAGGGACGTATATTTATCACACAGCAGCTCAGGGATCACGCCGGGATCACCGATGAGGTGGTCGTTATCGGCTCAAACAACAGAGCTGAGATATGGAATAAGTCCAAGTGGGAAGAATTCAACAGTGGCATCAGTCAGGAAGAGATCAACGAGGCACTCGAGGATCTTGTTATCTGATGCGGACGTTTTTGCCTTCGTTGCCGATATAACGTCGGCTGTAAGGAGAGAATTGTTTAATGGAATTCAGCCATATACCTGTAATGCTTGAGGAATGTATCGAAGGACTTGACATTCGTCCCGACGGTATCTATGTTGACGGTACCGCAGGAGGAGCAGGTCATTCCTCTGCAATTGCAGCCCGCCTCGGTGAAAAGGGCAGGCTCATCGCTCTTGACAGAGATCCGGACGCAGTCGCTGTAGCGACACAGCGTCTGTCTGTATACCCAAATGCAAGGGTGTTCCACAGGAATTACTCTGAGATAAGAGCGGTCCTCGATGAACTTGATATCGACTATGCCGACGGTATCCTTATGGATCTTGGCGTTTCGTCATTTCAGCTTGACGAGGGAAGCAGAGGCTTTTCTTACCACTCTGACGCTCCGCTCGATATGAGAATGAGCAAGGAGGGAATGAGCGCAGCCGATGTTGTGAATAACTTTTCGGAAGCTGAGCTTGCAAAAATTATATTTGAGTACGGAGAAGAAAAATTCTCCAGAAGAATAGCTTCAAATATCATTAAGGCAAGGGAAGATTCACCGATAGAAACAACATTGCAGCTTGCGGACATCATAAGAGAAAGCGTTCCTCAGAAAGCGAGACGTGAAAAGAACCCTTGTAAGAAGACCTTTCAGGCAATAAGAATAGCTGTCAACGGAGAATTCGAGCACCTTGAAAAAGGACTTGAGGAGGCTTTCTTCAGTCTGAGGGCAGGCGGTCGCCTTGCAGTAATAACCTTCCATTCCCTTGAAGACAGACTTGTAAAACAGAAGTTTGCGGAATGGTGCAGAGGCTGTATTTGTCCGCCGGATTTTCCCCAGTGTGTATGCGGACGCAAGCCGCAGGGAAAACTTGTGAACAGAAAGCCCTTGGAGGCTAAAGAACAAGAACTCGAAAGAAACAACAGAAGCAGAAGCGCAAAGCTCAGAATAATAGAAAGGAGTGCGGAAAGCAATGGCTGAAAACACTGTACGCTATTATAACTACGAAAGCTATGACGATGCAGGCTCGGACGAGACAACCGGAACAGGCGACGTTATGCGTGATGGAACTGAGCGTAAGACCGAGATACAGATGAGAAAGAATGAAGCCCGCAGCGGCTCCGTGATGATGATCATATTTGTATCCCTTCTGGCAGCCGCACTGCTTGGCTCGGTCATCTATTCGCTTGACAAGCGCAATACAATGTACAACAAGGTATTCGCCCTGAACGAGAAGCTCGATAGCGCCGCAGCCGAAAATGTAAGACTCCAGTCTGAACTTGAAGGCAAGGTTTCTGCCAAGAGTATTGAGGAATATGCAAGATCTCTTGGAATGGAGAAGATAAACTCCTCACAGATAAATTATATTGCCATACAGACGGACGACGTCGTAACTATTCCTGAGCAGGAAAAAGGTCTGATAGCGAAAATAAAGTCCTTTTTCGACAAGTGCGTGGAATATTTCAGAGGGTAGTACCAATATAAATATAACAACGGACTGCCTGTATAAAATGAACACTATCGGCGAAACAAAATATATATAAATGCCGAAGTTATATGTAGAACAAGGAGATACAGCGGGTGATCGTAATAACGGAATCGCAGTTCCCGGATCCGGGCGGAATAAAGGATCCGGGAGCGGCAGTTCCACGCTTGAATAGCGATAAATCCTTCGTCGTATCAAAAGAAAGGACATCCCAGAAAAAAATAAGATGTTCAGAGGCGGGGCATATAAATACCCTGCCTTTATTTATTTATACAGATCATCACGGAAGGAAGATTTTTCAGTGATAAATACAAATCCGTCAAAGGCCATGAAGTTCAGGACGAAATTCGTAATGACGGCTGTATTCAGCGTACTCTTCGTGGCAGTTGCTGCGAATTTTTTCAAGATATCGGTCCTCGATAACAAGAAATATCAGAATATGGCAAATAATCAGCACTTTGCCTCTATGACGATATCAGCCCACAGAGGCTCTATATATGATTCAAAGGGCGTGGCTCTCGCAAAGAGCGCTACAGTGTATACAGTCTTTGTTGATCCCAAGCAGTTCAGCGAGGACGTAAAAAGGCTCCAGAATCGCATAGACAAGAGAAATCTTGACAAGGCAAACGGCAATTATGTGCCTAAGTTTGACGAGGAAGGAAACGAGCTCGATGTGCTGCCGGCTTCTTCAGATGAGTTTGTGGCAAAGGCTACAGAGTTCATATCCATAAAGCTTGAAATTGCTCAGAGCAAGTTCTCGGCGGCGCTGAAAGCGGATACACAGTACAAGGAACTGAAGAGCAAGGTGGAAAAATCCATTGTCGATGATATTAACGAGTATTTTGACAATATGGGATTTGTTTCCATAGGCTATGTCGAGGATACAAAGCGCTACTATCCTCAGGAGGATCTCGCGGCAAGCGTTGTCGGATATACGAACGGAAATATATTCTACGGCGTGGAAGCCTCCTACAACAAGTATCTTTCCGGCGTTGACGGCAGAACTATATCTGCCAAGGACTCCCACGGAAACGCTCTTCCGTACAAGTATTCAAAGACATATGATCCCAAGGACGGTTCGGACGTGTATCTCACCATCGACAGAGAGATACAGTACATACTTGAAAAAAATCTCAAGAAAATGTGCGATGAGCATTATATAAAGAACCGTGCCTGTGCTATACTCATGAATCCCAAGACAGGCGCTGTACTGGGTATGGCGCAGTATCCGAGCTATGACCTCAACAAGCCCGAAGAGATAAACACCGATATGCTGTATCAGAAGGTATACGCAGAAAAGGCGATATATAATCCCACCAAGGAAGACGAGGAGAAATACGAGTCAGAGGTGCTCGAAAGGCAGAAGAGAAACAAGTGCATCAGCGAGCGCTACGAACCCGGTTCGGTGTTCAAGATAATAACAGCTGCAGCAACACTTGAAGAAAAAACAATAGATACGGAGACATGGACCCATTACTGCAGCGGCGTTGAATGGTTCAAGGACGGTGATAAGGACTTCCCTATACATTGTCACGAAACAGGCGGACATAAAGTCGAGACATTTCAGCAGGCTCTTACGGATTCCTGCAATCCGGCGTTTATGGCGCTCGGAAAGCTGCTCGGCGCAGAGAAATTCCACAGCTATTTTGAAGCCTTCGGATTCAAGGAGGAAACAGGCATAGATCTTCCTGCGGAGGCTGTCGGCGATATACCTCCGCTTGTAAAAACTGAAGGCAGAGAGGCAATGACCCATATCGACCTTGCATATTCCTCATTCGGACAGTGCGAGACTGTTACTGCCATAGAACTCATAACAGCGTGCAGTGCCGCTGTAAACGGCGGTTATCTCCTCCAGCCCTATGTTGTTGACAGAGTAGTTGACGGCGACGGCAATATAGTTCTGAAAAACGAACGCACCGTAAGACGTCAGGTCATATCCGAGGACACCTCCGCTAAAATGCGTGAGGCTCTTGAAACGGTCGTTGTCGATAACCAGAAGGGCAATGTTTATATCAAGGGCTATGCTATCGGCGGAAAATCCGGTACATCGGAAAGACGAAGCGAACCGGAAGTAGTGCGCAATCTGAACGATAATAACATAACCGAAGGAAACGGTCTTGAGTACGGAGCTTCATATATATGCTTCACTCCTGCTGACGATCCGGAACTGATACTTCTTGTGCTTGCGGATATGCCGGACAACTCACCGGGTGCTTATTACGGAAGCGGCGTTGCAAAGCCGTGCGCGGCTGATATGCTCGACGAGCTCCTGCCTTATCTCGGAATGAGTCCGGAGTATAACGAGGAAGAACTCAAAAACCTTGACATAAATGTGCCTCAGCTCACGGGTTCGAGCATTGACGACGCTGTAAGGATACTGGACGAAAAGGGCGTAAAGCACGTTGAGTACGGAAACGGTATCGAAGTCGTTGAGCAGTCTCCGCTGACCGGCAGAACTATGGCCAAGGACGGCTGTATATACCTTTATACGGAAAAGTATACTGAAAGCGAGAAGATGGTACAGGTACCGTTTATCGTGGGCTGCTCTATGGAAGTAGCGAATCAGTCGCTGAGCCAGGCAGGTCTCAATTATATCGCAAAGGGAGTCCTGAACGTGCAGGACGGAGCATACGTAAAGAAACAGAGCTACGCCGGAGGGACGATGGTGCCAAAGGGAACAGTCGTGGAACTGGAATTTGAAACCGAAACATTTACCGACTGACAAAATGAACGCGGTATATTTTCAGCGGATATCATAAACATAATAAAGAAAGAGAAGCAGAAAGACAGGAGGCAGACAAGATGAAATTGAGCGACCTTATAGAAGATAATGCTGTTACAGCCATAGGCGATACCGAGATAAGTTCCGTGACTGATGATACGCGCAAGGTGACTGAGGGCAGCCTCTTTGTCTGCGTTAAAGGCGGAAGCTTTGACGGACATACCGCGGCTGCGGAAATGCTTGAAAAGGGTGCGGCGGCTGTAGTTTGTGAGCGCGATCTCGGACTTGGTGACAGACAGATAATCACCGGTAATTCAAGAAAGCTCTACGGACAGATCTGCTCTGCGTGGTTCGGCCACCCGGAGCGTAAGATGAAAATGATAGGTGTTACCGGTACGAACGGCAAGACCACTATTACAAACGTGATAAAGCATATCCTGATGAAGAACGGTCACAAGACCGGTCTTGTGGGTACTATACAGAACGAGATAGGCGACGAGGTGCTGCACACTGACAATACTACTCCTATGGCATATGATTTCATGGAGCTGCTGGCTAAAATGGCGGACGCAGGCTGCGAGTACGTTGTCATGGAGGTATCCTCCTTCGGTCTCTGCCAGTACAGGATAGGCTCATCATACTTCGATGTCGCTGTATTTACCAATCTTACGCAGGATCACCTCGATTATCACAAGGATATGGAGGACTATTATCAGGCTAAGAAGATGCTGTTCGATATCTGCGGCTGCGCTGTAGTCAACATCGACGACGATTACGGCAGACGTCTCATGGGTGAGATAAGCTGCAGGAAGTACGGCTTCAGTGTAAAGGAAAACGCGGATATCTATGCGGACGGCATAAAAATAAAGTCCACTGGTTCAAGCTTCTGGTTCTGCAGGGACGGAAAGTCCCACCTCATAAAGACAAGGATGCCGGGGCTTTTCAATGTATCGAACATAACCGCGGCTATCGCTGTCTGCATTGAGGAGGGTCTCGGCATAGACAGCATAATCCCGGCTATAGAGGAGTACAACGGCGTAAAGGGTCGCTGCGAGATAATCCCTACGGGCAGGGACTTTACTGTGATATGCGACTACGCTCACACTCCCGACGCTGTTGAGAATATCCTCAGAAGCGTAAAGGAATATACGGAAAACGACCTGATATGCCTTTTCGGCTGCGGCGGCAACCGCGACGCGGCAAAGCGTCCGAAAATGGCACAGGCTGCGGCAAAATACGCTGATAAACTCATTGTTACCTCGGATAATCCGAGAAACGAGAAGCCGGAGGCTATCATCGACGACATACTTGCAGGACTTGAAGGAATGTCCGTGAACTACGATGTTGTGACCGACAGACGGGAAGCTATATATCATGCCTTGAAAATTGCTGAGAAAGGTGATATAATAGTACTTGCCGGCAAGGGACATGAGGATTATCAGATACTTGCGGGCATGGAGCATATCCACTTCGACGAGCGTGAGGTCGTCGCTGACGGACTTAAACTGCTCGATCAATAAGAAAACTGGAGTTGTTATAAAAAAATGTCAATGTCTTTCTGGATAATCAACCTTCTGATAGTGCTTTTGTCATTCGTTATCGCAGGAGTATCTGGTATATTCCTCGTTCCTTTCCTGCACAGGATAAAGTTCGGTCAGCCTATAAAGACCGTGGACGGTCCGAAATGGCACGTGAAAAAGCAGGGAACTCCCACAATGGGCGGTTTCATGTTCATTATATCCACCATAATCGCCGCCATTGCCGGCTACTGGATATGCAGATGGAAAACAGGCATAGATGCCACCGATAAGGAGAGCTTCAACGGCTTTTACATGATGCTCAGCTGTATAGTATATGCGGCTTCCTTCGGACTTATCGGATTTATCGACGATTTCCTGAAGGTTGTCAGAAAGAAGAACGACGGTCTTACCGGCTGGCAGAAAATAGCCATGCAGCTTGTCTTTTCCGTGGGATTCCTCTTTGCTTTGCGCTGCTTCGGCGATAAATCCACAAAGATAGACCTGGGATTCTGGACCAGTCCTTCGCTTGGCATTTTCTATTATATACTTATGATGGCTTTGATAATTTACCTTACAAATGCGGTAAATCTCACAGACGGTATAGACGGGCTCTGCGGCTCCGTCACCTTTGTAGCCATGCTGATATTCACGGTATGCTGCTCAATACTTAAACAGTACGAGATGATATGCTTTGCTATGGCGCTTGCCGGCGGCTGTCTCGGCTTCCTGCTCTGGAATCTGAACCCTGCGAAATGCTTCATGGGCGATACGGGTTCGATGTTCCTCGGAGCAGCCGTAACAGGCGTGGGACTTATTCTCCACAAGCATCTGCTCCTTATACTTGTTGCAATGGTCTATATCCTCGAAGCTCTCTCGGTCGTTATACAGGTGCTTTACTTCAAGCGTACAAAAAAGAAGTACGGAGAGGGCAGACGTATATTCAAGATGACGCCGATACATCACCACTTTGAAATGAGCGGCTTCAGCGAGTACAGGATAGTGATAACTTTTTCACTCTGCGGCATTATTTTCGGAGTTCTGGGAATAATTACACTGCTGGTATTCTGAGCCGGCATAAATTCATCGTACCTTAGGAGGAAAAATGGCTGCAAGCAAAACTAAAACCAAAAAGAACAGTGCCGTTCCGAACCCGTTTTCGGGCGGCAGGCGCGGAGACCTGAGTCTTTCGTTCTTTGCTTATGTTATGATACTGCTTGTTGTCGGTATCGTAATGATGTCCTCTGCAAGCTATGCGTGGGCATACAGCGAGCACGGCGGCGATGGTCTTTACTATGCCAAGAATCAGGCAAAGAATGCGATAATCGGATTCATAGCCATGATATTTTTCATGAAGATGGACTATCATAATTTCAAGAACCTGAAGCTGCCCCTCCTGAAGAAGCTCAATATCGCAAGCATTATGTATATCGGCGGAGCGGTACTTCTTGTTGCGGTACTCCTGATAGGCAACGACGAAGGCGGCACCATGGGCGCAAGACGCTGGATAGATATAGGTCCCATCAACCTTCAGCCCTCTGAGGTGGCAAAGCTGGCACTGATAATCTTCTTTGCCTACAGCATGGAGCGCGACGGCAAGAAAATGAATACCTTCAGAACCGGTGTAGTGAAATATGCCGCTATACTCGGTGTGTATCTGCTGCTAATAGTTCTTGAGAAGCACATCTCCGGCTGTATACTCATAGGTACTATCGCTGTAGCTATGATACTCTGCGGCGGTGTGAACAGGAAGCATTTCATCGGACTGGGCGCTGCGGCTCTCGGTATCGCCGTTGCCTATATCTCATGGCAGGCACAGGTCCCCGGAAGCTATGTAAGCGTCCGTATAAAATCATGGCAGTCGCCTTTTGCCGACAAGCTCGGCGATACATGGCAGACGGCAAACTCCCTTATCGCAATAGGTTCAGGCGGACTCTTCGGTCTGGGACTGGGGAACTCCCGTCAGAAATATCTTTATCTTCCGGAAACAAAGAACGACTTCGTTTTTCCGATAGTATGTGAGGAGCTCGGCTTTGCCGGTGCCCTTGCCATTATAATCGTATTCTTCCTTCTCATAGTTGAAGGCTATTCTATCGCGGTCCGCTGCAAGGACCGTTTCGGTATGCTGATAGCTGTTGGCATCACAACTCAGATAGGCATACAGACGGTCCTCAACCTTGCCGTTGTAAGCAATCTCATACCCAATACCGGTATAAGCCTGCCGTTTTTCAGCTACGGAGGTACTGCTCTGATCATGCAGCTGGCGGAAATGGGAATAATGCTGAATATTTCACAGCAGAGGTATTACCCTGACGACAAGCCGCGGCAGAGTACAAGGAGATCGCGCAAAAACATGGAAATCAATGAGCCGGAGGGAGCATGAGCATGAAGGTTCTTATCGCGTGCGGCGGTACGGGAGGACATATCAATCCCGGCATCGCCATTGCTGATATAATAAAGGAAAAGTATCTGGACGCGGAATTCCTCTTTGCGGGAACTCCAAAGGGTATGGAGGCAAAGCTTGTCCCCAAGGCTGGATACAGACTTGAAACTATAAAGGTAGCTGGATTTCAGAGGAAAATATCACTTGAAAACATCGGCAGGAACGCCAAAGCCCTTGTATATCTTGTGACCTCAGGAAGAAGGGCAAAGCAGATAATTGAGGGCTTCAAGCCGGATATTGCTGTCGGTACCGGCGGCTACGCGGCAGGTCCTGTTATCAGGAAAGCCGCGAGAATGGGCATACCTACAGCTATACATGAGCAGAACGCCTATCCCGGAGTAACAAACAGACTCCTCTCAAAAGAAGTAGACTACGTTATGCTGACCGTTGAGGAAGCCTTGAAGTTCATGGACAAGAGCAGATTCGAGTACAGCGTTACGGGACTTCCCGTAAGGAGCAATATCAATACCATGAGCCGTGAGGAAGCAAGGAAGAAGCTGGGCTTCGACGACAGCTTCACTATACTTTCATTCGGCGGCAGTCTCGGTGCAGGGTGCATAAACGACACCATGACTGAGGTGATAAAGTGGCATACCGGCAAAAAACTTCCCATAAACCACATACACGGCTACGGCGGCATGGGTAAGGATACATTCCCGCAGGCTATGAAGGCTGCAGGGATACCTCTGAAATCAGACAGACTGCGCATAACCGAGTACATAAACGATATGGACGTGTGTCTTGCGGCGGCAGACCTTGTTATATGCCGGTCGGGAGCTTCAACTCTTGCGGAGCTTGAAGCCGCAGGAAAGGCTTCTATTCTTATACCTTCGCCTATAGTTGCGGGAAATCATCAGTACCACAATGCAATGGTGCTTGGAAATGCGGGAGCTGCGGTAGTTATCGAGCAGAAGGACGTTACCAATGAGCGCATGATATCTGAGATAGAAAAGCTTTACGGCGACAGAGCAAAGGTAAAGTCAATGTCCGAAAGTGCGGTAAAGCTCCACCTTTCGGATACTGATGAGAGAATACTTGCAGTTATAGATAAGCTTATCGAAAAGAGCAGAAAATGAACTACGAAAACAAAGTGCAGGTCGGCGAAACGGCTCTGAATGTGTATACCGAGGGAAGGGGCGCTCTTACCATAGTATTTATGGCAGGAAACGGCGTTACCTGTCCCGTGCTTGAATACAAGCCGGTATACAGGAGAATGTCCGCGAAATACCGGATAGCCGTAATTGAAAAGGCAGGCTACGGTCTCAGTGACCGTGCAAAAACGCCGAGGACTATCGAAAACCTCGTTTCAGAGGACAGGGAAGCTCTGCGCATGGCAGGGCTTGAACCGCCTTATGTTCTCGCACCTCACTCCTATTCGGGATTTGAGGCGGTATACTGGGCGAATACCTATCCTGACGAGGTAAAGGCTGTTCTCAGTATGGATATGGGCGTACCACGGCTTGCAGTATTGCAGGCGGAGGAGATACCTGAGGAAAAGCGGTCAAGGCTCCTTGAAAAGCAGCATAAACTGCTGAAAAGGATAGCTAAGGACGGCTTGCTTGCAAAGCTCGTAAGAAGCAGGACTGAAAATATATCGGGACTTATGACAGGCAGTGAGCTTACTGCCGCGGAAAAGTCGCTGTACCGCAGGCTCTTTTATCAGAATATTGCAAACAGCGAGTATACCGAGGAGTCGCGGCTCATGACTGAAAACGCAAAGAAGGCTCTTGAAACGGGCAGTCTGAAATGTCCCTGCTGCTGCTTCATCAGCGATATGAAAACTCTTAGCCGGAAGCTGTCATGGCGTCAGGCTGGTCTTGATTTTGCGGAGCAATGCGGCGCCGAGGTGCATCTTTCCGATAAGGGCCATACGATGTACGCGTTCATTCCGGACGAGATGTCGGATACATTCAGCAGATTCCTTGAAGCGCACGGTATAGGCGCTCAGTAACATATTACACCCCCAATGCATACTATACATAAAAATGCTGTGGGGTGGTATAATGCAGAAATTCATAATAAACGGAGGCAGACGGCTGAGAGGCGAGCTCGCATTGCAGGGCAGCAAGAACAGCTCGCTGCCCATAATGGCGGCGGCACTTCTGTGCTTCGGCGAATGTACGCTGCACAGCTGTCCAGCTCTTACCGATGTATACGCAGCCTCAAGAATACTTAACTTTGTGGGCTGCAAATGCACATTTTCCGACAATACGGCGGTGATAGACTCATCGGCGGTCGGCAGCACAGCCGTTCCCGAAGGACTTATGCGCGAAATGCGCTCTTCCATTATATTCATGGGGGCTATGCTCGGCAGAACAGGGGAGTGTACGGTAAGCGTCCCCGGAGGCTGCGAGCTCGGACCGAGACCGATCGATATGCATTTGTCCGCTCTCAGAAAAATGGGGATAGATATCCGCGAAAACGGTGGAGATATAATATGCAGAGCTTTCGGCGGCAGAGCAAAGGGCGCAAAGATAAGCCTTGCCTTCCCGTCAGTCGGAGCTACCGAGAATGTGATACTTGCAGCAGTCACCGCAGAGGGCGAGACAGTCATAAACAATGCGGCGCGTGAGCCGGAGATATGCGATCTTTGCAGCTTCCTCAGAAGGTGCGGAGCAGATATCAGCGGAGACGGTGAGAGCCGTATAATTATAAACGGAAAAAAACAGCTTCACGGCTGTGAATATACAATAATGCCCGACAGAATAGCCGGAGCGACATATCTCTCAATGGCAGCAGCCACAAAGGGAGAGATAATACTTACAAATGCCTGCGTTCCGGAAATGGAGCCGTTCATTTCTGTGCTTGAGCAGACAGGATGCAGTATCTATACATCTGAAAACAGGATATATATGCGCAGCGGTACACGCCTCAGAGCCGTAAGGGACAGGATAAGGACAATGCCTCATCCTGGATTTCCCACAGACGCGCAGGCTGTACTCATGGCTGCACTGACAGCAGCGGACGGTACCAGCGTCTTTGAGGAAAACATCTTCGACTGCCGTTACCGGCATACGGACGCTCTTTTGAAAATGGGAGCGGATATACAGGTGCTGGGCAAGGTCGCCGTTGTGAAGGGCGTTGAAAAACTGCACGGAGCAAATGTGGAAGCAACTGATCTGCGCGGCGGAGCTGCAATGGCTGTTGCGGCGCTTTGTGCTGAAGGATGTTCAGAGATCACAAAGATCTGTCATATCGACAGAGGATATGAAAAAATGGAAGAAGCCGTAAGACTCCTCGGTGGCGAAATGCGCAGGAGCTGAGGCGGAAAGATATGGAGAAAGTATGAAAGACGTCGAAAAAACCAGTGTTGAAAGGCAGAACAGCCGCAAAAGAATAAGAAGGCGGCAGAGATGGACCAATGTCTATGGTCTTGTAGTTTTACTCCTTGTTCTGACCATAGGTATAACAATAAGCTATACCTTCCTTTTCAATATCAGCGAGATACGTGTTACGGGTGAGTCGGATATGTATTCTGCGGAGGACATAGTTGCTGCTTCGGGTATAAATGAGGGCGATAACCTTCTGAGACTCGACTGCAAAAAGAGCGCAAACCGCATACTCGATGAACTTCTGTATGTGGAGACCGCAGAAGTGAAGAGAAAGTTCCCGTCGTCCCTTGAGATCTCGGTAACACGCTGCATACCTGCTTTCAATGTGAATTACGGCAGCGGTACTCTCCTTGTTAGCAAAAAAGGAAAGATACTTGCCGATAACGGGTTTATAACCGATGGGCTCCCGATAATATACGGGCTGGATCCTTCAGAGAAAAATCCGGGAAAGATCATCGCTTCGGACAATAAGCACAAGAATGAGGCCTTCAGCGAGCTAATTGCAAGTATCGTAAAAATGGGCGATGAAAAGATAATGACAGTGGATATGAGCGACGAACACGCTATTGTCGTGAAATACAAGAATGAAATGATATTCAAGATGGGCAACTGGAACGATGTGGAATACAAGCTGAAGCTTGCCGAAAATGTTATGAATCAGGACGACGTCAGAGGCAAAAAAGGCTATCTTACCATGATCGGCACCAATGAGATCGGTTTCAGGATAACCGATGGCCCTGTTATCGTTCCGGGGGCGTCCGAAACTACTACCGCAGCAGTCACCGATGAATACGGCAATCCTATCAAGGGTGAGCGTGATCCTAAACAGGAAGCACTCTTCGAGGAAGCTAACAACAAGCGTAAAACAGAAAATCAGACAACTACATCTTATTATTCCGGTTACACCGGCGATCAGTGGTCCGATAACAGCGGAAGCCAGTGGACGGACAACAGCGGAAGCCAGTGGACGGACAACAGCGGAAGCCAGTGGACGGATAACAGCGGCAGTCAGTGGTCCGATAACAGCGATAATCAGTGGTCGGACAACAATTACGGCAGCTCTGTGAGCGAAACTCAGTGGAGCGGCGACAGCAGCAGCGATTATGGCACCGTGACAACGGATAACAGCGGTTATACCGACAACAGCGGCGTTCAGGACGCTCAGTGGTAAAGGATTCTCCTATGTACAAAACGCTGTGTTTTCAATATGCGTTCTTGTTGAATTCGCCGAAAATAAAAAATGTTTAATTAGGACTTGAAAAAAGTGCTTTTATATGCTAAAATATAAAGTGTATTTATAGATTAATATATAAATTTAGATGAATTAAAGGATAATATAAATAGTAGGAGGAGTTCAAATGTCAGATTTCAATTACGAGGAAACACTCGAACCCGATGTTAACATTAAGGTCATCGGTGTTGGCGGCGGTGGTGGAAACGCCGTAAACTGCATGGTAGATTCGGGTGTCAATAATATAGAATATATCGCAATAAATACTGATGCCAAGGCTCTCAACAAGTCCAAGGCCACTACAAGGATACCGATCGGCGCAAAGCTCACAAAGGGCAGAGGCGCAGGCAACAAGCCTGAGATCGGTCAGCGCAGTGCCGAGGAGAACCGCGACGAGATCGAGACACACCTCAAGGGTGCTGACATGATCTTCATTACTGCCGGTATGGGCGGCGGTACAGGTACAGGAGCTGCTCCCGTAGTTGCAAAGATCGCAAAGGAAATGGATATCCTCACAGTTGCAGTCGTTACAAAGCCATTCCTCTTCGAGAGAGAGCAGAAAATGGCTCAGGCTGAAAGAGGCATCGCCGAACTCAGAAAGTATGTTGACTCCCTTATTGTTATCCCTAATGAAAGACTTCTCGTGGGCCTCGACAAGCCCCTTACAATGCTACAGTCATTTGCTCTGTCAGATGACGTGCTCAAGACAGGTGTAAAGAGCATCTCCGACCTCATCGTTGAGGAAGGATATATCAACCTTGACTTCGCCGATGTTTCCACTATCATGAGAAACGCAGGCTACGCTCATATGGCTATCGGTCACGGTACAGGCAAGGACAAGGCAAGAGACGCTGCAAACGCAGTTATCTCCAGCCCGCTTCTCGAAACATCTATCTCAGGCGCAAAGAGACTCCTTATCAATATCGCTATGTCTGAGGATATCCTTTCATCCGATGTTGACGCAGCTACAAAGATGATCACAGATACAGCTGCTGACGGAGTTGAGTTCATCTTCGGTACAGCATTCAAGGAAGATATGCAGGATGAGATGACTATCACAGTTATCGCTGCAGGCTTTGATGATATGGATTCTGCAAATGACGCGGCTGTTGCTGCAGCAAACGCAGATGAGACACATGAGGACGATATCATTCCGATCGACAATCCTCTTATTGACGGACTTGGCTTCGGCGCACCGAGCAGTGCTCCGAGACCGGCTTCAACAGCAAATCAGGATTACGATCTTGACGACATCTTCAAGATGCTCGGCAACTAACAGATATATAAAGCGGTTCGTTATGAACCGCTTTTGTTTTATGCGGAGAAAGCCGCAGAATGGCTTGAGATCTGCTTGCCAAATGATTTTGACAGCGTATTTTCGAGGTCTGCAAAAGACTTTTGGTTGAAAAGATATGCCGTGTCTGCTATGATGAGTTCAGACAAGGGAAGTACCCTTGCGGAAAGGAGTGGAACGTATGGAACTGAGCAACAGGATAAAGGAACTGAGAACTGAAAAGGGCTGGTCGCAGGAGGTACTGGCACAGCGCGCGTATGTCAGCCGTCAGACCATATCCAACTGGGAGACAGAAAGGAGTTATCCCGACGTACACAGTCTGCTTATCCTCAGTGACCTTTTCGGCGTTTCTCTCGATGAACTTATCAAAGGAGATGTTGATACTATGAAAGAAACGATTAACAGGAATGACGGGAAGGAAATGAAAAAGCTTTATAATCTTGCAGGTTTAGAAATGCTTGCAGGGTTGGCATCAGGGGTGCTCGCTTCTGTATTGAATGCCGAGCCGCTGAGAATGTTATGTGCGGTACTTACAGGAGTGTTTCTGACAGCCGATTTTATAACATTCCGCAGAATGGGGCAGATGCAGGAGGAGCACGATGTTCAGACATACCGCGAGGTCATTGCTTTCATGAACGGCGAAACTCTCGATGAGATCGAAAAAGCCGCGGAGCTTGAAAAGCGGAAGGTACTGAAGAAGAAACGCATTCTGGCTTTGGTTTTGATCCTGGGTATAGGTGTGGCGATCGAAATTATCATTTTTTCGGTTTTATTATTGATAAGCCGCGGATATATCTGAACCTGAAGCGTGAGGAGCCCTTCGGGCTTTTTACTTGATGTTTATAAAAGCACATTTTGTATAGCTTTTGTATTTCCAAACTGTAACTAAATATATTTTTATAACGCATAAAAGTAAAGACATTGACTCTAAAATATCAAATGAGCAGTTTTTACTGCATTTTTATAGTAAATTGCACTAAAATCAATTCAAATTTTCTACATTTCAATAGTTGAAATAATATAATAAATATGTTATAATTTACATAAGGCAAAATCATCAGAACCTGTATTCATGGACTGTGAAGGCTTTTTTATATGCAATATCACTAACTCCGCCTTCATAGCGCTCGAATATGGGTTCTTATTCCTTAATTTTTTACCTCGGTCTGACCGAGGGGAACGGAGAGTACCATGAGCGAACCAACACCAACCGTATTAAGAGAGACCAAGATCGGTCAGAAGGGCTTTATCAAAGAGGACGTTATCACATACCTCGACGAACTCAATTCAAAGATAGTTGCCCTTGAAGAAGAAAATAAGGCGTTAAAGGATAAAGGAGGACAGGCTGACCCTGAAGAGATCAACAGGCTCAAAGGTCAGGTAGAGAACCTCCAGGAGAAGCTCAATACCTCCAATAATGCTCTCAGAGCTGCGAAAAAGGAAAATGAAGAGCTTCAGAATACGATCACACAGCTCAAGGCTTCGGGCGGCGGACAGCAGGCTGCTGCTGCTCTGGAGGCTGCCAAGAAGGAAATAGATACACTCAAGGAAAAGCTCAAGGCCGCAGAACAGAAGGCTGCTGCAGGTGCTGCTAATCCGCAGGCAAATGCACAGACAACAGCTGCTCTTGAAGCTGCCAAGAAGGAAATAGAGGATCTCAGGAACAGGCTCAGAGCTGCTGAGCAGAAGGCTGCCGCAGGCGCTGCTGCCGGCGGAGCTGCTGACGGTGAGCTTGCTAAGGTTAAGCAGGAGCTCGCCAAGATCACTGATGAGCTCAACGCCAAGAAGAAGGAGATCGCTGATATCACCGGCAAGCTCGACGCCAAGACCAAGGAGGCTGCTGACGCGGTTGCCGCTAAGGACGCTGAGATCAAAAAGCTCAACGACGAGATCACAGATCTCAAGGAGAACGCTGCTCCTACATTCGATATGGGCGCTCTCTTCACAGAAGCTCAGAAGAATGTAACTCAGATCCAGAACAAGGCCAAGAGAGACGCTGAGGCGGTTACCAAGGAAGCTAACGACAAGGCTGCTCAGGTCCTCAAGGACGCTAATATCGAAGCTGAAAAGGCTGTTGCAAATGCAAATGTTGCTGCTGAGGCCTGCATCAAGGAAGCTAACGATCAGGCTCGCAATACAGTAAATGAAGCTAATTCACACGCTGATAAGGTAAACGCGATGTCAAAGACTGTACGCGAAATGCTCCTCACAGAGATCGAGAGCATCAACAGCAAGTTCACAGATATCGCTTCTGTACTCAATAACCTTACAGGTCAGTGCTCCGGCAGAATGAACGACGCTCAGAATATCATCAGCGAAGCTCGCAAGGCTGTAGACGTTCAGAAGAACGACGGCGTTGTCAAGAGAGCTGATCCTCCGAGAGCTGAATTCAAGCCCCTGAAGGCTCCTAAGGCTGATATTTCCGAACTCCCTTCAGCTAAGGTGAACGAGGTAAAGTCTGATGACAGCTTCAACAGGAACAACAACAATAACAACAATAATAAGCCGGCACAGCCCAGCGCTAATCAGGCAAGTGTTCAGAACCAGCAGAATAAGCCTGTACAGAACGGCAACAAGAGCGCTAACTTCAATTTTGATATGGCTGAGCTCCTGAAGGCTGCTGAGGAAGAAGCTGCCAAGGACGGCGAAAACTAAGAGAATATCTGTCCGTTTCCCCGGCAGGTCCGGGGGAACGGATAATAAACATATTGATCGGATATGCAGATTGTTGGGTGGATATCTTGCTTGATTTGGATTTCAATTTGAATGAACTTAACAGTAAAACTGATGAGGAGCTTGCCGTTCTCGGCAAGACAGACAAAACAGCCGCTGCTGTTCTTGTATCACGTTTTTCAAAGCTTGTTTTTATTAAATCAGAAATTTATGCAAACTCCGAGACCGACAGCGATGACCTGCATCAAGAGGGTATGATCAGTCTGCTTAAAGCTATCGAAGCCTTTGACATACGAAAAGGGGTGAAGTTCTCTACATTTGCGGAGGTGTGTATCACCAACCGTATGAGAACAGTGTCAAAAAAGTCCGTAAGGGACCTCAGCTTTGCCGAGAGGATAGACAGCGACGAGGCAGCAGATGTACTGTCTGTGGAGGAAACTCCGGAAAGTATATATTTTTATAAGGAATTCTTTTCCGAGCTTTGGAAGGATATATGTTCTGTTCTTTCACTTACTGAGCTGAATGTCCTTACGCTCTGCGTACAGGGGCTCAGTTACAAGGATACTGCGGAAAAGCTGGGGATGACCGAGAAATCAGTCGATAATGCAATGCAGCGTGCAAGAAAGAAAATACGTGCGCTTATGCATGACACAAATTGAATATGACCGTGTAGCTCAAGCCAGCAGAGCGTTGTTTTACAAAGATGTGGGTGGAAATCCAACCGTGGTCGAAAAAAATTAAGCGAGGTATAGTACTATGTACGAAGACAAGACATTAGTTTGCAAGGATTGCGGAAACGAGTTCATTTTCTCCGCAGGCGAGCAGGAATTTTATGCAGAGAAAGGTTTCGTTAACGAGCCACAGAGATGCAAATCATGTCGTGACGCAAGAAAGAACGCAGGCAAGGCTGAGCGTGTAATGTACACAGCGGTTTGCGCATCATGCGGCGGCGAAGCAAAGGTTCCTTTCGAGCCGAAGGAAGGAAGAGCAGTTTATTGCAGCGATTGCTTCGCAAAGATGAACGAGGCATAATTTATGAGACCGAAAGCACAGTCGGAAA
Source organism: Ruminococcus sp. (assembly GCF_016287535.1). Lineage (GTDB taxonomy): Bacteria > Bacillota > Clostridia > Oscillospirales > Ruminococcaceae > Ruminococcus. The sequence continues at coordinate 57,453 of NZ_JAEFAJ010000008.1, forward strand.
CGGCTGTGCTTGGTTTTGTTTATGCGTACTGCTGTGCAGTGCGCTATTTTTAGTATGGATGAGGTGCAGTAATGCTTGATAACAGACTGAAAAAGATAGCGGAGCTCGTGAGCGGAGAGGGTATTGCCGTTGACGTCGGTACAGACCATGCCTATCTCGCGGCTGAGCTCGTGAAGAGCGGCAAGTGCAGCAGGGTAATAGCTTCTGATGTAAAGGAAGGTCCCCTTGAATCTGCAAGGAATACAGTTGAAAAGTACGGCGTGAGCGATAACGTGGAGCTTGTCCTTTCTGACGGACTTGAAAATATCTCGCTGAATGGTGTGTCGGATATTGTCATTGCCGGTATGGGCGGCGAGACTATCGCCGCAATAATGGAAAATGCCGCAGCTGATAAGCCTTATGACATCAGGTTCATACTGCAGCCTATGACAAAGGTGGAGCTTCTGCGCCGAAAGCTGTATGAAATGTGCTATGAGATAACTGAGGAGCATATTGTTGCAGACGGCGATAAAATGTACGTTGTAATCGTCGCAGAGAATGCAGGTGACTGGCGCCTGCTGACCGAATTTGAATCGCTTTACGGCTTTTTTGAAAACGATGAGCCCGGATCTGAGTACCGCAGAAATGAAGCACAAAGACTTGAGAAGGTGAGCGCTGCCCTTGAAGGCAGCGGAAAAAGTCCGGAAGCACAGCATTATGCAGCTCTTGCGTATAAGATCAAAAATGGCGGCGACATTGTAAAAATAGATGATATTTACAGATATCTCGATACCCTTTATCCGTTCTCATCTCAGGACAGCTGGGACAATTCGGGACTTCTTGTGGAAAATTATGATATGGAGTGCAGCAAGGTGCTTCTTTCCCTTGATATCAGCCGGGAAGTTGTGCATGAGGCTGCAAATAAAGGCGCGGAGCTCATTGTTTCGCATCATCCTGTGATATTTGAGCCGCTCAGAGCCATAACCCGCAGCAGTGCGGTGTATGAGCTTATAGACAGCGGTATCGCCGCATTATGTATGCATACCAACCTCGATATCAGTGAGGGCGGCACTAATGGAGTTATCCTCAGGGAGCTTGAGAAGAAGTACAGGCTCACAGGAGAACCTGAGCCCTTTGAGGAAATAGGCGGCGGCAGACACTATGGCTGGATAGTTCAGCTTGCTGAGCCTATTCTTCCTGCGGAGCTTGCGAATGGACTCAAATCCATATTCGGCTGCGAGTATGTCCGCATGAGCAGACGCAGACACAGGATATCAAGGATAGCATTCTGTTCGGGTTCTGGCGGTTCAATGCTGGGGGAAGCTCTTGCAAAGGGCTGTGATGCGCTTATAACGGGCGATGTTAAGCATGATGTGTGGATATCCGCCAACAACAGCCTTATATCGCTGTTCGACTGCGGACATTTCCACACGGAGAATATAGTTCTCAATGAACTGCGGCGTGTACTTGAGGAGAAGTTCCCGCAGCTGGATATAGAAATATCCGGGAACAGCATCGATCCCTGTGAGTACGTCTGAGGTGAGCCGATGAGTATATTTATATGTCCTGTATGCGGCGAAAAGCTTGAACGGAAGGAAAACGCATATATTTGCGGCAGGAATCACAGCTTTGATGTGGCTAGAAGCGGATATGTGAATCTCCTGCTCTCGAAGCATATGGGAAAGACAGTTCACGGGGATAACAAGTTCATGGTGCAGGCGAGACGGAGATTTCTTGACAAAGACTATTACGCACCGCTGTGTGACGCTATCTGTGACTCGGTATGCGACAGCTTTGAAGGTGGAACGATTCTTGACGCAGGCTGCGGCGAGGGATATTACACCGCCGCAATAATTGATAAGTTGCATGAGCAAAATATTGCTTATGACGTGTACGGGATAGATATCTCAAAAGCAGCGGTTGAGTATTCGGCAAAGCGCTGCAGGGATGCTGAGCTTGCTGTGGCAAGCGTGTTCCATATCCCCGCGGCAGACAGCAGCTGCGATATGCTGGTGACTCTCTTTGCGCCGTATTGCGGCGAGGAGTTCCGGAGAGTGCTTAAAGACAATGGCGTGATGATAATGGTGATACCCTCGGAAAATCACCTTTGGGAGCTGAAAAAAGCTATATACGATACCCCCTACAGAAACGAGGTCAAGCCCTATGAGCTGGAAGGCTTCAGGCTTGAAAGCAGGAAGAGGATAACCTATGAAATAAGCCTTGATTCACAGGAGGATATAGACGCGCTGTTCTCCATGACTCCCTACTACTACCGCACGGGCAGGGAGCAGCAGGAGAGACTGGCGCGTATCGGCAGTATTTGCACTGAAGCTGATTTTGAATTGCTTGTATATCGCAATTTTTGGTTAGAATAAATTCAGGAAAAATGATATAATTATTAGATGTGTGGTGGCTGCCGTCGGGCAGCCGCTGATCTGAACTCTGTTCAGAAAGTGCAGATCTTTCCGGAAATTCAGGGATCTGCCCGGACACAGATAAGAGAAGAGAGTATGCGTGCGGTTCTGAGGACGCAGCAACCTTGAAAACAGGGCTCTGCGTTCATTTTTTTGAAAAGGAATGATACTATGGCTCTTGACGGGGCTTTTCTGTATGCAGTCAGAAACGAGCTTCTGCCTCTGATCGGCGGAAGAGTTGAAAAAATACACCAGCCCTCCCGTGAGGAAGTAATAATATCAGTACGTACCCGAAGCGGCAGCAAAAAGCTGTATATCTCGGCAAATGCCGGCAGCGCAAGGGTGCATATAACAGAAAACAGCGTTGACAATCCGCAGACTCCGCCTATGTTCTGTATGCTGCTGAGAAAAAGGCTGGGCAGCGGCAAGCTCACGGATATAAGGCAGGACGGCCTTGAAAGGATACTCTTCCTCGACTTTGAATGTGTGAACGAGCTCGGTGATATGGTCACTGTTACTCTTGCCTGCGAGATAATGGGACGCTGCTCAAACCTTATAATAATCTGCGACGGAAAAGTCGTTGACAGTATAAAGCGTGTTGACGAGGATATGTCCCGTGAGCGTCTGGTGCTTCCGGGAATGAAGTACACCATGCCGCCGAGAGATGACAGGCTGAATTTCCTTGCGGCTGAGCCTGAGGAGATAAAGGAAAGACTTGCCGGTACAGAGCCGAAGGAGCTCTCCAAGGCGCTGATAAGGATATTCGAGGGAATCTCTCCCATACTTGCAAGGGAATGGACGTTTTTTGCCGGCAGAGGTGCCCACATAGATAGCGGAAGCATAACAGAGGATCAGCTCGACAGGCTCCTTTTTGCTGTAAAACGAACCCGTGAACAGCTTGTAAGCGGTGAGTGCTGCTTTTCGGCTGTAAGCGACAAGGAAGGACAGCTGAAGGATTTCTCATTCATACGCCTTTCACAGTTCGGTACACTGATGTATACAAAGGAGCTGGGAAGCGCTTCAGAGCTGCTGGACTACTTTTACTCTGAACGCGACCGTGCTGCGCGTACAAAGCAGCGTGCCAATGATCTTTTCAAGCTTCTTATGAACCTTACCGACAGGACTTCAAGGCGTATCGCCGCGCAGCGTGAAGAGCTTGCAGCCTGCGCCGGAAAAGATGAGGCAAAGCTCTGCGGCGACCTTATCTCAGCGAATATGTACCGTATACAGAAGGGCGACAGCAGCGCTACAGTCGAGAACTTCTACGACGAGAGCTGTCCGCAGATGACGATATCACTTGATGTGAGAAAAACTCCTGCACAGAATGCGCAGCATTATTATAATGAATACAAGAAGTCGGTAACGGCAGAGGAAAAGCTTGCCGTTCAGATACAGAAGGGCGAGGATGAGCTCCAGTACCTGGAAAGCGTTTTTGACTCGCTCACAAGAGCTTCCTCCGAGAATGATATAATACAGCTTCGTCTGGAGCTCCGTGAACAGGGCTATGTTAAGTACGCAGGCGGCAAAGCAAAGCCTCCCAAGGCGCTTCCCCCCATAGAGTACAGATCAAGCGACGGGTTTACCATACTCGTAGGACGCAATAATAAGCAGAATGACCAGCTGAGCCTGAAGTTTGCGGAGAAATCTGATATATGGCTCCATACTCAGCTTATAACAGGTTCCCATGTGCTGATACTCACTGACGGAGCGACACCGCCCGACAAGACCATTGAAGAGGCGGCGGTGATAGCTGCTGTCAACAGCAGCGGCAGAGATTCCGGACTTGTTCCCGTGGATTACTGCCTTGCAAAATTCGTCAAGAAGCCGGCAGGCGCCAAGCCGGGAAAGGTCATTTTCACAAATTACAGAACAGCTTTTGTCAAGCCCGATACAGAGCTTGAGCAGAGCCTGAGGGTGTGATATGAGCAGGCGTATCGGCGCGGACTTCTTTCACCGCGATGTTCTCGAAGTAGCTCCTGACCTTGTGGGGAAGATACTGGTCCGCAGACTTCCTGACGGTACAGAGCTGAGAGAGCGCATCGCAGAAACAGAAGCCTACCGCGGAGAAGAGGATAAGGGCTGCCATGCTTCAAAGGGCAGGACAAAGCGTACAGAGCTCCTTTACGGGAGCAGCGGCGTGATATATGTCTACCTCTGCTATGGTATGCACTGGCTGATGAACGTCATAACAGGCGAGAAGGATCAGCCACAGGGCGTTTTGCTCAGAGCGGGGGAACGGTACGACGGCCCCGCGAAGCTCACCAAGAACATGAAGATAGACGGGAGCTTCAACGGGAAAACTCTCCTCGGTAATGAGGAGATATGGTTCGAGGACGACGGATCACGTCCGGAGATAAGAACTGCGCCGCGGGTCGGAATAGACTACGCCGGCGATCACTGGAAGGAGATCGAATGGCGGTTCATCGGCGACGTAAAGTGATATTTCCGGAGCCACTGAAAATCGTACCTTCAGAAGAACGTTCAGAAAGCCCGCAATGGCTGCTCTGAAAATTTACAGTAAAAACTGCTGAAAAAACACGAGTATATTTATAGGAAGTGATAAAAAAACAATGCATTTTATACTATCGGTCAAAAATTGCTGTTTTATAACAAAACTTTGCATTTTGTGCCATATTTTTGACAAGCGCAATGAGCGTGGAATCCCCGTGAAAGGGCAGCAATTTTTGAAAGCACGGTATATTGCCGAAAAAAGGCTCTTTGTATCAGATATCCTTCTGAAAGATGAATATTGAATGAAAACAAAATACTTTAAGACTATTTTAAGGAAATAACGCTATACTATAATCAAATGATACGAAAGGAGTGTGAGTTCCGGGCAGTCAGGCACTGTTCCGGAAGAGTTATGGCAATTAATACATTCGCGCGTAAAGAAATCAAATTCCTCCTTAATATGGATCAGTATCACGGACTTATGGAGGTCATATCAGAGTACATGAACCCTGATAAGTTCTGCATAGGTGGCAAGGAATATGGAATCTACAACATCTACTACGACACACCAGACGACTATCTAATCAGAGAATCACTTGCAAAGCCTTATTATAAGGAAAAGATCAGACTGCGCAGCTACTATTCACCGGCTGCTCCGACTGATACGGTTTTTCTTGAGATAAAGAAGAAGATCGGCGGTATCGTAACAAAGAGAAGAGTTTCCATGACTCTTGAAGAGTCAGATGCTTACTTCCGTGACCGCTCCAAGCCTGAATTCACAAAGTATATCACACAGCAGGTCTTCGGAGAACTGGACGTATTTCTGGACACCTACCCCATCGCACCCAAGCAGTACATCAGCTATCAGCGAGAGGCTTTCTTCGGTAAGTACGATAACGACTTCCGTCTGACATTTGACAGAAAGATTACCGAGCGCCGCTACGATCTCGGACTTAATTACGAGAGCTACGGCAATTACATAATCGGTGCGGATCAGAGACTTATGGAAATCAAGGTCTCAAATGCTATACCCGACTGGCTGGTAAACAAGCTCTCAGAGCTTCAGATCTATAAGACGAGCTTTTCAAAGTACGGAAGAGCTTACCAGAATTTCGTAAAGAGCCAGATACAGGACGCTCAGCTCACTTCGGGCAAAAGGCGTATCTATATATCGGGTATATCAATGGTAAATAATAACATTATGATGAACAGGAGCGTTTGATTTTTATGTTTGAACATGGTTTTTTTGGAAATGTGCTGTCAAAGTACTACGAATCCGGTGATTCTGTAATAAATAACGGCAATTCCATTCTGAGCACTATCAAGCCCGCAGAGTTTTTCCTCTGTGTAGGTGTTGCGATTGTGATAGGATTTCTTATCAGTCTTATCTATATGCTCACACACAGAAAGGAAGGTTACTCACAGAGCTATGTTCTGACTATGATAATGCTTCCTACAATAGTTGCAGCTATACTTCTCATTATCAATACTACAGCAGGTGCGCTCACTCTTGCGGGTACCCTGACTCTGGTACGATTCAGGAGCGTTGCAGGTGATCCCAAGGATATGGCTTATATTTTCTTTGCAATGGGAACCGGTGTTGTTTGCGGAGTAGGTTATATCGGATTTGCGCTTGTATTTTTTGCGGCTCTCGGACTTATCCTCTTCGTACTCAGCGTTACCGATTTCGGCGGCTGCAAGAAGAGACATATGACTCTCAAGATAGCTATTCCGGAAAACCTTGACTATCAGGGAGTATTCGAGCCCGTACTTGCAAAGTATACAACTTTCTACAAGCTGAGAAGAGTAAAGACCACAAACTTCGGTACTCTCTTCGAGCTTATCTACAGCGTTGATGTTCTCGATAACATCGATCAGAAGAAGTTCATCGACGAGCTTCGTACCCACAATGGTAATATGACTATCAATCTTGTATTCTTCAGATACGATGATAAGATATATGAAAACTAAGTAAAACCTAAATAAAGAAAATACCCTCTCTACCCTTTGCCGGACTTAATATGCAATATTGAGTCCGGCAATTTGAATATGAGGGGGATAAGGAGATATGTATATGAAATATAGAAGGATTGTGGCTGCACTTGCAGCGCTTGCCCTGATGGCTTCGGCTTGTTCATGCGGCAAGGAAGAAATCAAAACATCAGATGTCTCCGGCAGTACTGTAACGGAGAACACAACTGCTTCCTCTGACGGGGACGAGGAAGAGTCCGGAAAGGTGACGGAAAAGAAGTCCGACGACAAGAAAACTACTACAAAAGCAGCTGACAAGTCGGACAAGAGCACGACGACCACAAAAGCAGGGGAGAAGAAGTCCGACGCAGCAACGTCTGCCGCAAAGAGCGGAGACAAGACAGAATCCACTACGGCTGCAAATAACAGCGGCAACGATAACAGCAACAGCGGCAACGATAACAGCAACAGCGGCAACGATAACAGCAACAGCGGCGGAGACAACAGCGGCTCCGGCAGCGAAGCCTCTCAGGGAGAAGACTCCGGCGAAGAAAAGGTATATACGGCTGAGATACAGCTCGGAGCTTCGCCTAAGGTCACAGGCAGCAATGTCAGCGTGAGCGGCTCCGTGGTCACAATAAACGCAGGCGGTGATTTCAGATTTTACGGCAGCGTCAGCGACGGTCAGATATGCGTTAATACAGCTACCGAAGAAAAGGTCACAGTTATACTTGACGGTGTTGATATATCAAATTCAAACGGTCCGGCTATATTTATCAACGAAGCAAAGAAATGTACTATCAAGTCACGTGAGGGCACTGTCAACTACCTCAGCGACGGCGGTAAGGACAAGGTCAACGACGGCGTTATTTTCTCCAACGATACCGTTCGCCTCAAAGGAAACGGCGAGCTCAACATCACTGCAAACAATGCTCACGGCATTGCAAGCGACGACGATATCATCATTGACAATGGTACATACAATATAACCTCAAAGAAGTCGGGATTGTTCGCACACGACGATGTTACCATAAATGAGGGCAGGCTCAATATCAAGGGCGGGACAAACGGTATAAAGTCAAAGGGCACACTTAATGTAAACGGCGGATATACCGTCATTTCAGGCGGTACCAAGGAGGATAAGAGCTCCGTATACGCCGAGGGCAGCTTCAGCTATACAGGGGGATATGTTTACGCCGCAGGAAACCGTGTTTCAGTGCCAACATACTCCGAGGCGCCTTATATAGTCCTTGATCTCGGCAAAACAGAGGCTGCAGGAAGCAGCGTTGAGATACTGCTTAACGGACAGAGAATGATCTCATTTGAGCCGCATAACGATTTCCGTTGTCTGCTCATGCTTGCCCCTGAAGTAAAAGATGGTAATACATTCCGTGCAAATGTAAACGGCAGCGGAAATGATTTTACAATATCTGGTACAGACAATGTCTTCAGCGTGAATTAACAAAAAACAAAATTCACACTTTTTGTAAATAAGAGAAATCAGAAAACATATTCACGAAAAATTAACGTGAAAAATAGTGAAAAAACAGTCAAAAGTACATGATATTATATTTATGTGTATAAATGTATATTGAAAAGTACGTATATATGCAATATAATAATATCAGCAAATGAAGTTAATCGGTATTCAGCATCAAGTACCCTCCCCTCTCATGTGCTTGATATTGAGTATTAGTTTCACTTGCACGCCATAGAAATAGTTTTGTCAAGTAATAAAACTAACCCCTTTCATTTGTAATTTTTTCATGTTTTCTATTCTCAATAACTTATTTTAACTTATTGTCTATGGCTCGGTCCACAGTGCTAAACGACTTGATCGTTTGGGCCGATTCTCCGCTCCTTGTGGGCGGACTTTTTTTACTCTGTGAAATTTGCGTGAAAGATTATATAATCCGATTGACAAATTCATTAATACGTGCTATGATATATATAACATAGAAGGGAAGTGATGTGCCTATGAAAAAAAGCGTTTATAGTCTCGTACTTATGGACGATGTAATAAAAGCTGTCGATGAACAAGCGTACAGGCTCGGTACGAGCCGCTCAAATCTCATTAATCAGATACTTGCCGAGCACCTTTCATGTGTGACTCCTGAAATGCGAATGCGCGAGATTTTCGGGCAGGTTGCTCAGTTGGTCAGCAGCTCATTCAGGATACAGGAGCAACGTTCTCCGTCGCTTATGACGGTCAGGACAGCACTTGAATACAAATATCGACCGACTATAAGCTATAAGGTGGAGCTTGAGCGTTCCCCTCAGAAGTACCTTGGTACTTTGCGTGTTAATATACGAACGCAAAGTGTTGCTCTTATAGATATGTTTCACAGCTTTTTTGCATATAGGGCAAAGCTGGAAAGTGCTTATCTTTCAGGTATCGGAGTTGACGGCTACAGCTGCGAGATAGGTGATGGAAGTTTCTCAAGAAAACTCATAAATACAGGAGCACTAACTGGTGAACAGGCTGGTGAGGCTATTGGTGAGTACATAAAAGATCTAGATCATGCCGTGAAGACATATTTTGCCGCTCCGGAATCATTTGCGGAGAGCGCACGTATACTTGAAAAAAACTATCGTGCTCTTTTGAGCAGATACATTATTTAGGAAGAAGAAAAGGATAAATTTGAAAAATAATGACAACAGGAGGGTATTGTTATGAATGCAGAGAAATTAACTCAGAAGTCTATTGACGCAGTAAGAAAGGCTCAGAGTATTGCTGTTATGAAGTCAAATTCAGTAATAGAGCCTATTCATCTGCTTGCGGGACTTGTAAGGCAGGAGAACGGTCTTATTCCTCAGCTCCTGAAAAAAATGAATATTGACGAAGATATCTTTGACGGTGAAATTGAGAAGATAATAAACGGACTTCCTAAGGTAACTGGCAGCGGCAGAAGTAGCAATCTCGGAATATCTGCCGTGTGTGACCGCGTGCTTACAAATGCTGAGAGTATTGCTTCAAATATGAAGGATGAATTCGTATCAGTTGAGCACCTTATGATTTCACTCATTGAGTGCAAAGACAGAGATGTTGAGCAGCTATTAAGTACATTTAACATAACTAAAGACGGTTTCCTCGGAGTTCTTATGTCGGTAAGAGGCAATACACGAGTTACAACGGAAAATCCAGAAGACACCTATGATGTTCTTACAAAATACGGTCAGGAACTCGTTGGCCTTGCGAGGCGTAACAAGCTCGACCCGGTTATCGGACGTGACAGCGAGATACGTAACGTTATCCGAATCCTTTCAAGAAAGACGAAAAACAATCCTGTCCTCATTGGTGAGCCGGGCGTCGGAAAAACTGCTATTGCAGAAGGACTTGCCCTTCGTATTGTGGCCGGGGACGTTCCTGACAGCCTCAAGGACAGAAAAGTATTCTCCCTCGATATGGGTGCTCTCGTCGCCGGAGCAAAGTACAGAGGTGAATTTGAGGAGCGTCTGAAAGCTGTTCTTAATGAAATAAAGAACAGTAATGGTCAAATACTCCTATTCATTGATGAGTTGCATACTATTGTCGGAGCAGGTAAAACTGATGGTGCAATGGACGCAGGAAATCTCTTGAAGCCTATGTTGGCAAGAGGTGAGTTACACTGTATAGGTGCTACGACACTCAATGAGTATCGACAGTATATCGAGAAGGATCCTGCACTTGAAAGGCGTTTCCAGCCAGTTATGGTTGACGAGCCAAGCGTTGAGGATACTATTTCAATACTGCGTGGCCTTAAGGAGCGCTATGAAGTATTCCATGGTGTTAAAATAAGCGATAACGCACTTATCTCGGCTGCGGTATTATCTAACCGCTATATCACTGATCGTTTCCTTCCGGATAAGGCTATCGACCTTATTGATGAAGCTTGTGCGACTATTCGTACAGAAATGGATTCCATGCCTACCGAGCTTGATGTTATCTCCCGTAAGATTGTTCAGTTGGAAATTGAAGAAGCTGCTCTGAAAAAAGAAAGCGACAATATTTCTCAGGAACACTTGGAGGAAATCCAAAAGGAGCTTGCGGAGCTTCGTGAGAAGTTCAACAGTATGAAAGCTAAATGGGAAAACGAAAAGAACGATATATCTGCTGTTCAGAAGCTTCGTGAGGAGATAGAACGTACAGGTGGCGAAATTGATAAGGCTGAGCGTGAGTATGATCTTAACAAGGCGGCAGAACTCAAATACGGAAAGCTTCCACAATTACAGAAGGAACTTGAGGAGCTTGAAAAGCAGGCAGAGCATGACGTTGAAAACGGAAGATTGCTTCGTGATAAGGTGACAGAGGATGAAATTGCAAAGATAGTTTGCCGTTGGACTGGAATACCTGTTTCAAAGCTTATGGAAGGCGAAAAAGAAAAGATACTTGGACTTGAGAAACTTCTTCACAAGAGAGTTATCGGTCAGGATGAAGCAGTTACAAAGGTGAGCGAGGCTATACTGCGTTCACGTGCAGGTATCCAGGCTCCAGACAGACCTATCGGATCATTCTTGTTCCTTGGCCCTACTGGAGTTGGTAAAACTGAGCTTGCAAAAGCTCTTTCGGAGATACTATTTGACGATGAGCGAAATATAATTCGTATCGATATGAGTGAATATATGGAGAAATTCAGCGTAAGTCGTCTGATTGGAGCGCCTCCTGGATATGTCGGATATGATGAGGGCGGTCAGCTTACAGAGGCAGTACGCAGAAAGCCATACTCTGTAGTGCTCTTTGATGAGATAGAAAAGGCACACCCTGATGTATTCAATATTCTGCTTCAGGTGCTTGATGATGGTCGTATCACAGATTCTCAAGGCAGGACAGTTGACTTTAAAAATACTATCATAATACTCACTTCGAATCTCGGTTCACCGTATATACTTGAAGGTATTGATGCAAACGGTGAGATAACCGACGAAGCACGCAGTCAGGTTGAGGGATTGCTGAAAACTCAGTTCAGACCTGAATTTCTGAATCGTCTAGACGAAATAATCTTCTATAAGCCGCTTGCAAAGACTGAGATAATCAAGATAGTTGATCTCATGCTTGCTGATCTGCAAAAGCGTCTTGATGACAAGCATATCCGTATAAATGTCAGCGAAGCTGCTAAGAATTACATCGTAGATTGCGGTTATGATCCGAATTTTGGTGCAAGACCACTGAGAAGATTTATTCAGCGTAATATTGAGACTCTTGCCGCTAAACGTATCATAGGCGGAAATCTCGGTGCAGGGGACATTATTGATATAGACCTTGACGCTAATGGAAAACTGATTGCTGACTAATCTTTGATTAATTTGTAATTTGTTCAGGACTATTGAAGTAAATAGATAACTGTGAAAAGGGCGGAAGACATCCGCTCTTTTCATTTACCAATACAATTGATAAAAGGGACGGATGATCGTTATTCTAAACGTCTATAGTTATTAATAATGTAATTCTATGTTATGCACAAAATTTTTAACGTAAAATTGGCAGAATTGTCAAGGCATATGTAATCACGCATTGTATGTCTATAAATAGTAATTAACTACCATTTCTAGGTAATAAGCTAAAAACCGGCAGTTAATTAATGATTTTTCAAAATTGGTAAACCAATTTTGAAAAATTGGTCAACAACTTTTGAGATTTTAAAGTTGCCTGTATTCCTTTATATTTCGGAATATATTGGCCAAATTATACTATACGTAATACAAAATTGCGCGTGAAAAAATTATCGGAACGTAAAATAGGCAAAAACTATGTCTGATTTGAATAAAAAAACCCTTGCAAATGGCTGTATATACGTCAATTTGTCTTTTTTTCATGAATTACTTGACAAATTGGAATAATGGGTATATAATTCAATTGTAAAATCTTATTTATGGAGGATACTAACTATGACAAAGACAGAATTAATCAGTGCAGTAGCTGACAAGGCTGACTTCACAAAGAAGAACGCTGAGACTGCTGTAAACGCAATCATCTCAACAATTACAGACGCTCTCGCTGGCGGTGAGAAGGTTTCTATCGTTGGATTTGGTACATTTGAGGTTCGTGACCGTAAGGCTAAGCAGGTTATCAACCCTCAGACAAAGAAAATGATGACAGCTCCTGCTTCTAAGGCTCCTGCTTTCAAGGCTGGCCAGGCGCTCAAGAACGCTGTAAACAAGTAATTCTAAGGAGGATACTATCATGGCTGAGAAAACTGCAGAAAAGAAAGTAGTAGAAACAGTTGCTGCTGCTCCTGCTGAGGAGAAGAAGGCTCCTGCTAAGAAGGCTTCCGCTGCTAAGACAGCTGCTGCTGCTAAGAAGCCTGCTGAAAAGAAGGCTGCTGCTAAGAAGCCTGCTGCTAAGAAGCCGGCTGACAAGAAGCCAGCTGCTAAGAAGCCTGCTGAAAAGAAGGCTGTTGCTAAGAAGCCAGCTGCTAAGAAGCCAGCTGCTAAGAAGCCTGCTGCTAAGAAGACTGCTGCAGCTGCCGTAGACAGCAAGGTAGTTATTCAGGCAATGGGTTCAGAGGTAAGCACAGCTGATCTTATTGCAAAGGCTACAAAGGCTTCAGGTGTTAAGAAAGCCGATAAGGTTGATATCTATATAAGACCTGACGTTAACAGAGTTTATTATGTTGTTAACGGCGATATCCTTGGCGATTTTAACCTCTTCTAAGAATGATTAAAGCTCCGCTTTTTGCGGAGCTTTTTTGCAAATTCAAGGTATTTTTCTATAAGTTTGGGCTCTCCTGAAGGAGAGCCCTTATCATATCTATATCATGTTTTCTTTGTTCTTGTATATTTTTATAGTCCTAGGAGCTTGTTCTGTATGAGCTGGGCGTCAAGTACAGTTATTCCGTCACCGTTCATGTCGGCAATACTCTCACCACGTTTTGTGAGATGGCGTCCGTCAGTGCCATCAATTCCGTACTTGTTTGGATTTGCAAGAGCCTGCATTATGAGCACAGCGTCAGCCATACTCAGTGAATTGTCGCAATTTGCATCGCCTGTTTCACCTCCGTATTTTACAATTTTTAGGTCACCGAGAATAACATAATTACTCTTTGAATCAATTTTCAGAGCTCCTGATACTACATCACCTTTGCGGATATCTTCTATTTCATATCCGGGGTACATATGCGCGTCCATATCTATTCTTAAAGCGTCCATCCCCTTAAGCTTGAAACCGTAGTTAGAAATACCGTATTCAAAAGACTCAACCTCTGCGTTGTCTATACGTATGAATTGTGATGCTTTATCAGGCTGATTGATATATACTCTGAACGTAAGGCCACTAACACCATAAAGCTCTCTTTCGTATTCATCACCCCTGATGCTGAGCTTTATGCTTGAGTATCCGCCTTTGCCGAACTTTACGATATAAGCACTGTCACCGCTGAGTTTTGTGAACTCGTCTACTGTATAGGTTTTTCCAGTGAAATCAGATATTGTTATGTATTCAGAAGCTATATTATCAACTTCCCATACGTAATCAGTTCTCAGTACCTCACTTTCACCCTTGTTGTTATGTCTTGATACAGAATGGTAAGCATTGATTACAAGTCCGCTTAGATCAAATTCCTCTCCTTCATTATATATAGTCTTTGTAGGGAGAGTTTTTATGCCGTCAAAGTGGTCCACGCCTGTGCCATACATCCACATTACAGGCTCTTCTGTGGTAGTGGTTGTTGTTGAGTTTTGGACATCATCATTGATAGTTACATTATAGGAGAATTTTACATTTGTGCACCAATTGAAATCATAATAATTTCCTACAGTGCCATCGTAGCTTACAGTATAATCTCCTGCAGGAAGTGTGTTGAACTTACTTCCGCTTACGCTCTTTTCATTTTTGTCAGTAACATTAAAGCTGCTGATAGAAAAGTAGCTTTCATCATATTGTCTGCTGGTATTATTGTTAGGGTTGTTTTTGGGATTTTCAGTTGCTCTGATTAATAGTCTCTTGATATTAAGCTCTTCACCTGTATTATAAACTGTTTTTTCCGGATAATACAACACTTTGTTGAAAACATATGTTTTATGTGTTGTTGGCATTACCATTGTTGTTGTTAAAGTAGTAGTTGTAGTAATTGTTGTGGTAACAGGATTAGTCTTTGTTGCGTTTGGGCTATCGTCAATTATAGTTACATTGTAGGAGAAAACTACATCGTTGCATCCATTGTAGCTATAATAATCTCCTATTGAATCATAGTGACTAACAGTATACTCACCTGCAGGAAGCGTGCTGAACCTATTTCCGCTTACGGCGCTTCCTTCTTTGTCTATAACAGTAAAGTCGCCAATTTTAAAGTAGCTCTCGTCATATTGTATTTCGGCTGCATCGTCAGAGGAGTTACTGTTTACCGTTGCGCTGATTAAAAGCCCTTTTATATCAAGCTTTTCGCCTTTATTATAAACTGTTTTTTCGGGATAGTTTATAACCTTTTTAAATACAGAAGAAAAATGCGATGAAGTAGTAGATGTTATAGATGGAAGAGTAGTAGTTGGCGTTGTCTTAACAACGTTTGCCATTGTTGTAATTTTCGTCGTTGTTATAGCCGGAGATGTTTCTGTATCAGCAGCAAATACCGTGTCAGCTTTCTGAACAGACAAAGAAGTTTTTGCATTAGTGGTTGGAACTGTCATAGTTGAAACCAGAATTGCCGATGTGACAATCATCGATAATATTTTTCTTACTTTCATAATGATCCCTCTCCTTTACTATGCTTTTTTAATTTAGTTTTCCTGTTTTGTAAATTAATATTGTTGGTTTATGATGTGATGATATGTTTGATACCTCCTGTCTTTTTTGGGCTTTTCTATTACTTAGACGTATGAAGTAAGTAATTCTCTCACATTGTTTCAAAAAAATTTTCTTGTTCAGGAAAAACGGATATGACAGTATCAGACTTATCATCTACAAATACCAGCGGCTTTTAAGCAAAAACAGGAAAAAGACATTTGAATAGCTCAAAAGTATATTTTTTGAGCGCTAATTGCCATTGAAAAGTACATATTCTCATTATATAATATATAGTGTAAAGGTATGCAGTAGGCATACAGGTGGATATTGATGTAATGGAGGAATTTTATTATGAAAAGCAGGCTTTTTAAGCTCAGGACAGCAACAGTAGCTGCAGCTGTAATGTTTACCCTTTCTTCTTTTGCTTTTGCGTATGTACCTTTTACGGATACGGCTGTGATTACAGCATCTGCGGCTGAGAGCAGCGTAAAAGTGCTGAGCTCCTCAGGATTCGGCGAGGGTATCTGCGCAACGTGGACTTCTGTTTCTGGCGCTTCAGGGTACAATGTATATGTTGACGGAAATAGGATAGATGATATGCTCATAAGACAGTATAAGGGTTATATGCGTGCCGACGCTGTGGGACTTAAGGCAGGCAGCCACACTATGAAGATAGTGCCTGTTATCGACGGCAAGGAAGACAGCTCGAAGGCTGCGGAGACAAAGACAAATGCATACTCTCATGACAGAAGCGGTTTCGGATTTGTGAACGGAAGTTCAAGCGGTGCATATAACGATGACGGAACACTGAAAAGCGACGCTGTTGTTGTATATGTCACAAATGAGAACAAGGATACTGTTACTGCAAGTATTGATGCTACAGGTAAGGGAGCTGAGGAACTGACAGGTGTGCAGAATATTATTCTGGGATATAAGAAAGGCAAGGAAAAAAGACCACTGAATATACGTTTTATCGGTAATATCACCGATCCATCCGTTCTTACAAAAGGTGATATTATGGTAGATTCCGTAACGGCAGGATGTACTATTGAGGGAATTGGCAGCGACGCAACTTTCAACGGCTTTGGTCTTGTAATGAAGAATTGCTCTAATGTAGAGGTCAGAAATTTAGGCTTTATGAACTGCAACAGCAATGAGGGCGATGACTGCGGACTTCAGCAGAAAAACAATCATATATGGGTTCATAACTGTGATTTCTTCTACGGTGACGCAGGTTCAGACTCTGATCAGGCAAAGGGAGACGGAGCACTTGATACAAAGACTTCCACCTTTGTTACCCATTCCTATAACCATTTCTGGGATAACGGAAAGTGCAATTTACAGGGAATGAAGTCGGAATCAACTGAAAACTACATTACGTATCATCACAACTGGTACGATCACTCAGATTCTCGTCATCCGAGAATAAGGACCTGTTCCGTGCATTGCTACAACAACTATTTCGACGGAAATGCGAAATATGGCGTAGGAGTTACTATGGGAGCTTCATGTTTTGTTGAGAATAATTATTTCCGCAACTGTAAGTATCCGATGCTCATTTCCATGCAGGGTTCAGACGAAATCACTGGAGGCACATTTTCGGGTGAGGACGGTGGTATCATAAAGTCATACGGTAATATCATACAGGGACAGAAGGCTTTCACTCCATATCAGCAGAACAGTACAGACTTTGATGCTTATGATGCTTCTTCAAAAAATGAGAAGATAAGCGATAATGTCAAGGCAAAGAGCGGTGGTACGACATATAACAATTTCGATACTTCGGATATAATGTATAAGTATACCCCCGATAAGGCAGAAGATGTACCTGAGTTGGTAATGGCGAAAGCGGGAAGAGTAGAAGGCGGCGACTTCAAATGGCAGTTCAACAATGACGTTGACGATGCGGCATCTGATGTGAATAAGGAGCTTAAAGCTGCGCTTGTATCATATAATGATGGCATCATTGCTGTTGGAAGCGGCTTTAAGGCTGATGATACGCCTTTTGTTACAACTACTACGGTTGCTTTGACAACAACCACCACAACTACAACCACCACAGCTACAACAACAGCTTCAACGACTAAAACTGTAAATGAGACTTCAACGACTGCTTCTTCAACTACTACAGTGGAAACAACAACGACCAATCCTGCAACTACTACCACTGTGACCACAGAATCTGCGCAGCAGGGGATGGCAGGCGATTCAAACGGCGACGGAGCTGTGGATATGTCGGATGCAGTGGTTATAATGCAGTCTCTTGCAAATCCTGATAAATATGTTATTGCAGCGGAGAATATGCTGAATGCGGATGTTGATAACAGAGGTAATGGAATAACCTCTTCCGATGCTCTTGCAATTCAGAAATATCTGCTCGGACTGATAAAGTCTCTGCCTAAATCATAAAAATAGATAAATATTCAAATTCAAGGAGGATAAAAACATGAACAGAAAGATAAGTAAACTCATATCCCTGGCTGCAGCAGGTGTTCTTGCAGCTGCACAGGTAAGCTCTGTGCCGTTATTTACTTCCGTTGCGGCTGATGATGCGACTGCTACAAAGTTTCCTTACACCATAGAAGGTGAGGACATGAAAGGTGCTGAGCTCTGGGAAAAGATATATCAGACGGAAATCCCTGGTTTTTCAGGAAAGGGCTTCTTTTACCTTACTGCTAAGCCAGCGTCCTTTGAAGTGACTGTTCCCGAGGACGGAATGTATTCCATAACTGTTCACGGCGCACAGATACTGAATCAGGAGGGCAGACAACAGGCTGTTACCATCAATGGTGTGAAGTACACCACTCAGGCAGCTTATTCCGATGAATGGAAGGATTACGATTTTGGTATGGTACGCATGAACAAGGGCGTCAATACCGTCGAGTTCATCTGCGAGTACGGCTATATGGCCATTGATACGGTAACTATCTCAAAGGCGGTTTTCCCTGATCTTTCAAAAGCCAGCGGTACTACCTGCGACCCTGACGCAACTCCGGAGACAAAGGCTCTTATGGCTTACCTTAAGAGCGTTTATGGAAAGAATATCCTTTCAGGACAGCAGGAGATATACGGTGGCGGTCATCAAGTTGACACGACTATCCGTTTTGACGCTGAGAAGAAAAAATGTGTAGATCAGGACGGCAAGGAATATAAATTTGACGAGGCTGATATCTCGACTGCGGATGACGGCTCAAAGTTCGTGTGGAAATGCTTCGACGAGGAGGGCCAGCAGTACAACTATCAGACTCAGAATCGTAATTATACCCTCAACGATTACAATTATGAGGTTAGATACATCAAGGAACTTACAGGTGAGGAGCCGGCTATCCGCGGCTTTGACTTTGGAAGTTACTGTCCATGTTATGCCTGGGATGATGGTGTTGCAGGACGTATGATAGACTGGGCCAAGAACAAGAACGGTATCTGCACGGCTTCATGGCACGTTAACGTTCCGGTTACAAAGGCAGATTATACTCTAGGTGAGCCTCTTGACTTCGGCAGAACAACTTACAAGCCCAATACTGACTTTGTTACAGCAAACTGTATGGTAAAGGGCACTATGGAGTATGATTACTTCCAGCTTTGCATGAAAAATCTTGCAGCTGAGTTGAAGAAACTTCAGGACGCAGGAGTTCCTGTAATATTCAGACCTTTCCACGAAGCAGAAGGTAATCCCAGCAACACACAGGATCCTATCGATGGCTCCGGAGCATGGTTCTGGTGGTCGAAGGAAGGCGCTGTTGTTTACAACAAGCTCTGGACTTTCTTACAGGATACACTCAGAGACGAGTACGGTCTTCATAACCTTATCTATGAGCAGAACCTCTATGCGTGGTCTGATAACTCAGCAAAGTGGTACTCAGGCGATGATAAGGTAGATATCGTAGGCTACGATAAGTACAACTGTCAGTACAACCGTCACGATGGCAAGCAGGCAGGAACTCCCAACGAGGACGCTGAGGCAGGTCTGTTCTATACTCTCAACAAGTTTGTAAATG
The DNA here is from genome assembly GCF_016287535.1 of Ruminococcus sp. Classification (GTDB taxonomy): domain Bacteria; phylum Bacillota; class Clostridia; order Oscillospirales; family Ruminococcaceae; genus Ruminococcus. Next base: position 76,964 of record NZ_JAEFAJ010000008.1, read on the forward strand.
GTAATAAAATGGTTTCAATGCCGGAAAACGACACCGTACCAAGTCTGAATAACATGACAGTTGAGCACGCATACTGGCTGTATTTCTGCCCGTGGTACGATTCTGAACAGGAGCACTTCCTCTGCGGTAAGGAGTATCAGGATCCAAAGACACTTACTGAACTTTATCAGAGTGATTTTTGTATTACCCTTTCGGAGCTGCCTAAGGACCTCTATAAGGGCGGTAACAGCGAGCAGCCGAAAACAACAACTACCACTACAAAAACAACAACCACAACCACAACAACATCTACTTCAACTACCACAACAACAACTACTACGGCAACTACTACAGTAACAACTGTAACTTCATCATCTACAGCACCTACTCCGGCAGATGTAAAGTACGGTGATGCAAATTGTGATGGCGAGATAGATATGTCAGACGCTGTGCTTATTATGCAGGCTTTGGCAAATCCGAACAAGTACGGCATAAATGGAAGTGACAGCAAACACATCACTGAAAAAGGCGAGAAGAACGCTGACGTTGATATAACTATTAAGGGTGTGACTACCAATGATGCTCTCCGCATACAGGAGTACCTTCTTGGTAAGCTCACTACTCTTGACCCACATGAGAAATAATGATAATATGACACCATACAGAAGTGTGAAAGCTTTTGTATGGTGTCTTTTTATCTGTTTGTTGTATATAATATTTATCGTACTTTTTTACTAAAATTACTTGAAATCTAACAATAAATATGTTATAATAAGTGTATATTTTATAGAGATACTAAAAAGGAATGTCCTTTTTGTATATTTTTCGGGCAGAACAGTTCAAATCGGGGAAATTTGATCTGCACGTAAAACTTACAGAAAAAACACAAAATATACTAGAGACATATTTGCTAATCAATTTCTTTTTTATCGCGTAAAAGGGGTGTATTAATGGAGAAAATAATCGAAATTGCAGTCATCGTTGCAGGAATCGACGAAGAATATCAACATAGTGTCATCGAAGGTGTCATAAACTGTGCTAAGGTTAATAACGCTAATATATCGTGCTTTAGCGCGTTCGGTGGAGTTATTTCAAACAGTAAGTATGACGTTGGAGAATACAATATCTATTCTCTCATAAATTTTGAAAAATTTGACGGAGTTATTCTTCTAAGTAATACAATAAGTGATCCGATAGAGAAAGAAAAGATCGTCAATCGTGTGAAAAAATCAGGTCTGCCTGTAAGTATTCTTGATTGCAGCGACTATAAAGATTTTTATAACATAAGCATTGACAACTATTCAGTCATGAGGACGCTCGTTAGCCATGTTATTCTGGCTCACGGCGCAAAGATAATAAACTATATCTCAGGACCTGTTGCAAACCCGGAGGCAGCTGACCGTCAGCGTGCTTTTTCGGAGGTAATGAAAGAGTACAGTCTTGAAGTTGATGAAGAGCGGATATATCACGGCGATTTTCGCGCTGCTGACGGAAAAAAAGCGATAGAGTACTTTTTCAGCAGCGCTCTCGAGCATCCGCAGGCGATAATATGTGCCAACGACGCAATGGCCCTTGCAGCTATCGAGGAACTCAACAATATGGGCTACAAGGTTCCCGATGATGTCATTGTTACCGGCTTTGACAATACCTATAATGCTAAGCATCATCTTCCGGCGCTTACTACTGTTTCACGTCCGCTGGATGAGGCAGGATATAAGGCATGTGAGGTTATTCTGAAAGTAATCAAAGGAAAAAAGCAGAAGGGAAACATTACTCTTAAGTCCTCACCAGTGTTTACGGAAAGCTGCGGCTGTAAGACAGCTGAGAAAATTGATATTGATGAATACAAGATAACAACATATAAAATGCTGAATAGCTTCAAGAACGATATCTCACTTCTCAACCGCATGACTGCTCAGCTAGTAGAGAATGAGACTCCAGAAGAAAATTTCAGGACGGTTGCTAGTCTTATTCATGAGGTACAGTGCGAGCGCTTTGCAATTTGTCTATGCTCTAACTGGGACCAGGTAATAACTGGTAAATCTTCAGATGAAATGCCTGAGATATATCAGATACAGGGCTATACAGAAAAAATGAGTGCACCGCTGCTTATGATGAACGGAAGGAACCATCCCGTTACAGCTTTTGACAGCAGTGATATGCTCCCAATGCCTGTTTCAGGTGGCGGAAACGTAAGCTTTTTCATGCCGCTACATTTCCGTGAGCGCTGTCTTGGCTACTATGTATTCATGAACAGCACATTCCCATTAAAGAGTCTGCTTTGTCATGCTCTTATGCTGAGCATAAGTAACTCTATTGAGAATATATGCAAGATCCTCCATCTGAACAGCATGATAGATGAGCTTAATAAGCTCTATACTGTAGATCAGCTCTGTAATATCTATAACAGAAATGGATTTATCAGAATGGCTGGTCAGATATATAATTCCTGTCAGAATGCAGGTAGGAAGGTACTTATTTCCTTCATTGACATGGACGGACTTAAGTATATCAACGATAATTTCGGCCATAAAGAGGGCGATTATGCTCTTCAGCACCTTGCAAGGATAATCAAGGACTGCTGTAAGAGCGGCAGGATTTGCGCACGTTTTGGCGGCGATGAGTTTATAATTCTCGGCGCAAATGCTACTGATGAAGATATTCCTGCCCTTGAAAGCACCTTCAATATACAGCTTGAGAGTATTAACCGTATTATAAGAAAGCCTTATAAGATATCTGCAAGCATTGGCACTATAGTTACAGACGCAACTGCTGATGTAACGCTCTTTAATCTTATAACACAGGCTGATGAGATAATGTATGAAAACAAGAAGCGTAAGAGGACTTCCCGCTATCTGCGTCGAGATCATGACCAGGATGATATGAATTATGACACACGTTGGAACTATAAGGCTTGAAACGACTAGGCTGATACTCAGAAGATTTGAGGAAGCTGATACAGAAACTGCTTTTCACGTGTGGACCAGCGATCCTAAGGTCACGAAATACCTGCGCTGGGAGCACCACCGCAGCATAGCTCAGATGAAGAATCTCGGTCAGTTGTGGCTTAAGAAATATGACGATCCTCAGTGGTATCATTGGGTAGTCGTGCCGAAGGAAGTTGGATTTCCAATAGGTACTATTTCTGCTGCCAATGTCTATAATGAAACTGATACCATAGAGGTTGGATTCTGTTTAGGTTCAGAATACTGGGGACTCGGTTATATTACCGAAGCCTTTGCGGCAGTTATCGAGTTTTTCTTTGAGGAAGTCCATGCAAACCGGATAGAAGCAAAATACGCTCCGGAGAACAAAGCCTCGGAGCGTGTAATGGAGAAATGTGGTCTTACATTCGAGGGAACTCTCAGGAGCTCCGACCGCATACAATCGGGTATTACCGATGTTTGTGTATGCAGTTTGCTTGCAAAAGACTATTTCTGACGATATATTTATATCTTTGCGATAATATCATAGAAGGGGAGCAAATATATTCAGTATTGCTCCCGCTATTTTTTTGACTACCGGTCTTTTAGAACATTCTTCGGCAGTTATCAGGTGAGAAGCAGATATTGTTTTTTCAAAGTCGGAAACAATGTCCTTTATTACAGATACATTATAAAGAACTGAACCGCATTCAAAATGCAGGTAAAAGCTGCGATAATCGAAATTAATAGTTCCCACAACAGCTGTAAGACCATCTGCTACACAGGTCTTTGCATGGATAAATCCGGGAGTATACTCATATATCTTGACGCCCATAGCGGTGAGCCTTTCATAGTTGTTCCAGGCTATCATATGGACATACCACTTGTCTGGAATATGTGGAGTGATTATTCTAACGTCAACTCCCTTTTTGGCGGCAAAGCCAAGAGCGTTAGTCATTTCTTCGTCAAGTATGAGATATGGAGTAGTTATGCACACGTAATTCCTTGCATTGCTGATAAGCTCGAGATATACGCGTTTTCCAACAGGTTCTTCATCAAGTGGAGAATCAGAGAATGGCTGTATAAATCCGTCAGCAGGACTTGCATCATCAATCGATTTGAGTGGAGGAGAGAATTTCCGTATCTCATCGCTTTCAGCTTTTTCCCACAATTGCAGAAACATTACCGTGTAATTCCAGACAGCCTGTCCGCGGACCATTATTGCCGTGTCCTTCCAGTGCCCGAACCGTTCTATGCGGTTAATGTACTCGTCTGCCAGGTTGGTTCCACCGTTGAAAGCGGTATGACCGTCTATAACAACTATCTTGCGGTGATCACGGTTGTTCTGAACAGAGGATATCATGGGGCGGAAAGGATTGAAAACCTTGCATTTCACACCGTTTTCTTCAAGTCTCCTGAATGGTTTGACGGAATTGAGCATTCCCGTGCCGATACCGTCGTACATGAGCCTTACGTCGATGCCTTCCTTTGCCTTGCGGATAAGGAGCTCAGAAATTGTGTCGAACATATAGCCCTTGCTGATTATGAAGAATTCCAGGAATATGAAATGCTTCGCTTTTTCAAGCTCGGCAATTAGTTCATCAAACTGCATTTCACCTAACGTGAAGTAATGTGTATCAGTATTCCGATAAACAGGATATAGCCCATAATCTGATATATAGCGTGCAAGATTCAGAGAATCTGGACAGCTTTCTGAAAGATCTTTTACAACGTTTTTGTCCTGTACCAGAAGCTCCTTTGACTGCTTCTGATTTCGCATATCAAGGGATTTAGGAAACTGCTGCGATAGTTTGAGAAAAAGGTAGGAAACTCCGCCGAAAAGCGGAAAAACGCTTATGGCGACTATCCATGCCATTCTATAGGATATAGGTTCGTTTTTGTTTGTGATGTACACTAGAAGTATGATATCTAGTACTATCAGCAGGAAATACACTAGAATAAAGCGTTCGCCCAATCTTGTTACCATAAATAGCAAGAAGAATATCTGTAAAAGCAGAAGAATGACAAAAGCGGCATTTGTACTGAGAAGGCTGCTCAGCAGTTTTTTCAGCTTCATAGTTCACCTCCGACGTTATTATTTATCATGATAATAATATTATACCACATTTATTTACTGAAAGGAAGATTATTTTGAACAAGATACGCCCATATGAAAGAAAGATTTTTTATTATGAAACTGACAAAATGGGAATAGTTCACCATTCAAACTACATCCGTATATTTGAGGAAGCAAGAGTGCACTACCTCAGTGAGGCAGGACTGCCTTTTCCAAAAATAGAAGAAATGGGTATACTCATGCCTGTTCTTTCCGTGGAAGCCGTATACAAGCGCCCACTGAGATTTGACGAGCCCTTTGCGGTATATCTTAAGATAGACAAGTTCAACGGAGCGACATTACATGTTTCATACAGGTTGGTAAGTCGTGAAACAGATGAGGTATGTGTTGAGGGAAGCTCTTCTCACTGTTTCACGAATACTGATCTTAAGGTAGTACGTACAAAGGCTAAATATCCTGATGTCTATGAGGTATTTTCCAGATACAGTGGTCTGGACTTCGATGAAATATTTGAGTAAAATAAACAGCCGGCACATCGTGCCGGCTGTTTTAGGGTAAGAATGGGGAGATTACGATATTTCTTCAACTCTGACATTAGAGATATATACTGTAGCAGTTGATCCTCTGTGTCCGAGGTTGAACTCAAGGCGGCCGTTGTTGTCGTCTTTGTCCTTCATCTCAAAGTCATATGTGAATGTCTGTTTTTCTGGCGTTACCTTGAGAGTTGTGTCTTTGAGGTAACGAATCCATCCTGCGGACGGAGCAGAAACACATACGATGATGTCTCTCTCCTCGTCTGCATAAGCATCGAATGTTACGCGGTACTTCTTGCCCTTGATCATAGGAAGATCAGGTTGTACCAACTGTACAGAGTAGTCCTCTGTACCTTCCTTTTCGGAAGTAATTACTATCATATTATCCTTTATCTCAGCCGCGCCTTCTCCGCCGTTGAAAAGGAGAAATTTCCAGTTAACGTCGTCAGTAAGATCCTCAGCTTCTGAGAAATCACCGTTGAAAATGAAATTTCCGTCCTCAAGCGCCTTGCGGAATTCCTTTTCAGGCTTCTTAACATTTGTATCATACTCTGGTTTCTGATAAACTCTTACGTAGTCTACTTCAAACTCAGCCTTATCAAAATCGGTGGTTGCGTCTGGATTTCCTGGCCATGTACCGCCGACTGCAAGGTTGAGCTGAACAAAGAATGGCTGATCGAAAGGTGCAGGGTATGGCTTTTCGTCTTCTCCTTGAACTGCTGTGAACCAGTCGTTTACTGTATTATAGAGATTACCGTCGATATACCAACGCATTTCTCCTGGTTCCCACTCAACAGAAAACTCGTGGAAGCTGTCAGCGTATGTCTGACCTGTCAGTCCCCATGTGCCCTGCTGTTCGCCGTGAGGCTCACCATAGTGAAGAGTACCATAAGCAGTACTTACATCGTTTCCGAGGACTTCCATAATGTCAATTTCACCGCATTTAGGCCACTGACCGTAATAGCTTTCGTCCTTTGGCATCATCCAGATTGCAGGCCATAAGCCCTGGCCTTCCGGGACCTTTGCACTTACTACTATCTTACCATAGGTGAAATCAGTCTTGTTCTGACCTGTTACCTTGCCTGATGTATAGTAGTCCTTGCCGTTCTTGTCAGACTTGATTGCTTTTATGACGAGCTTGCCGTCACGTACGAATACATTGTCTGTTGAAGTTGTATACTCCTGTAATTCTTCGTTTGTCCAACCTGGCTCATGTGGTTCATAGTTCCATTTTGTCTCATCGAGAGCGCTGCCGCTGAACTCATCGTTCCAAAGCAGATTGTAGCCTTCAATTTCGGGAACATCCACAGCCTCTTTAGGAGCTTCTGTTTTTGCTTCTGTAGGTTTTTCGTTATTTGTGTCATTATTGTTGCTGCTGCAGCTCACAGAGCAGGCGAGCATTGAAAGGGCAGCAATTATTGATAAAGCTTTCATTTTTTCCATGTTTTTTTCTCCTTAGATATGAGGTTTTTAACCTTATGGCATTATTATAACTTTTTGAAGTGAAAAATGATAGTAAAATGCAGAGAATTATAGTAAATTGGTGACATAACATAGAACGCCGCACTATTATCCAAGTGCGGCGCGATCATTCATAATATCAAAAATCTATGTAGCTTTTCGTTACTTTTTCAGAAGACCGAGAGCATATTTTTTTCTGAGAATACGCATGACACTTTCATTTATGCGCTCCTCAGATATCTCGCCGCTGCGTACAGCCGCACAGACTTCATTCACAGCCTGTCTGTAGTCAACCGGCATGAGAATAATGTCAATTCCAGCCTTTATGGAGAGCTTTGCAGCTTCTCCCGAGTTATACACATTTGCGATTGTGTTCATACGCTGTGAATCGGTTATTGCAATTCCTGTGAAGCCAAGCTCACCGCGGAGTACTTCTGTAACAGCTTTATAGGAGAGATCACATGGAAGATTATCGCCAAATCCAGTTACTGACTGATGACCAACCATTATGAAGTCAACTCCTGTCTTTATTCCTTCAGAAAAAGGAATAAATTCTGCCTCACGGAGCTGCTCAAGTGTTCTATCTATGACGACTGTTGAATTAGTGTGGGTATTTCCGTTTGCTGCACCTAATCCAGGAAAATGTTTCAAAGTTGCGCAAACTCCTTCGTTACGGAGTCCCTTTGCGACATACGATGACATATTCGCAACAACCTGTGGATCATCACTGAAAATACGATTCCCAAGCTCATTTGAACTGCATATATTTACATCTGCAACGGGCGCGAAATCAACGTTGAAGCCAAGAGATTTCAAATCCCTGCCGATAGAACAGCCGATATTTAATGCTGTATCGCTGTTGTTGTCCTTGCCATAGGAGGCCATATCATCAAATTTAGCAGTGCCTAGTTTTTGAGCACAGCGTGCTACAAGTCCGCCTTCTTCATCAACGGCAGTAAAAAGTCCGATGCCGCAGGCGCTTTTTGCGTATCCTTGAGTTGCAGCAAGCATTTGTTTTGTCTGATCACGTGATGTGAGGTTTTGAGCAAATAGGATAATACCGCCCACAGGGATCTCTTCAATTGCTTTCTGAGTTCCGTTGCCAACCTGTGTCATAGGTGTTATTCCTGTCAAAGCTTCTGGTGTAACCATGAACATCTGAGCAACTTTCTGTTCCAGAGTCATGCCGTCAAGCACTACCTTTGGCAATGGATTCCTATTGGTAGTAGTTGTGGTCTCTGCCTGTGTTGTCATGGAAGTTGTTATGGTCATAGCCGTTGTGGTGATCTCAGAGATCGTGGTAGTTGTATCTTTACGTTCACGAGATTGATCTTCCGTGTGAAAGCTTTGCTGATCATTTGACTGCGAAATAGGAACTTCTGTAGTCTTCTCTTCACGATGTTCATTCTGAACTTCTGCTTTTTGCTGAGTTTTCGGAGCTTCGGTAGCCGTATTTGAAGCATTGGCGGTAGTTTCAGAAGTCGTTTTTGAAGTTACGGCAGAAATGATATTTGATTCAGCCTGTATATATGTTGTTTGCGTTTCTGTATTTAAGGGCTCTGTTTCGGTAATCTCCACTGCAGCTGATTCTGAACTGTTGGTTTCAGTGGGGAAATCTCCGCCGCAGCCTGTAAGAATCAGGCTGAGAGAGAGTAGGGCCGCAATTATTTTTATTTGTTTCATTGCTGATTCCCCCTGTAAAGGTTCTACAATAAAATTATAACATAGAATGTCGAAAAAAGCAACAGTCTTGGGATAATAGTTGAAAAAAAGTTCCTTTATTGTTTGGGAACCATTAACTCTGCCCATGGTTTTGTCAAGAAAATAGCGGATTCGGTGAGAGTCCGTTTAATGCTTTTGAATGATATTTACTTAAAAATCTACCGAATCAACATAGCAAAAGTCTTCTATCCGACTTCAAAGACAGACTGCAATATAGCTTATATCTGTATGAACGGTTAGAGCTATCAGGCACTATGCAGTTATCCTATGAAGTCCTGAAAAAAGAAAGGCCTCCGAACTGTGTCAACACTATACTTTCTCTACGCTCGGAGGCTATCTGTATATTGAATTGTTTAAAGGTCTGGAATCACATTATCTTCCAAAGAAATGTGGTTACTGCGAAAAATACTTACTTCTCACAGCAGGTATTTTCTCTGATTACTGCACAAGAGAGAGCGAAGGAATGGAAGGCAGAACATGCCGTGATATGGGACACAGAAAGAAATATGCCGATAAGATCAAGAATAATCCATACTGGTAGGTTCAAAGTAAAGCATACAAGCAGCATTACGCATGTTATATGAAAAAAAGATGACAAAAGCTGAATTGGCTGAATGGATGAATTGTGCTCTTGATCTCAGGTCTAAGACTGAAAATTGAGAAATTGAGTTTGAGGTTTATAGAGAGATGATGATGAATCAAAATTAATAATTTTAAAAAATGTTGCTTGACAAATGTTTAAATCTTTATTATAATAATAGCAAATTGATATTCATTGTTATTGAAACTATGAATATTTGATTTATAGCCGGCAATTAATCTATATATTATATTTTCAACAACAACGTATTATTATATTTGCAATAATTAATCCAATAATTAATCCAATAATTAATCCAATAATCAATCTAATAATCAATCTAATAATCAATTTGAAAGAACGATTTACTATCAGACTCAAAAGAACTGCTTTTTTAGCTTCTCTCGCTTTGTGTGCAACAGCAGCAACCTCTTTAGTAGCTGCTGCAGCTACTGATTCTATATCTAAAGGTGGTGTAACCCTTGAAGGTTATGTATCTGGCGTTGAAAGCCCAACTATCACCCCTGATAAAGTATTCTGGAATGCTTATGTATATGGACCAGATGTAGAATATTTAGATAAGAAAGACACAGAGGTATATATTGAACCAGGTACGGATAAAAATACCTTAGAAACAATTTACCTTCACAAGGGAGTGTGTGAAAGTTTTTCTGTAAATTAGATATCCTAAGATAATTGACGAGCTGTATGGCAGTAAGATTACCATTATTCAACTCGTTTTGACTATACCTAATCCCATTGATTTCGTCAAGAACTATGTTAAAATTGGTACATAATTATATTTTAATATAAATGAGTATGACAAATCGGAGTTTTGTGGAGGAAAACTATGGTGAGTGAATATAATGCCTTACAGCCTATCATATGGGGAGATATTTTAAGGATATTGAAATGTCCGGACGTACCAGAATGAACAAAGGAAGAAATATATGTTTGCTTATGGAAAGAAACTAACAAATTCAAACTTGTGAGGAAACACTATAAATGAAGATTGGAATTATAGGTTATGGCAGTATGGGGAAAATGCTGCTATGGAAATTTGCAGAACAGGACTTTATCAGTAAACAGAATCTTTATGTATTTAATAGGACGATTGAGAAACTTAATGAAGCAAAAGAGGTTGCACAAATAGTGGGTTCCAATGAACTGGCATCGTTTTGTGATTTTATATTTATTTGCGTTCGTCCAGCTGATATACAGATCGTATTGGAAGAAATCAAAGATTCACTCAAGGAGGGCGCGCTTGTTATTTCTTTAAACGGAAGCGTTTCTTTTGAAAAGATTAGAACAACGCTCGATTGCAAGACTGCCAAGGTAATCCCGAGTCTGACGGCTGAAATCGGAAGATCACAGACACTTGTATGTTTCAATGAAAAGGTTGCTTCAAAAGATAAGTGTGCACTTAAAGAGCTTCTTGCAGCTATTGGCGACGTTATCGAACTGCCGGAAAACGAAATGGGAATGGGTTCCGAACTTGTTAGTTGCATGCCGGGTTTCATAGCATCAATTTTCGACGTTATTTGTAATTCTGCTAAGAAACACACGCAGATTCCCGACGATCAGATAGTTCGAATGGTCCTACAAACTTTGAGTGCAACGGGCGAACTGATGCTAAAAAATGACATGACATTTGAGGAGGTCGTAACAAGAGTCGCAACCCCTGGTGGAATTACGGAAGAAGGAACGAAGGTAATATATGCAGATTTCCCCGGAACGGCAGATCTTCTTTTCGAGAAGACACTGGAGAAGAGGAGGAAGACTGCTGCAAAATGATGCGATTAGACTATTATCTCGGAGTTTGTAGAGTTGAATCGCTAAGGGAGAGAGCTCGGCAAATTCCAATTTGTCGGGATGAAGGCATAGCCTTTTAGAGATAATCTTCTGATCAATCTCTGAGATATCCTTCTGTCTTTTCTTTACTACCTGTGGTTCGAATGTAGAGTTTCTGTCCTGTGGAACCTGAATATCAAGACTTACAAAGCTGGAATTAACACGCTTAGTCTTATATCCGTTTCTGTAATCATCGCTTTCGCTTCGCTCTGATTTGTGATAGCAAAATGGTCATCCATTTCTGCTTCCATCATTTCCTTGATGGTTCCGCCGAGAAGATCCTTGAGAGCATCTTGGATATCCTCAGCTGTCTCGATGTCATACTCCTGAATGAGCTGTTGGATGATCTGGCGCTTTCCGTCTGTCATCTGAACTTTGTGTAAGTTTTTCTTTTCTCTTGCCATAATAAAGGCCTCCTTAAAGTATTTAGATTTTACCCTAGGAGACCTTAATAATACATAGCTATTATTTTTTTACAGACTTTGTTTCATAGAATCTCACAAGGTAAGAAAAGTTGTATCAGGAGAAAAAATGTGTGGTTATGGTGGTTCAGAAGCAAGAATGAGACTTCGTTGCGGAGACAATTTTGATGAATACACTGTAATTTCTGAACCCTTGATATAATAGTATAGTTCTGTGAGATGATGTTGTATGATACAATATCATCTCACTTTTAATTTTAAAACTATTTGTATAGGTGATTCAATGAAAAAAATAAGTATAATTAAACGTTTTGGGTTAAATGGAATTGTATTCATATTAGGTCTTGTAATTTCATCTTTTGTTTTAATAAATACTATCGATATATCAAGCAGAATCGCTAAAGAAGATGAAAGTAATAATATGTATTCTGAAAATATACAATATCGTTTGAGGTATTGTGGTAAAAGTAAGTTGTCAGAAGAAAATTGCTATAATGTTGTTAATGATATTATCAACTCGTTGAGGGATCTAAATTGCAATGCAAGTATAGAAGGTGTTGGAATTTGTATAAACAATCAAATAGATAATATGTTTCCTAAGATAATTATAAATACACAAGATGATTATAAGTTACAACTCAACAATAATAAAATTGTTTCTTCTAATATATATGAATATGAACTTATAGTTGGTGAAAGTATTATCAAGTTATCTGATATTCAGAACGTAAATCAGCTACATGTTGCAGATATGTCGGTTCCGATACAAGGTGTTTTAAAAAACAATAATGCTGCATCCATTGATTATTCAATACTATTTATTTATGATAATTGTAATGAGAATTTAAAACAATATTTGACTAATCAAATATGTGATGTTTTTCGTGATTTCAATATAAAGGTTAATTTGTATAGCGATTATCCGATTGACAAAGAAAGCAATAAATTTATAGGCAATATGAAAAGTTTAGATGTCGCTTGTGAAAACTATATTTCCAAATATAAAGGCAGCGATTATCAAAATTATTGGTATCGGTTTTACAACAAAATTTTTATTACTATTTGTTTAGTATTTTCGTTATTTACTTGTTTCAGTTTATCTTTTCTTTGGATTTTAGGCAGAAAAAAAGAAATTGCAATTAGAAAAGCTTTTGGATTCAGCGATTTTAGCATATTTAAATTACTTATGAAAGATATAGCCAAGTTGACTGTTTCAGCGACTCTAATTTCAATTGTTGTAGAAATTGTTTATTGTATTGTGTTTAATAACCTCTCATTTTTTGATAAATACTTTATTGTAAAATTCTTAGCAGTATATTTAGGAGCATCTATTATCGGAACTTTATGCGCTTTAAATTTAATGAAAGAAGTCTCTAAAATAACTCCTATTTCAGCTATAAGAGAGGAGCTATAAATATGGTAATAAGATTTGCTATTGATACAATTATCAATCATATAAGGCAATCATTAATATCCATTCTTCTACTTGTAATAAGCATTATTCTTATTATTTTTTCTACGATGATTCGTTTTAGTCACGATTACGTATACAGCTCTGTTGATAAATTATTGAATAGTGGAGCAGAAAAGACAGCCATATTGAGAATGGAAGAAAATAATTACGATTTTGTAAAAGAACTTGCAAAGCAACCAGAAATAAGCACAATTGGATGTACCACTACATTTGGAATTGAGCCTTTCCCAGAACTATATAATATACAGAAACAATACAAGTCAAATACAGAGGAATACTTAGGAGATTATCTAGAAGTAATAGAAATTAATAAAACAGCTGCAACACTTTGTGATCTGACTCTAATTAAAGGAAGAAAACCTATTGATTTAGATTATACTCCAAGAAACGAAAAGGATGTTGAATATATGTATCTTGGTTCATACTTCTCTGATATTCAGATAGGAACCGAATTTGAAGATGAGTACACTATATTCATAGTTGCCGGAATATTGGATAGTTCACAAAGATGGATAAGTGAATCTCTTTTAAATGGTTTTGATATTAATACTATAGATTATACAATAGACTGTAAAAGTAGTATATTATCATTCTATGATGGAAATCCAAGCTCATCTGATATGTGGGTATGTGCTGCGAACAATTATAACATTTCTCAAGTCATAAATGTTGTTAACAAATTGGCAAATAAGAATAATATTGATGTTAGATATACAACTTTAAAGGCATCGTATGAACACTCGGCACAGGATTGGATTATATTAAACAGTATTCTATCTAAGTTAATTGTAATCGTATGTTTTTCTTGTGTTCTAATGTTGATTTGCTATCAACTTTATAGAATTTTAATAATGAAAAAAGAAATGGGAATAATGCTTTCTGTTGGTTTTTCTATTTCAGAGATAAGTAAAGCCATGATATTAAGTAACATTATCCTATCTCTTATAGCTTTCCTTTTAGTTATACCCATTAGCTTTTTTGTAGTTAAATGGTGGTTCCGAACAAATAGTGTGATTGACATAGTTTGTAAAGCACTTCTAAAATATTCATATCCTGTTTCGCTTGGTGTTATATTATGCATAACTATTATAATATCAATATTCATTACAAGGTTCTTAAAAAAATTATCGCCACTTGAAATGATAGGAGGACAAAATGATTGAATTAAAAGACGTAAAAAAAGACTATGGAAAAGGAGAATACATTACTCATGCCTTACAAGGCGTTAACCTAAATATTGAAAAGGGAGAATTTGTTGCTATTGTTGGAACATCAGGGTCTGGTAAATCCACACTACTTCATATAATTGGTGGTATGGATCAAATGTCATCGGGTATATATCGTTTTGAGAATGAAGTTATATCTGATTATTCATTAGCAAAGCTACAAGAATTCAGAAAAAAATATATTAGTTTTATTTTTCAGAATTTTGCACTTATGAATAAATATACTGTTTATGAAAATGTTGAGATGCCTTTACTTGCACGAAAAGTAAAAGGTCGTAAAAAAATTGTTATGGACTGCCTTGAAAAAACAGGAATCTCTGATTTGAAAAATAAACTGCCATCTCAATTATCTGGTGGACAACAACAGAGATGTGCTATTGCAAGAGCATTAGCATCTGATTCGCCTGTAATTCTTGCTGATGAACCTACAGGAGCTCTTGATAATAAAACAAGTGATGAAATCATGTCATGCTTTGAGGAAGTATTAAGTAATGGACGAACTATTATACTGATTACACATGACATAGAAATTGCAAATCGATGTCAAAGAATTGTTAGGATTGAAGACGGTAAGATAGTTTAACCTCTTTCAGCTAGAAGCCCCCCACCTCTAAGGTGGGGGAAGAATTGTGGGGAAGAATTGTGGCCCTCAAAAATGGGAAAGCTATTGCTTTTTAAACATAACCATGATATAATGTTATGTGATAGTGTATCAGAAATTTGCAAAGGAGGCAGATGCGTGAAACAGCAAGCGCAGAGAAAACCAGTCAGCGCTGAGCAGCATAATAAAATGATTCAAAGTGTTGCTGGAACAATGGCAATCGAAGGTTTAACACTTAGCGAGGCAAGCAGACGCAACCTTGACCGATATGCCAGCGGGCAGGCTAATTATCAGCAAATTATTGCAGAGCTGAAAGAAAAATACCAGAGGGCGGAGTAGTGTATTCAAAATATGATGTTAGCACAACGGCGCAGTCGCTTTATTGCTATCACGAATCCGATGTGCTAATAAATAAGCTGAATATCAGAAACAGTGACGAGCTGAAACGTGCTGAAGAGGAGATAACTGCCCTGAAGCAGTACATGCTTATGGAATCACCAATCAAGGGAAGATTCACTAAGACACAGCTTATAAATATTCACCGTTTTCTGTTCGGGGATATCTACCCATTTGCGGGACATATCCGTCGTGAACAAATCAGCAAGGGTAACACTATGTTCTTTCCACCGCATTTGATTGGTCCGGAACTTGACAAGGTGTTTTCGAAACTTCATAATGATAATATGTTGCGTGAAACGGAAAGAAATAACCAGATCAAGCATTTATCCTATATAATGTCCGAACTGAATATTATTCATCCATTCCGTGAGGGCAATGGACGAAGCATTCGTGAGTTGATACGCTGTATGGCGCTACACTATGGATTTTCGCTGGATTGGAGTAATGTCGATCGTAATACTATGCTTAATGCGGCAGTTAGATCGGTGGTTGATAATATGGCGTTTATTGACATTATAACGAAATGTGTTGTTAAGTTATAAGGGATAGAGCTGATTGAAGGATTACGTTACGTTTACAGTCCGTTTAAGAATAATAATCCTAATATGGGCAAAAAGAAGCACTACACTTATATAAGATAATCAAAGGATAAATACATTTAGTTATGACGCTAATAGATTAGTAAATCACGGAACACTTTACCGCTATAAGTAATAAAGCTGCCGACAACAGTCGACAGCTTTTAATTTTACTGCGGTTCAAGCTCAGGCTCACTGGTTGAGATAACGTCCTCATTCTCAAAGGTAATGATGTCCATTTCCGGAGCAGTGTATTTATCCTTCATTTCCTTCTCTCCTCTCGTCTAATTTATTTGCCAATATAAGCTTCTGCTGTTTTAGCATAAACATATTTTGCCTTTACCATATCTATAAGCTTACACTTGCGTTTTCATTAGTATAAATCAAGTTGCTTTAAACAGATTGTATTCAATTAACAGATTTATTTTATCATATATTATATTTCAAGTCAAGACAATTATTGCTTTTGGCAAGATTTTATAATAAGAAAGACGCTAGTCTTTCAGTCTGTCGAAAAAGTCCAGTGAAAAAGCTGGACTTTTTTTGATGAAATGTGGTAAAATAGGAGAGAAAGGAGCTGAGTGATAATGCTGAGAGAAAACAAGATAGAACGAGAACAAATGGAAATGGTGTGTATAGAGGAAATGGTGCCTAAGGATCATATTTTGAGGAAAATAGACTCGGCAATAGATTTTACACACATATACGATTTGGTAGAAGATATGTACTGTAAGAATAACGGAAGACCAAGCATAGATCCTGTAGTAATATTCAAAATGGTATTGATACAGCATCTTTTCGGCATACCATCACTCAGAAAAACAGCAGAAGAAGTGCGTGCCAATATATATTATCGTTGGTTTTTAGGATATCTTCTGAACGAACCAACACCGCATTTTTCAACGCTGAGCTACAATTTCACACATAGGTACACATCCGACGTAGTAGAACGCATATTTTACTGGATATTGAGTGAAATAGAGAGAGCAGGCTATCTTACACCAGAGACAGTATTCGTAGACGGAACACATATCAAAGCGAATGCAAACATGAAAAAAGCAGTAAAGAAAGCTGTGCCCAAAGCAGCAAGAATCTATGAAGAACAGCTGATGAAGGAGATAAACGAAGACAGAGAAAAGAACGGAAAAAAGCCATTTGATGATAATGACAAGAATAACGGTTTAAAAGCCACAGAAGAAAAAACAGTGCTTGAATCAACAACAGATCAAGAATGCGGAGTTTTCCACAAAGGAGAACATAAAAAGTGTTTTGCATATGCGGCTCAAACAGCCTGTGACAAAAACGGATATGTAATGGATGTAACAGTAAATCCTGGAAATGTGCATGACAGCGTGGCTTTTGATGGATTGTACAAAAGGCTTATTGGCAAGCATCCGGAGATAAAAAATGTAGTAATGGATGCGGGATATAAAGTACCATACATATGCAAAGAAGTATTAGATGATAAAAGAATCCCTGTTTTACCATACAAAAGGCCAATGGGAGGGAAAGACTTTTTCAGACCATCTGAGTATGTTTATGATGAATATTACAACTGTGTGATTTGCCCTGCAAATCAGATTTTAAACTATTCAACAACCAACAGAGAAGGATACCGAGAATTCAAAAGCTGTCCTCGGATATGCGAAAAATGCCCCAAAATAAAGAACTGTACGAACAGCAAAAATCACCAGAAAACTGTTACAAAGCATATCTGGAGCGAATATCTTGAAGTGGTTGAAGATATCCGTCATACACCAAAGTACTGTGAGATGTATGAGAAACGAAAAGAAACAATAGAGCGTGTATTCGCAGATGCCAAAGAAAAGTATTCAATGCGTTACACAAATCATAGAGGCCTCTCCCGAGTAACTAATTGGGTTAGGCTTAAATT
>NZ_JAEFAJ010000039.1 GCF_016287535.1 Ruminococcus sp.
TGCGCCGCCGCCTGAAGCGTCACCGCCAGCTGCCGCGCCGCCGCCTGAAGCGTCTCCGCCAGTTGCTGCGCCGCCGCCTGAAACGTCACCGCCAGCTGCTGCGCCGCCGCCTGAAGCGTCTCCGCCCGCTGCGCCTGATGAAGTACCGTCGGCTGCGCTTGTTGTAGCCTGTGTGGTTGACTGATATGCATGAGCTCCGTTACAGTACGGAGGAGAGTAATTATCAGTTACCTGCGATTTCCAGTAACCGATGATATTGCTCTTCGGGCAGCCGGAACCTGCTATGCAGCCTGTGCTTGAACACATAGGAGCTTCGATGACAGTGCTTACCTTTTCAAAGTCGTAAGCTGTATCACCGTAATTCTCGATAATGTAATTGCCTATGACACTGCGCCATGTCTTTGCCGAGATTACAGCCTGAGGCAGTTCAAGACTGTTGTCTATATATTCAAAACCAACGGTTATTCCGCTTACAAAGTCAGGTGTAAGACCTACGAAGCACTCGTCGGCGAAGTCCTGAGTCGTACCTGTCTTTCCTACAACGACCTTGTTCGGAAGTGCTGCTTCCGGAGCTGTACCGCCAACGCCTACAACATTTTTCATAAGACGGTTCATAACATAAGCTGTCTCGTCGGAAACTGCACGTCTCGGATTGCCGTCGTTCTGATAGATCACCTGCTGATTGCTGTCTTCGATCCTTGTGATGAAGTGCGCGTCATACTGCATACCCTGATTTCCGTAGGGAAGGTATGCGTTTACGAGGTTTTCAAGAGTTGTACCGTGAGTAAGAGCGCCGAGAACAAGAGGAGATTCAAGACCTCTTTCGACCTTGTCCATTCTGAGACCGAGCTTTTCTGTAGTGAAGTCATATACTTCCTCCGGTCCGAGCTGATGAACGAGCTGAGCAGAGATAGTATTCTTTGACTGACGGAGACCGTCCCAAAGCTGAACCGGACCGCCGCCGCCCTGTACGCCGCCGTAGTTTTTAGGCCACCATTGACCATCAACTATCATTACCGGAGAGTCCTTTATTATGGAGCCCCAGTGGAACTTACCTGATTCAATGCCGTAGCCGTAGCCGGCGATAGGCTTGATCGTAGAACCTACCTGACGTCCGTTGTCCTTCTTGCAGGCGTAGTTTGTAACGAGAGAGCCCTTTTTCTCACCGGTATTTCCGACTGCACAGAGCACCTCGCCCTGATAGTTTATAGCGACGAAGGCTATATGAGCAGGGTAATCCTCCGGAACACCGTCGGGGTGACCGAAGGGTTTAAGGTCAACTGACTTGCGGTACTGATACGGATAGAGGAACTCACCCAGTACGTTGTCAACATTGCTGAGCCTGTCCTCGACATAGGTCTGCATCTGCTTGTCGTACTTTGTATATATCTTGTAGCCGCCTCTGTATATCTTGCTGAGAGCGGTATCATCGTCCAGGTCGTACTGCTCTGCGAACCAGTCCCTTGCTTCAAGGAGGATATTGTCGAGTATCCAGCTGTAGGATTCTTCCTTGTCCTTGAGATCCTGAAGCTCGGATTCGGGGTGGAGAGCCTTGTATTCTTCGGAGTCTGTGAATATAAGAGGTGTGACGATATACTGCTGATATTCGTCATAGCTGATAGAACCGTTCTCGTACATCTTGTAGAGAACGTACTCCTGACGGGGCTTGTTGTTTGCCTTTCCGTCAACTACTATTGGTGAGTTGGGGTCGTTGTCGTCCTTGCGGTATATTACCTTGGGACCGTATTCCTCAGGGCTCTTTGGTATAGACGCAAGTACGGCAGCCTCAGGTATCGTGAGGTCATCGACGCTCTTTCCGAAGTATTCAATCGAAGCTGTCTGTATACCGTTTATAGGACCGCCGAAGCCGATATAGTTGAGGTATTCTTCAAGTATCTCGTCCTTGGAGTATGATTTTTCGAGCTGCATGGCTGAGAATATCTCACGCATCTTACGCTGCGGAGAATGTTCGTCGTCTCCTGAGAGGTTCTTTACAAGCTGCTGTGTGATAGTGGAACCGCCCTGCTCGGTATTGTAGAAATGAAGGAACATATTGAGAAAGGCGGAGAATGTACGCTTGTAGTCGACGCCTTCATGAACGTAGAAACGCTCGTCCTCCGTATATACGAATGCGTCGCGGACGTGCTGCGGTATTCTGTCGATGGTGACAGGTATACGCTGCATACCTACCGTGAATTCGCGGAGCATTTCCAGCTGATCGTTGCCGCTTTCGTCCTTTACCTCCGCATAGATGTAGGTATTGCTTCCTGATTCAAGGTCCTGAAGCGTTACCGTAGTGGAGTCGTCCATGAATTTGAGGACATAGACAGTGAGAGCTGTGCTTACGATAGTACCGGTTATGATGATAACGAGCGTAAGTGACAGCAGGGTAGCCGCAATGACAGAAAACAGCTTTTTGATTACTTTCAGCACTTTGCTGCGTTTTTTCTTTTTCTTCTTTTTCTGAGGATTCCTGTACACTTCCTCGTCAGCTGCTTCGAGGTGACGGGAAGCTGGAAAATTTTTATCGTTCATGTTGTCAGAATAGCCGCTGTGAACGGCAGAACTCCTTTCAAAGATTTATATGTATCTGTACATAAATATACATCATATATTATAGCACGTCTTGTCCGAAATGTTAAGACTTTTCTTAAAAAATCAGCAATTTGTATAATATAGAAAAAACGGGCGATACTAAATAAGGATATTTCGGCAAGGGAGTGATAATATGACATACAGGCGCGTAAAAAGGATATATTTTACCCTCGTATCGGCGGTGGTGGCGGCTGGTTTCCTCACAGTCTGCACACTCGGTCAGGAGGTCCGGAGGAAGCGCGTGGAAGCGCGGCTCGCAGCGGCGACACTGCGTGACGGAGGTCCTGAATTCGTTGTCCGCGAAAGCGGAGGACGTGCTGCGGTCTTCAGAAACGGCGAGGATAAGCCCTATCTTCTCATAGATGTGGAGCTGTCCCTGCTGTCGGACTATGACAGGGAAGCGCTTGCCGACGGTATTTATATCGGCAGTGAGAAGGAACTGCGGCAGTTTATAGAGGATATCTCATCCTGAAGTATGAGGCGGCTTGCGGTGCTTTTTCTTTTTTCTGACTGAGAAGCCGAAGTCGCCCAGCTTTCTTCCGATGGCAAAATATTCGCCGTGGGCGAAAGCCATGAGGCCGCACTGCTGAAGGTTGAGCTTGCCTTTGCTGTCGATGAATCTCTCGTCGGCGTCTATGCCTACTATTTCAGCGAGAAACATTGTATGCGAGCCGAGGAGCTTTTCCTCGGTCACTCTGCATTCAAGGCTCAGTGGACATTCCTCGATGAGCGGAGCAGCAACCTTCTGCGCGGGAGATGTATGCAGACCGCACAGTGCGAATTTGTCCGTATCCTTTCCGCTTTTGACGCCGCAGAGGTCTGTCTCGCGGCACATAGCTGAGGTGGTGAGGTTTATGACGAATTCTCCCGAAGCCCTGATGATATCGTGGGAATATCTCTCAGGACGCACTGATATATAGGTCATAGGCGGTCTTGTACATACTATCCCTGTCCAGCCTATGGTAAGTACATTGGGTCTTTCGACAGTTCCGCAGGTAACGAGAGCTGCGGGAACGGGAGCGAGCAGGGTGCTGCCCTTCCAGAATTGTTTAGCCATTGTTTCTCCTTTTGGGCAGATTTCTGTTCGCGCTGAATTTCTTCTCAGCTTCGCCGGGCTTTCCTCCGTTCAGGAAATGCCTGTATTTTTTGAAATTGTACTTGCCCTTTTCCTTTGTGATATTTCCGTACTCTATCGCGTCCGCAGGGCAGTTGCCTATGCAGGACATACAGTGAGTGCAGTTTTTGCCCCATACGGGCATCTTATCCTTTATCGAGATGTTGTTCAGAGGGCACATCTTCTCGCACCTGCCGCAGCTTATGCATTTTTCAGTGACAAAGAAATCGCTTGCGGGCATTTTGTATTTTGTCCATACAGGGTTGAAGGGTATGGTTATCAGCTTTTCAAACATGAAAACATACCTTCCGTGAAGCCTGTTGCCGCTTTTTATCGCATTGGCGACCTTGTCGAGCTTGTCGCAGGCGTTCAGCAGGCGTTCCTTTATCTCCTCATTTGTCTGCACCGGATAGTGACCGATGAAGTAGTTCCTGGGCATGACTATCTCTGCGTGACCCATATACTCCATTTTTTTCTTCCTGAACATTTTTTTTGCAAGATAGCCTGTTATGCCGCAGTAGCCCGCGCTGTTGGCGACAAAGTAGACCTTCCTGCTGCCTGCGAAGCTCAGCTTTTTCAGGTACTTGCTGAGGAAACGCGGCATTTCGCATACATATACGGGAGTGCATATTATGAACGGCTTTTCGGAGCGCACCTCTGACAGATCGTTCTTTTTGATCCGTTCAAGCAGGTCGATGCACTCGTCGCCGAGCTTTTCTGCCAGTTCCGTAGCGAGGAACTGTGTATTTCCCGTCGCGGAAAAATATAAAACCATAAAATTCTCTCTCCCATCACATACAAAAAGCGGATAATCGTTTAGTGTATCAATCACATTATATCATTATTACGGGGAATTTTCAAGATTATTCGCAAATTTGAGCTTACGGCAGGTTTTGACAGATTTCGCGGGGCGGCAGTGGTATAATAGGGCGTGAAAAGGCACCGGAGTGCAGTGAAAAGGAGGAGAAGCAATGAAAATAGACATAAAAAACGAGAACGGAACGGCAATTGCGAAGCTCAGCGGTGAAATAGACCATCATAACGCAAAGGAGCTCCGTGCCGAGCTTGACCGCTTCATAGTGACGGCGCAGCCGCAGGAGCTTGCTATAGACTTCGGCGGCATAACCTTTATGGACAGTTCCGGCATAGGGCTGATAATGGGCAGGAGCAAGCTCCTGAAGGAGTGCGGCGGGCGGCTGGAGGTAATAAACCCTCAGCCCTATATAAAGCGTGTAATGAAGCTTTCCGGCATTGACAGGGTAGTAAAAATACGGTAAAGGAGAAAAATTATGGAAATACTAAACGAGATAAGATTCAGGATGCCGTCGCTCTCTGTGAACGAATCGGCAGCACGTGCGGTGGTGTCATCATTTCTTATACAGGCTGATCCGACAGTGGAGGAGCTTTCGGACATACGCACGGCGGTATCCGAGGCGGTGACAAATGCGGTAGTGCATGGCTACAGGCATACGAAAGGTGATATAGAGCTGATAGTACGGCTGCTCCCGGAGAGAATGGTATACATAAGAGTGAGAGACAAGGGCTGCGGCATAGCTGACGTGGAGCAGGCGATGGAGCCGCTTTTCACTACCGCTCCGGAGGAGGAGCGTTCAGGGCTGGGGTTTTCTGTCATGCAGTCCGTCATGGACAGGCTCTCGGTGAGGAGCGCTCCGGGAAAGGGTACGACAGTGACCATGAGAAAGAGGCTTTCAGCACATGGGGACTGATGTAAAAAAGCCTGCCGCCGAGGAAAATCTCGGACTGGTACACCTCTGCGCTAACCGCTTCCGCGGACGCGGTATAGAGTATGACGACCTGTTTTCCGCAGGCTGTATCGGTCTGCTGAAAGCGGTGAAAGCCTTTGACAGCGGCAGGGGAGTGAGGTTCTCCACATATGCGGTTCCCGTGATACTCGGCGAGATAAAGAGGCTTTTCCGTGACGGCGGCTCGGTGAGGGTGAGCCGGAGCCTTAAGGAGCTTTCACTGCGGCTCCAGCGGCTCTGCGAGAGCTTCCGCCAGCGAGAGATGCGCGAACCCACAGTCGCGGAGCTTGCAGCGCTTTCCGGAGAGAGCGAAGCTTCAGTATCCGAGGCGCTTTGCGTCAGTCAGCCTGCTCTGTCCCTGACCTCAGGGGACGAGGAGGAGGGACAGACGGATATACCCGTTGAAGCTCCCGACGAAAATATAACAGACCTGCTTGCCCTCAGACAGATAATGGCGGAGCTGGAGCCCTCTGACCGTGCTCTCCTTGAACTTCGCTACTTCAAGGGGCTTACCCAGTCAAAGACAGCGGCGGTCCTGGGAATGACGCAGGTGCAGGTATCCCGGCGTGAAAAGAAGCTGCTGACACAGATGAGGGAGGAACTGCTGAGCTGAATACCGGGGCAGCAATCTTGGTAAAAAAGTATATTTTATTGCTGAAATTATCGAACGGCGTTGACATTTCCGGAAAAAGAGGTTATAATGAATGTGTACAGCCGCCTGAGGGCGGTCATTGCTCCGGACAAAGTCCGGGGAGCGCAAATTCTTTAAAAAGAGAGGGAATTACTATGGCGAAACATATTCTTACAAGGCTGCTGGCAGGTCTGGCAGCAACGGTCATGCTCGTTCCGACGCTGAACAGTATGCCCGGCAACGAAAAGCAGACAACGGCTTTAGCCGCAGATAACAGCGGCGACGACTGGCTCCACGTCAACGATAAGGCACAGATCGTTGACAAGGACGGAAATGAAGTATGGCTGACCGGCGTAAACTGGTTCGGCTACAACGTAGGCAGTCAGGTATTTGACGGCGCATGGTCGGCAAACGTACATCACTGCCTCGACCTTATCGCGGATCACGGCTTCAATCTTCTCCGTGTACCTATGTCCACAGAGATCATTCTCCAGTGGAAGAACAAGAAACCCGATCCGATGATAAAGCTCAATGAGTATGAGAACCCTGAGCTGACCATTGAGGGCGAGGTCGGCGGTACTCCCATGTACAGCTTCGATATCTGGAACAAGGTAGTGGAGTGGTGCAAGGAGGACGGCCTCAAGATCATGATGGATATACACTGTGCGACAAGCAACTCCGCAGGTCATAACGTACCTCTGTGGTATGATGACAATTACTCCACAAAGGACTGGCTGGATGCACTCTCATGGTTCACAGACTACTACAAGAACGACGATACCATCATTGCTATCGACCTCAAGAACGAGCCTCACGGCAAGCCAGAGGAAGGAAAGTTCGCAAAGTGGGACGAATCAAAGGATCAGAACAACTGGAAGTATGCTGCTGAGCAGGGCGCTATGGCTTGTCTCAACAACAACCCCAATCTCCTTATCATGGTAGAGGGTGTTGAATGCTATCCTAAGTTTGAAGAGGGTGCTGACTGGAGCACACCGTCCGTTGACTACGCAAACTATGACAAGCCCAGCAAGGTATGGGGCGCATGGTGGGGAGCCAATCTCCGCGGCGTAAAGGATCATCCCGTGGATATCGGTCAGTACAACAAGCAGATCGTTTACTCTCCTCACGACTACGGTCCGGGAGTATGGGAGCAGAAATGGTTCTACCTTGACGATCCCAGCAAGACCTTTACACGTCAGACCCTTCTTGACGACTACTGGTACGGTACATGGGCATATCTCGTTGAAGAGAATATGTATCCTCTTCTCATAGGCGAGTGGGGCGGATTCGTAGACAAGGAACACGACACCACAGGCGAGAATGTTCACTGGCTCACAGAGCTCCGTGATTATATGATAGACAAGCATATCCACCACACCTTCTGGTGCTTCAACGAGAATTCATCAGATACAGGCGGACTTGTTTACGACAACTTCCAGAAGTGGGACGACGTTAAGTACGAATTCGTAAAGCCTGCTCTATGGCAGACAAATGACGGCAAGTTCATAAGCCTCGATCATCAGATACCTCTTGGTACAGCAGGCAACGGTATATCACTTTCCGATTACTATTCGGGCAGTTCGACACCTTCCACAAGACCTACAACAACTACTTCAACAGGCACGACCACATCTGTAACAACAACATCGGAGACTACTACAACTACCACAAGCTCCTCCGAGACAACAACTACTACTTCAACTACTACATCGTCAGATACAACGACGACAACAACCAATACAACAACAACTTCAACTACTACATTAACACATCCTCATTATAATTTTGATAGTGTGATATCCTATCCTACAAAGACGGTATATACCGAAGGCGAAGAGCTTGACGTAGACGGATTTGTATTTGCGGCAACTTCGTCCTCCGGTGAGGAAACAACTTATGATTATAGCAAAACAAACGGACAAGTCGTAAGTAAGGTTATTGACAAGGACGGAAATGAAGTGTATGACAGTAAGTTCGATACACTTCCCGCAGGCGAGTATACCGTAAAGATCATTTCTGCCGGACTGCATACACAGAATAATGTTTGCTATGGCATAGACTGTTCGTATAAAGTTACTATCGAGCCTAAAAATGGAAACGGTTCTTCTTCAAATGATGATATTCTGTGGGGCGACGCAAATTGCGACGGCGGCATAGATATGGCAGACGCTGTTCTCATCATGCAGAGCCTTGCAAATCCAAACAAGTACGGCGTTGATGGCACTGACGACAAGCATATCACAAGCAAGGGTCAGGAGCAGGCTGACGTTGATACAAGCACAAAGGGCATCACTTCAAATGACGCCCTCCAGATACAGCTCTTCCTGCTGGGCAAGTTAAAGACTCTTGCTCCCAACGGCTGAGAGAAAAACTGAATAATTACTGCGGCACGGTTTTTACCGTGCCGTTTTTATATATCTCACGGCAGAAAACACTTTACAAAAACCGGACTTTCTGATATAATTATACTGAGTAAATATGTATTGAAAAGAGGTATAGCTTTGGCTAACGATAAGATAAGAAACTTTTGTATCATAGCGCATATAGATCACGGCAAGTCAACTCTTGCCGACCGTATCCTCGAAAAGACCGAAACTGTCGCTATCCGCGACATGGAGGATCAGCTCCTTGACAACATGGACATCGAGCGTGAAAGAGGAATCACCATAAAAGCCCGTGCGGTGCGTCTTAAATATACCGCGCAGGACGGTGAGGACTATATCTTCAATCTCATTGACACTCCCGGTCACGTTGACTTCAATTATGAGGTATCCCGTTCCCTTGCAGCCTGTGAGGGAGCTATACTCGTTGTTGACGCTTCTCAGGGTATAGAGGCTCAGACCCTTGCAAACACCTATCTTGCCATTGAGCACGACCTTGAAGTCGTTCCCGTGGTCAATAAGATAGACCTCCCCTCGGCTGACCCTGAGAGAGTATGCAACGAGGTCGAGAACGTAATAGGCATACCTGCTATGGACGCTCCCCGTATATCGGCAAAAATTGGTACCAATATCGAAGCTGTCCTCGAAAAGATTGTAACAGATATACCTGCACCTCAGGGAGACCCGGAAAAGCCTCTTAAAGCTCTTATTTTCGACAGCTATTACGACTCATACAAGGGCGTTATCATATATGTCAGGGTGAAGGAGGGACGTGTGAAGGTGGGTGACAATATCCGCCTAATGGCTACGGGAGCTGTTTTCAATGTAGTTGAGGCAGGCTTTATGGACGCCACGAACCTTGTGAACAACGGCAGCCTTGAAGCAGGTGAGGTAGGCTATATAGCGGCTTCTATCAAGAGCATAGGCGATACTCAGGTGGGCGATACCGTCACCAACGACGATGCCCCCTGCGACGAGCCCCTTCCCGGCTACCGCAAGGTAAATCCCATGGTATTCTCAGGTATATATCCTGCTGACGGAACAAAGTACGGCGACCTCCGCGACGCCCTTGAAAAGCTCCAGCTCAACGACGCTTCGCTGTCATTCGAGCCTGAGACCTCTGTTGCTCTCGGCTTCGGCTTCCGCTGCGGCTTCCTTGGACTTCTCCATATGGAGATAATCCAGGAGAGACTGGAGAGGGAATACAATCTTGATCTCATAACCACCGCGCCGTCGGTTATATACAAGGTAACATTTACCAACGGCGAAGTTCAGTATATCGACAATCCTACAAATTATCCGGACCCTGCGCTGATACAGACAGCAGAGGAGCCTATGGTAAAGGCAAGCATACTTTCCCCTTCGGACTATGTGGGAAATATAATGGAGCTTTGTCAGGACAGGCGCGGAGTATTCAAGGATATGAAATATCTCGATGATACCCGTGTGGAGCTGCATTACGAGCTGCCGCTGAACGAGATAGTATACGATTTCTTCGACGTGCTTAAATCCCGTACAAAGGGATATGCTTCATTTGATTACGAGATGATGGGATATGTTCCAAGCAAGCTCGTAAAGCTGGATATACTCCTGAACGGCGAAATTGTGGACGCTCTCAGCTTTATTATCCATACCGACAAGGCTTACGCAAGAGCGCGTAAGATAGCTGAAAAGCTCAAGGAAAACATTCCGCGCCAGCTCTTTGAGGTGCCGATACAGGCTGCTATAGGCGGCAAGATAATTGCTCGTGAGACTGTAAAGGCAATGCGCAAGGACGTGCTTGCGAAGTGCTACGGCGGCGATATAACCCGAAAGAAGAAGCTGCTGGAAAAGCAGAAGGAAGGCAAGAAACGTATGCGTCAGCTCGGTACTGTAGAGGTGCCGCAGGAGGCATTCATGAGCGTTCTCAAGCTTGACAGCTGATAATAACGGAGGCTTGTATGGTAAACTATATCATTCTCGGACTGCTTGCGGCTGTATGCGCCGTAAGCCTTATCACCGTGATAACTGAATACTTTGTGCCGAAAAACTCCGGGGTCGGACGTATGCTCCGCGCAGTCAGGATAAGGCTGCGGGAGAAGTCACGGACAAGCTTCTGCGTGACCGCCATAGTCCTGCTGATATTCGGACTTATCGTCCATGGTAACTTCCCGAAGCTCTTCATTGCTCTTGGGATAATGCTGATAACGCTTGTGATACTGCACCCTGAGGACTTTCTAAGTATTTTCAGGCAGCGCAGAAGGGCTTCAAAAAAGAAGCGCCTCGGACTTACTCCGCTGAATACCCGAACAGCTCCTGCGGCAAGGCTTGCAGGGGAGCTGGAGCCTGCTGAGGCAGAGCCCGTGAAAGGAAATGAATAATATGAGTATATACACCTGTCCCCACTGCGGAGAAAAGACATTTACTCCCATTACAAAGGCAATGGCAGGAACTATGAAGTCAAAGGGCAAAGCCTGCCCCAAGTGCGGTATGCTCTGCGTGAACGGCAAGGGAGCAACTATCTTCAATGCGCTGTACTGTCTTGTAGCCTTCGTGTTTATAGCCATTGTTTACTGCAACGGACTTAGAACAGAGTGGATGTTTACCCATGAAATGCCGATCTGCATCGGTATTATCATTTCGATGTTTATCGTTCCAAGGCTGGTAAATGCATTCTGCTTTAAGATGATGGAGACGATACGAATAGACGCATACGAAAAATGAGCCTCGGAATATATATCCATGTACCTTTCTGCGGCAAGAAGTGCGGCTACTGTGACTTCTATTCCGTAGGCTATACAAGGCAGGAGGCAGAGAAGTACACTGCTGCTGTACTCAGGAATATCCGCCATTATTCAGACAGTGAACGCAGGGTGAGTACCATATATTTCGGCGGCGGTACGCCGTCTCTGCTCACTGGGGAGCAGATCGGCTGCATACTTGATGAGATACGCAGCAGCTTCAAAGCCGATTCGGACGCTGAGATCACCCTTGAAGCCAATCCCTGTACCCTGAATGATGAGAAGCTGTATGAGCTCCGGAAAACAGGGATAAACCGTCTGTCAATCGGAGTCCAGTCCATGATCGACAGCGAGCTGAAAATGCTGGGCAGGGTCCACAGTGCGGAAAGAGCCGAAAGAGCTGTGCTTGACGCTGCAAAAGCCGGATTTGACAATATCTCCTGCGACCTGATGATAGCTCTTCCGGGGCAGGATAAAGACAGTCTCAGGTATTCCATTGAGCGGATAACGGCTCTGCCGGTGCGGCATATTTCGGCGTACATTCTCAAGACTGAGGAGGGTACGCCTTTTTACTGCGACGATATAAAGCTGAGACTGCCTGATGAGGACGGCACCGCGGAGCTCTACCTTGAAATGGTGGAGCGCCTTGAAGAAAAGGGCTTCATGCAGTACGAAGTGTCTAATTTCGCTGTGAAAGGCTTTGAGAGCCGTCATAACTGCCGGTACTGGAGGTGTGAGAATTATCTCGGAATAGGTCCTGCGGCTCATTCCTGCTATAACGGGAAAAGATTTGCGGTGGAGCGTGATATTTCGGGATTTATACGCAGCGATGTGCAGAGCGTTACGGTAACTGATGATAGTCCCTGCGGTTTTGAGGAGTTCGCAATGCTGCGCCTGAGACTTAAAGAGGGACTGCGGTTATGCGATGTTGAAGAACACAGGGCAGATATCGAAAGGAAGCTCCCACCGCTGATACGTGACGGCTATGCCGTGACCGACGGGGAAAGGGTATGGCTAACTCCAAAAGGCTTTCTCATGTCAAATTCGGTCATAGAGTATCTGGTTTTCTGAGAAAAAAACAAAGCCATAGCTGTTGCTATGGCTTTTTTATATGCATTATTCTCCGGCTGACAGGGACTTTATTATCCTGTCAAATACCGGGAAGTCCTTGTCGTAGGTCTTCTGCATCTCTTCCTTGCTGTCATTCGCAAGTGCTATGGGCTTCCTTATGGCAAGGAACATATCATCTGTGATACTGCTCTCCGGAACACCTATCTTTTCCGCAAACTTTGTGCCCTTCAGATAGTAGAACCAGTTTTTAACGTGCGGATCGTCAGGATACAGACTGCTCAGGTCTGCAAGCGTCTCTTCGGGTATCAGCAGTTCCTCGGCAGTTTTTTTGTTTCCTATGATTATGACCGCTTGCGCACCGCTCAGGAAGGCGCTGAGTTTGCCGGTAACGCCGTTGGTATAGTTGCTGTATTCGTCATCGGAGTAGGGAATGTAGTTCACCGACGCGAGGACCTTTCCGTTTCCGTTGAAATCCTCGGCGAAATCCGTAAAGTAATCACCAAGGTATGCCGACGTTCCTACGGTGTTGTTGTCGCAGAGCATGAGGATCTCCACATCAGGACGTGGAGTGCTTAAAAGGTCATATATGAGATATACGCCGAGCAGTGTGAAGAATACTCCTATTCCGAGCCACCATTTGTTGTGGTAGAAGAAATTGCTTATCTTACTTCCGAATGAAAGCTTTATCTCTTCTTCCTCTTCCTCGTGGACAGTGGACTCTTCCTCATTGATAAGACCTTGTTTCAGGCGCATCAGCTCCTTTTTCTCTTCAAGGAGCTTTTTTTCGTATGCTTCACGCTTTTCCTTTTCCTGCTGTTCGTACTTGCGTGCGATCTCTGCCTCCTGACGGGCGGTTTCCTCTTCACGCTGCCGTATCAGCTCCTTGCGGGAACTGAAAATGCTTTCGTTTATTTCTGCCTTTTGATCTTCAGGCGTATCCGGAGTGTTTTTTTTGTTCTTTTCGCTCATAATTAATCCTTACGATAACGGGCGGCAATAAGCCGCCCGAATGGTTTATTTCTCTATATTCTTTCCGCAGAAGGGACATTTACTTCCCATTATCCTGCCAAGATATGAGCCGCAGTGCGGACAGCGGACATACACAAAATGCAGGATAAGTCCGGAAGAGACCATAACTATTGAAAGTATGATGAAAAATGTGGTCATTGCCTTATTGTCCATAAAAAGAAGTATCCCGAAAAGCGGAAGAAATCCGACAAATATCAACAGTGCCGCAAGAAACGACATCTTTATCGGCGATCTTTTTTTCATTGCATATCCCCCGTATCCGCAGACTTTACAAAGCCTGTCTTACTCAGTTAAGGCTTTTAAGTGTCGGGAACAGAAGCACATCTCTTATTGAAGAGCTGTTGGTGAGAAGCATTACAAGACGGTCGATTCCGTAGCCGATACCGCCTGTAGGCGGCATACCTATTTCAAGCGCATTGAGGAAGTCCTCATCTGTGCGGTTTGCTTCCTCGTCGCCCTGACTGAGAGCTTCTTCCTGAGCCTTGAAACGCTCACGCTGGTCAATAGGATCGTTCAGCTCGGAGTAAGCGTTGCACATCTCCCTGCCTGTGATGAACAGCTCGAAACGCTCAACATAGTCGGGAGCGTCGGGCTTCTTCTTGGTGAGAGGTGATATCTCAATTGGGTGATCCATTATGAATGTGGGCTGTATGAGGTGCTCCTCAACATAAGCCTCAAAGAAGAGATTGAGGATATCTCCGCGCTTGTGGCGGTCCTCATACTCCACGCCCTTTTCGTCAGCTATCTTTCGTGCTTCCTCAAGAGTCTTTATCTCACTGAAGTCAACGCCGGAGTACTTCTTTACTGCTTCGATCATGGTAAGTCTTTCAAAGGGCTTGCCGAGATCGATCATGTGCTCGCCGTAGGGAACGCAGGTAGCACCGCACACCTCCTGCGCAACGTGACGGAACATATTCTCAGTGAGGTCCATCATACCGTAGTAGTCAGTATAAGCCTGATAGAGCTCCATGAGTGTGAATTCGGGGTTATGACGGGTGTCAACGCCCTCGTTTCTGAAAACTCTGCCTATTTCGTAAACTCTTTCAAGTCCGCCGACGATAAGTCTCTTTAAGTAGAGTTCGAGGCTGATACGGAGCTTTACGTCCTCGTCGAGAGCGTTATAGTGAGTTTCAAAGGGCCTTGCAGCTGCGCCGCCTGCGTTGGAAACGAGCATGGGAGTTTCAACTTCCATGAAGCCCTGATTATCAAGATAGCGTCTGATAGATGCAATTATCTTTGAGCGCTTTACGAATGTGTCCTTGACATCAGGATTGATAACGAGGTCGAGATAGCGCTGGCGGTATCTTGTGTCGGTATCCTTGAGACCGTGCCACTTTTCCGGCAGGGGGAGGAGAGACTTTGTAAGCAGTGTTATGCTCTTTGCGTGTATTGATATCTCACCCTTCTTAGTCCTGAAAACATAGCCCTCAACGCCGATGATATCGCCGATGTCCCACTTCTTCTTGAATTCCTTGAAGAGATCTGCGCCTACATCATTGGAGCGTACATAGACTTGTATACGGTCGGAAGCGTCACGGACGTCAATGAAGTTAGCCTTGCCCATATCTCTCCAGCTCATTATTCTTCCTGCGATACGGATAATGTTTTCATTGAGCTTTTCAAGCTCTGCTGCCTTCTTCTCCTCGTCGTCGCCAACAGCAGCGAGTATCTCAGCTTCCTTAGCCTCGTACTCCTTCTTGTAGTCTGCAGCATGGCCTGTAACGTCGAACTTTGTGATAGTGAACGGATCGTGACCGAGCTCACGGAGGTCAGCCAGCTTGTCAAGTCTGTCCTTCTTGAGAATATTTATATCCTGTACGGGCTCTTCGTCAGCCTGTACAGGGGAGTTTACCTGGTTTTCGCTCATTTTAAGTGTCCTTTCGATTTTACTTTGAGATCTCGACTACCTCGAATTTAAGCTCGCCTGCGGGAGCTTCAACGATGAATGTGTCGCCGACTCTCTTCTTCATTGCAGCCTTGCCGATAGGAGACTCGTCTGAGATAAGTCCCTCACGGACATTAGCGTGATTTGTGCCAACGATAGTGAAAGTCTCGATTTTTCCTGTATCAAGGCGTTTGATAGTGATCTTTGAGCTCATGCCGATCTCATCGACGGAAATGCTCTCGTCGTCAACGATCTCAGCGTTGTCGATAGTATACTGGAGTTCCTGAATGTGAGCCTCAAGGATAGCCTGTTCGTTTTTAGCTTCATCGTACTCGGCGTTCTCGGAGAGGTCTCCGTAGGAACGGGCAACTTTAAGTCTTTCAGCGACTTCCTTACGTTTATTGATCTTGAGGTCGTCGAGCTCGGCAACGAGTTTGTCGTAGCTTTCTCTGGACATCTTCTTTGTAGCCATATCAATGCACTCCTTAATATATTATAATAAATAGCATTACACATTATTATACTATATAACGCTGAAAAAGTCAATACCTCGTTTAGCCGTTAGCCGTAAGTTTGTATGGGGCGATGCCTGCATCGCCCCGTGTCTTTTTTGTCAAATTTGTCGGGCTGATGTGGGCATCAGCCCCTACATCGCGTTCATGTTACATTGTCAATCAGGCATGGGCGGTCGGGGACGCCCGCCCCTACAAGGCTAACAGCACTGTGATTATGACTTTGATTCCATAAAAAACAAACCTCAGCAGAAATACTGAGGATTTTGTTATATATGGCGTGAAATAATTACGCATTAACTAATGAGGCTGTAGATTATCTCGACCGCCTTGTTGTACTGGTCATCCACATCTTCGGTCTCGTTTGATATGATGAGGTCGGGAGCAAGTCCCACACCGTCATAGCAGTCCGAAAGAGCTGTCTTGTATTTTGCGACTGTGAGGACTACAGCGCCGTTCTTGCTGAATTCAGTGGTCTCCTGCATAACGCCCTTGCCGTAGGTCTTTTCGCCTATGAGGCGGGCACCGGCGAAGTCCCTGAGAGAAGCGGCAAACAGCTCTGCCGCGCTGGCGGTGTTTTTGTTCACAAGCACAACCATTGGAATATCGAGCATGGTCTCGTCGGAGTATATGATAGTCTCGCTATGACCGTCCTTATACTCTGCCGTGGCGATAACACCCTCAGGAAGAAGCGGATCAAGGCAATCCGAAAGCGCAGGGATAAGTCCGCCGCCGTTGTCGCGGACGTCGAATATCAGCGCACGGACGCCGTTTGAGGTAAGTCTTTCGAGAGTGTCCATAAACTGCTGCGGGGTATTTTTCTTGAAGCTGTTTATCTTTATGCAGCCTACATACTCACTGAGCATTTCACCTGTAACGGTCTTTACTTCCATAGAGCGGCGGGTAAAGGTATAGTCCTTGTCGATACCGCCTCTGCGGACAGTGAGCCTTATCTCGGAACCCTCCGTGCCGCGCATTGCTTCAACGGATTTGCCAAAGCCCTCGGAAAGTACGCTCACACCGTCGATGAGGGTTATGATATCTCCAACGCGGAGACCTGCCTCTGCAACAGGGGAGTCCTGTACCATTCCTGAGATACGGATATATCCGCTCTCGTCTTCCTCAAGGGTAAGTCCGAGACCAACGAGCTGACCCTCGTCCTCGTTCTGCTCGGCAAGGTACTCCTCCTCGGAGAGATATTTGGAATATTTGTCGTCGAGACCTGAGATATAGCCTTTCAGTATGCCGTCTGTCAGTTCGTTCTCATCGATGTCGCCGAGATAGTGCTCGCGGACATAGGTGTCGAGCGTCTGGAGCGAGTTGTATTTTTTTCCCTTTTCGCTTACGTCAACTACTGTCTTGTTAAAGCTCTGGAGCGAGAAAAAGGAAGTCAGTATAAAAGTGACCGCGGAAGCTATGGCGATAAGGCTGAGAGCAAGGCCGAGACTGATCTTCTTATTCATATTATCATCGCTTTCTGACAAAAATTCGGGCAGTTGTAAGAACTGCCCTTATTTTTCGTTATTTTATTGGTTTACGGACTTACGAATAAACTTGGATTTACACGGACGCCGTTTTCACGCACCTCAAAGTGGAGGTGAGCGCCTGTTGACCAGCCGGTAGTTCCTATGTATCCGATGACCTGTCCCTGTTCAACGTAGTCTCCCACTGAAACGCAGGCATTCTTGAGATGTGCGTATACAGTTGAGTACGTACCGTCATGGGATATTACGACGTAGTTGCCGTATCCGCCGCAGCCGCCGCAGGGACAGCCTCCGTCCTTGGGATAGTCACACGGACAGGAATTATATACCGTAACAACGGTTCCTGATCTTGAAGCGCAGGCTCTTCCGCCGTAGATATTGCCGTCACCCACATCTATACCGTAATGGAAACTGCCCCATCTCGGACCATAAGGGCTTGAGATGTAGGTGAATCCCGGTGCGGGCCATGCAAAGCCTGAAGCACCTGCTGAAACGGATACGTATGAAGGCGTGTAGGAATAGTCATAATTCTGGATAGCGCTGGCTCTTTCCTGAGCAAGTCTTGCCTGCTCTTCCTGATATAATCTTTCAGCCTCTGCAGCCTGACGCGCGATCTCAGCATTTATAGCGTCATTGAACTCGTCATTCAGCCTGTCGAGTTCCGCCTTGTTGTTTTCTATCCTCTGCTGTTCGGCAGCGATACGTGCTATCTCAGCCTGGGTCTTTGCCATCTGATCGTTGAGCTTTTCAAGCTCTGCGGCTTTTTCTTCTTTTCTCTTATTCTGCTCATCCTTTTTCATTTCGCTAGTGAGCTTTTCTGACTGGAGCTGCTTTTTGGACTCTTCCATCTTGTCGATATCCGTGAGGATATCGTTAATGAGCTGTTCGTCGTAGGAAGCGATGCGGTTCACCATTTCAACTCTTGATATCATATCATAGAAGCTTGAGGTGCCTACCATTACAGAAGCGAGGTTATCGTTTCCGGCGATGTACATTTCGCAAAGACGCTGCTTGAAGAGTTCGACATTATGGTCTATCTCTTCCTGCTGTGAAACAATGGAAGCTTCAAGCATATCTATATTGAAATTTGTCTTTTCGATATCAGCGTTAAGACTTTCTATCTCTGCGTTGAGAAGCTCGATATTCTTGTTTATCACGCTGATCTGTTCGGAAAGAAGGTTCTGATAGTTCTGTTCCTCAGCCTTGTTGCCTTCAAGCGCGTCTATCTGAGACTGAAGCTCTGAGATCTGAGCCTTGTTCTGGCTTATCTCTTCCTGCATCTCTGCGAT
Organism: Ruminococcus sp.; assembly: GCF_016287535.1. Taxonomy (GTDB): domain Bacteria; phylum Bacillota; class Clostridia; order Oscillospirales; family Ruminococcaceae; genus Ruminococcus. The sequence continues at coordinate 18,475 of NZ_JAEFAJ010000039.1, forward strand.
AGTGAGAGCAGAGACCTGTTTGACGTTTTCACCTGACAATAAGGTCGAGCCTGTCATAAATGCCACTGATAATGCAGAACAGGTCACAAAAGAAATCATCTTATTGAAAATACTAAGTTTTTTCATAATAAAGCTGCTTACCGGAAAGGTGCATTAAATGCTGCGGAGTTCCGGCAGCACACTCCTTTCATAAAAAATTCATATTATTCGTTCGGACACACATATCAGACGTCGATATGCTTTCTTGTGCTTATTACGCTTCCGACTGCTCCTATGAGCGAACCTGCGATGAGGTAGCCGAGAACAACGTAAAGTCTGATCTTATCAAATGGGATAAGACTGCCCACGCCGAAGGTATTCATGAGCATACCCTGTTCTGTGAGCATATTGTAAGCTGAGCGGTAGATCGCCCAGGTTATGAAGTAAGCGCCCGCTCCTGCAAAGAAGCCTGTGACCATACCCTCAACAAAGAAGGGCATACGTATGAACGCATTGGTCGCGCCGACATACTTCATTATCTGTATCTCCTCACGGCGGGCAAAAACGCTTGCCTTTGTGGTATTGGAGATTATTATCATGGATACGACCGCAAGTGCAAGTATTACTGCGCCTGCGATGAGGGATACCACCTTACGGAGCTCCCTGAGGAACTCTGCCACCTGAGGTGAAGCGGAAGCGCTCTGTATATTGCTTAATGCGCTTATCTGCTCGGTGGTCTCTGATATCTTATCCGTGTTCTTGACAGTCACGCTGAAGCCGTCCGGCATAAAGCTTGCGTCAGAACCGATATAGTCAGTAAATATCCTTTCTGCATTGGGAAGATTTGACTTCTGTCTTTCAAGAGCCTCTTCCTTAGATACGAACTTTATCGTAGCCACATTCGGGATAGCTCTGATCGCTTCTTCCGCTGCGGAATTCTGTTCATCAGTGGTACCCTTCTCCATTATTACGACTACCTCGTTCTGACTTCCGAGACCTTTTATCATGGAATTGAGGTTGATGTAGAAGAGACCGGCTATTCCGACGAGAAGAAGTGAGATGAGCAGTACGCAGAATGTAGCGAATGCCATCATTTTATTCTTCCATATGTTTTCCACGCCCTGATCGGCGAGGTATCTTACACCGCTTAGTTTCATTCCGCACCTCCTTCTGTTTTGTCTGAAAGCGAGGCGAGGATCTGCTCTGGAGTTTCACCCTCCGGTATTTTGGGAAGTTCCTGAGTGATATCAACGTCGATATTTTCGGCTACAGGCTTCATCAGTTCCTTTTCAGCCTGTTCCGGCTCTGGTATACCGCCTATTGCAGTGATTATATCGTCTGCGGTCATATCTTCGATGGGAAGCTCTGCGGCTTCCGGGCTGCTCTCGGTGCCTGTGATATCGCTGATCTGCTCGGTTTCGCTGACGGCTTCCGCCATAGCCTCTGCCGGCATCTCCGCGCTCATATCGGCAAGGAGTTCATCTCCCGTACCTGTTATGACCTCGTCGAAAACGATCTCGCCCTCGGTGATGTTGATGATACGTCCGCCGAAATGGCGCACAAGATCGTGTTCGTGGGTTACCATGAGTATGGTAGTACCCTGATCGTTTATGCCCTTCAGGAGCTCAACTATCTCGTAGGAGAGCTCAGGGTCGATATTTCCCGTAGGCTCGTCTGCGATAATGAGCTGAGGGTCATTGACCAGCGCTCTTGCTATAGCGACACGCTGCTTTTCACCGCCTGAGAGCTCGTCGGGGTAAGAATTCGTTTTTGCATGGAGTCCCACAAGACTTATAACATATGGGACTCTCTTTCTGATATACTTGATCGGAGCGTCGATAACTCTGAGAACGAAAGCGATGTTCTCATATACCGTCATTGACGGGATCAGTCTGAAATCCTGGAATACGAAGCCGAGAGTGCGGCGGAATTCGGGGATCTTTCTTTTTTTCAGCTTGTTCAGGTTATATCCGTTTACGGTGACAACACCGCTTGTGGCGTCGATTTCCTTGAGCAGAAGCTTTATCATGGTACTTTTGCCCGCACCTGATGAACCTACAACGAAGGCAAAATCGCCGTCGTTTATCTTCAGGCTGACGTTGTTCAATGCGTCAACGCCGCTGGAGTAGGTCACGGATACGTTTTTAAGTTCTACCAATTGGGTTACACCTACCTTAATCTGTGAAAAGGGCGGACTAAGCCGCCCGAAGTTCCATATTTGCCGTGAAGGCTTTTATCAGAACTTTACAGGATTAGCAGACAGGTACTTCTTTACCATGAGTGCGATCTTGAAGATTATAGCGTGATCGAATTCACGGAGATCAAGACCTGTGAGCTTTTTGATCTTTTCGAGTCTGTACACGAGAGTATTTCTGTGTACGAAGAGTTTTCTTGATGTTTCTGATACGTTGAGGTTGTTCTCGAAGAACTTCTGTATTGTGAAGAGTGTTTCGTGGTCGAGAGACTCGATGCTGCCTACCTTGAATACCTCATGGAGAAATGTCTCGCAGAGAGTTGTGGGAAGGTGGTAGATAAGACGCGCGATACCGAGGTTGTCATAGCTTACTATTACCTTGTCTGTATCGAATACCTTGCCGACCTCAAGAGCCATCTGAGCTTCCTTGAATGAACGCGCAAGATCCTTTACGCCTACTACTGCTGTACCGATACCTACGTTTACTCTTGTGTAGAACTCGCTGCTGAGTGTATCAGCGATAGAGCGTGCGAGCTTTTCGAGATCCTTTGAGTCTACTGTGCTCTTGAGCTCCTTAACGAGAACTATATCTGTCTCTGTGATATTGAATACGAAGTCCTTGTTCTTGTCAGGGAAGAGATTCTGGATAACATCGTAAGCAGAGATATCGTTGGCTGAGATGATCCTGATAAGGAACACAGCACGGCTGATCTCAGCGTTGAAGTGGAGCTCTCTTGCCTTGATTACGATGTCTCCGGGGAGAACATTGTCAAGGATAACATTCTTGATGAAATTGTTTCTGTCGTACTTTTCATCATAGTACTGCTTGATATTTGAGAGTGCGATAGCGAGTATGCTTGCGTACTTTGCGGCAGCGTCGTCAACGCCCTCTACGAAAACCGCATAATCAGGCTTTACTCTTGAGCCGAAGGGCTTGTAGGTGAAGCCGTCGCGGATGAAGATATCGTGTGAATCGCTGAGGTCGAGTGAAACGAACTCATTTGTCGTGCCTACACGTGAAAGGTCGCTGCAGGCGATGATTGTAGCGGTCTCATCTACTACGCCGATTGTAGCGTCGATGGAATCACGCATCTGATGAACTAAACCCTGAAATAATCTGTTGGACATGATTTACATCCTTTCTCTTAAATAAGATCTTATTTTGAGCGGACCTTCAGAGTGTGAGAAGGAGAAAATATCTCCTTAACATATTACAAATTGTAACACATTTTTGCTCTTGATTTGTTAACAAACTGTTAACTTTCGTCTGAAGGCTCACAAACGTTACTTACAAATGTGTTGATTTTTGTTCAAAATCAACAGGGATAATGAAATTGCTGTAACCGAATTGTAATTTTTACATTTTTTCGGGACGGTCGATATTCAGTATCTCAAGAGTATTCCTGAGTGTCTGGCGTACTGCAACGCAGAGGAGGATACGAGCGTTCATAAGCTCCTTTGTTTCTGCGTTCTTTACGCTGCAGGCGTCGTAGAAGCGGTGGAAAAGAGTAGCCAGGTCTATGGCGTACTTGGTTATCTTTGCGGGATCGTAGGCCTTTGCCGCTGCATCAATCTCGCCCGGAAGTGAAGCGAGATGACGGATGAGCTCTATCTCACGCGGGTCTGAGAGGAGGTCGAAATCGGCTGACGCCGGTATCTCAGTACCCTCCTCGGAGAGCGTCCTGAGCATACTGCATATTCTTGCGTGAGCATACTGAACGTAGAACACGGGGTTCTGCGAGGATTTCTCAACTGCAAGGTCAAGGTCGAACTCGAACTGTGAATTTGCCTCACGGAGATTGAAGTAGAAACGGGCTGCGTCTATCGGTATCTCGTCGAGGAGAGTTACCAGTGTGATAGCCTTGCCGCTCCTCTTTGAGAGCTTTACGGTCTCGCCGTTGCGGACAAGTCTTACCATCTGCATGAGGACTACGTCAAGCTTTGTCTCGTCAACGCCAAGTGCGTTGAGTGCGGCTTTAAGCCTCGGAACGTAGCCGTGGTGGTCTGCGCCGAGGACGTTTATCGCCTTGTCAAAGTTACGGGTGACGAGCTTGTCATAGTGGTAGGCGATATCCGGTACTATATAAGTATACAGACCGTTGCTTCTCTTTAATACGAAGTCCTTGTCAAGACCGTATTCCGTAGCTCTGAACCATATAGCCCCGTCCTGCTCGTAAGCCTTTCCGGCTTCAATGAGCTTGTCTACTACAAGCTTTGTCTCGTTCTTTGCGTGTACCGTGCTTTCACGGAACCAGTTGTCGTAAACGATACGGTACTTTTTCAGGTCGCGTTCAAGACCTGCTATATTAATAGGAAGTGCGTAATCAACAAGAGCCTTGCGGCGCTCCTCTTCGGATACGCTTTCAAGGGAGCTGCCGTGGATATCGTAGAAGTTCTTTGCGTGCTCGATGATATCGGTGCCGAGGTAAACGTCCTCAGGCATTTCGAAATCTCCGCCTTCGCCGCTGCCCTCATAGATCACGGAGCAGAGCTTCTCGTTATCGTTCTTGTACTGTGTTACAAGCTCCTGTCCCTTTGACGAGCAGATCTGTAAATATCTGAGCTCAAGGGACTTGCCGAACTTCTCAATCTGGTTTCCGGCGTCGTTTACGTAGAACTCTCGCTCTGCGTGATAGCCCGCCCACTGGAGTACGCTTGCGAGGCAGTCGCCGATAGCTCCTCCTCTTGCGTTTCCTATATGCATAGGACCTGTGGGATTTGCCGAGACGAACTCAACAAGGACTCTTTTGCCCCTGCCCAGCTCGGTCTTGCCGTAGTTCCCGCCTTCGTCGAGGACGTTCTTTACTACGTCGGAGAACCACTTCCTGCTGAGGAAGAAATTCAGGAATCCGGGACCTGCGACTTCGGCTCTTTCAAATATGGTGCCTTCGAGGAAGAGCTTTTCGCATATCAGCTCGGCTATCTTTCTCGGCGGCATTTTCAGCGCCTTTGCACAGACCATTGCGGTGTTTGCGGCGAAGTCGCCGTGAGACTTGTCCGCAGGTATCTCGATGTTGAAGTTCGGCAGGGGAACAGCGGGGATCGCTTCCTCTGCGACGAGCACTCCGAGAGCGTCCATGATTATCTCACGGAGCCGGAGCGACGCGGAATTGATGAGATCTGACATTAAAATTATCCTTTCTTCTGAGGGCTCAGTTCTGAGCCTGTACTGTCATTATTATCTCGTTATCTGAAAGATACGAGGAATTCAGATCAAGAGTATATTTCAGGTAGAGCCTGCCGTTTTCTGCGATAGTGTTCTCTATAGCGTGAGTGTATACGCCTATCTGCAGATTACCGTAGGGAGTGCCGTACTGGCAGAAGTGCTTTCTTCCTATCTCCAGTGAAAGGACGGAATTTGCCGTACCCTCGCGGGTGATGGAAGCGTTTCTGCTGTCGTCCACCTTTATGGTGGTGACTGAGCCTTCAAAGCCTGTGGCGGAGGTGTCCTCGTAGGAGATTATATCCCAGCCGTCGCTGCGGGTGAAGTGGGCTTTGGTCAGAAGCTCGGTCTCGCTTTTTTCATTGTCCTGCCATTGAATACTCGTAAGAGATATCAAAACATTGTTTTCCAAAGCAGTCTCCTTATATCCATATTTATCCTTGTTTATCAGTAATTTCTGTCCGCGTTGTCCACAGCCTGTTCCAGCAGCTCGACTATAAGCTCCTCATGGGAGTAATCAAACTCTTTCATAAGGCGGCAGAATACACTGTTTTTCCTGAGTCCGGGCATAGTGCCTATCTTGTTGAGCAGAAGCTCTCCGTCATCTGTGAGGAAGAAGTCCGCTCTTGCGAGTCCTCGGCAGCCGAGCGCCTTGAAGGCGGCTATCGCGGTCTCCTGTACCTTTTTCTGTGTCTCTTTGGGAATATCGGCGGGAACTATAAGGTCATCGCCGGTGCTTACGTTGAAATCTGTGGGGTCATATGTCCTGTCGGATGGCTTTATCTCGCCGACGGGCGAACAGACCGGCATATCATAGCCGAGTACAGCCGCTTCGAGCTTACGGGCTCTTATGTATTTCTCGACCACTACCTTATTGTCGCTGGAGAATGCCAGTTTTACAGCTGCAAGCAGCTCTTCACCGTCGTGAGCTATGCTCGTTCCGGCATTGCTGCCGCTGTTGGCAGGCTTTACCACAAGTGGGAATCCCATTTCCGATGCGATAGCACTGCATTTAGCGTCAAGATCGTTGATCTCACGCTGGGTGATAAGGCGCCAGCCGGCAGTTTTTATATTGTAATCGTCCATTACCATGTGGGTGTGGGATTTGTCCATGCATGAGGCGGAAGCAAGCACTCCGCTGCCAACATATGGTATACCTGACAGGTCGAGAAGTCCCTGAACGGTTCCGTCGCCGCTTTTCTTTCCCATGAGTATCGGGAATACCACATCAACTCTTCTGATAGTAGTTTCTCCGTTTTCGATAGTGATGATTCCGCGGTAAAGCGGGTCGGGGGATATGAAAGCGGAAGCGCAGTCCGTATCCTGTTCCCATGTACCGTCGGCTATGTCTTCCACATCTCCTGGGAAATACAGCCAGCGTCCTTTACGGGTTATTCCGATGCATATCACTTCATATTTATCCTTGGGGATACTCCGGATCACTTCTGCTGCGGAAGCCAGTGAGAGTGCGTGTTCCCGCGCAGTACCGCCGAAAATCACGGCAGCTTTTATCCTTGCCATAAGTTTCTCCTTTTATATAGTATCATGTATTTTTTTATTGTCATTTTCAAGCATCACTATATTTTATCATATTCCACAAAAAACTGCAAGTATTTTTTGGTAAAATGAAGAATAAAACGGTGATTTTCGCAAGTATAGCGTATGACAGACAATTTTCAACTGTTAAAATTGTGCATAATCACAACAAAAATTATGCCTCTTCATCAATTTGACGGAATACCCCTTAGTAAAAATGACGAAGTAAAATGCAAAAAGGACTGCTTATGCAGTCCTTTTTGAGGGTGAAAATGAGTATTAAGAAGATGTCGTGATTTATCTGACGCCTGAAGCGTCGTCTCCCGGCTGGAGCCTGTCGTGAGCGAGGATATAGTCGTATATCTCCTGCACAGTTGTGAACGCAACGCTCACATAGCTGTCGGCACAGCCGTAGTATATAGCTATCCTGCCTGTGCCGGCGTCTGTAAGAGCGGCGCAGGGGAAGCACACGTTGGGTACAAATCCGCGTTCCTCATACCATTCCTCAGGAGTGAGGATATAGTTCTCGCAGCGGTGCAGTACCTTTGAGGGTTCATCTGTATCAAGTATCGCTGCTCCTATACTGTACACGTAGCCGTTGCAGGTATTCACCACGCCGTGGTAGAATATCAGCCAGCCCTTGTCGGTTTCGATCGGTGCAGCTCCGCCTCCTGTCTTCAGGCTTTCCCACCAGTTCCCGGAACGTCCCATTACATGGCGGTGACGTCCCCAGAATTTCATATCGGGACTTTCCGAAAGGAATATGTCTCCGAATGCGGTATGTCCGTCGTCGCAGGGGCGGGAGAGCATAACATAGTTACCGTTTATTTTCCTCGGAAAGAGGACGGCATTGCGGTTGTAGGGAAGGAAGGGGTTCTCAAGACGTGTGAACGTCCTGAAATCTGTGGTCTCTGCAATGCCGATAGCAGGACCGAAAGCGTCCTGACACCACATGATATAGTATATTCCGTCAACCTTTACGAGCCGCGGATCATAAGCGTATGGGGGCATAAAGGGGTTGCCGTTCCTGTCGGTGAACTGTATCTTTTCCGGGTCAAACTCCCAGTCAAGAGCATTGCTGCTCCTGCCAAGGTAAATATGCGGTATCCCGTTTTTCTGTTCGCCGCGGAATACTCCTATGAAGCTGCCGTTATAAGGTATTACTGCGCTGTTGAATATCCTTGCAACATCAGGGAGCGGGTTCCTTTTTATGATCGGGTTCTGAGAATATCTCCAAACGGGAGCAGTACAGCCGGCAGGCTTATCCTCCCACGGGATATTTTTCAGATCTTCACCAAGTATTTTAATATCCGACATAAGAAAAACTCCTTTAATTAAGTCTTACTTTATATCACGCTTAAATTATAGCACGGCTTTCTTAAAAAGTCAAGCATAAATTTAATTAAAAATGTAGAATTTCTTACTCATGTAAGTATATCCCAAATAATTAACACAAAATTATTGAATCTTTTAATAAAGCGGTGTATAATAGAATAAAAACGGAGGTGAGCCTGTGAAGTGTATTACCGAAAAAGAGCACAGCTGCGGCAGTATAAATTATCTCTGCGCTTCGATAGGGGGATCGTCCATGACCTGCTACGTGCTCAGAGGAAAAAAGGGCGATATGCTCATTGATACAGGGATATCCCTCGTGTATAAAAGCCTGAGGGAGTACATAAGTCATTATGATATACGGTATATCCTGCTTACTCACGCTCATACCGACCATGACGGAAACGCGGCAAGGCTGCGGAAGGAACTGAATGCGGAGATATTCCTAAGCGGACGTGACAGAGAGCTGGTGGGACATTTTGAGAGGCAGCCGGTAAAGGCTACTTCTCCGAGGTATCGTGTGAGGAATATACAGCAGAATGTCTGCGGAAGAATGAGGCTGTTCAGGTCTGCGCCCTATACTCCGGATATACTGCTCGGCAGTGACAGGAATATACTGCATGAATACGGCTTTGACGCGGAAACTGTTCCGCTGCCGGGACATACCCTCGGTTCTGTGGGAGTGCTATCGGAGGGAGTGCTATACTGCGGCGACGCTTTTACCGCGATGTGGGGCAAACCTGATATCACGCCTCATGCTGCCTCTCCGGCGGCTATGGTTTGCTCTCTGGAGCGTATACTGGAGCTTTCGCCGGAATGGCTCGCCACCGGTCACGGGCTCCCTGTAAAAATGTCGGAAGCCCGTGCGGTAATAAGAAAATATCTGCTTATGCACAGACATCAGCTTAAATGATAGCTTAAAGGAGTTGTATTTTATGAACCTTTCCGAATTTATAAACGGTATATCCTCCGGGAGTTTTGACGAGCAGTTCCGTATGCTTTACGGTTCGTCGGAAAAGGCTGTTCTGAGAGCAAGAGCCCGTTATCTCAGCGCTGCCGAGAACTTTTCGAGGCTCTATCCGGAGAGTGGGGATATACGTATTTTTTCAGCTCCGGGACGTACCGAGATAGGCGGTAACCATACCGATCATCAGCATGGCTGTGTGCTTGCCGCGGCGGTGAGCCTTGATATCATCGCCATAGTTTCCTTCCATAAGCAGGGTATCATTCGTGTGAAGTCGGAGGGATATGAGTCTGTAGAGGTAAAACTGAAAAGTCTTGAAATGAGAAAAGCCGAAAAGGGAACAACGGCTGCCCTTATCCGCGGGATCGCGGCAAAGTTTGCTGAAAAAGGCGTGAAAACAGGTGGCTTTGACGCCTATATGACCTCCGATGTGCTCAGCGGGAGCGGCCTTTCGTCATCTGCGGCTTTTGAGGTGCTTGTGGGTACCGTCATAAATGAGGGCTTCAATGGCGGAGGTATAAGCGCTTCCGACATTGCGGCTATAGGGCAGTATGCGGAGAATGTTTACTTCGGAAAGGCAAGCGGACTTATGGATCAGCTCGTTTCGGCATCAGGCGGTTTTGTCGCTGTGGACTTTGCGGATACGGCTTCACCTGATATAAGGAATGTGAATTTTGACTTTGACAGATCGGGATACGCGGTATGCATAACCGATACAGGGGGCAGTCACGAGAAGCTTTCCGGCGAGTACAGCGCGGTATTCTCCGAGATGAAGCACGTGGCGGAGGCTCTCGGCTGTGAGTTCCTGCGTGAAGCTGACGAGGAGGAGTTCTATAAAAGGCTGCCTGAGCTTCGGGAAAACTGCTCCGACAGGGAACTGCTCCGTGCCGCGCATTTCTTCGGTGAGAACAGAAGAGCCATTGAGGAAGCAGAGGCTCTTGCTGACGGAGACACCGAGCGCTTCTTCGGGCTGGTGAACGAGTCGGGGACTTCCTCAGCGGAGCTTTTGCAGAATCTTTATTCAAGTGCAGAACCAAAGGAGCAGCAGATACCTCTTGCGATAATGCTCAGTAAGCGTTTCCTCGGAGGGAACGGTGCTGTGCGCGTTCACGGCGGCGGCTTTGCCGGCACGGTGCAGGCGTTTGTGCCGGGCTATCTGACTGCGGATTACGCCGCGGAGATGGAGCGCGTTTTTGGTCAGGGCTGCTGTTATGTCCTGACAGTCAGACCTGTCGGCGGATATGAATTGAAAATATAAATCATAATTTTGCGGAGCAAAATTATGATTTAGTTTAGAGTTGAGAATTGAGAGTTGACAGTTGTGGTGTATCGCCTGCGGCGATAAAATTTAAATAATATGAGCGCAGCGAACTCATTAACTCTTAACTCTCCACTCTCAATTCTCCACTA
>NZ_JAEFAJ010000040.1 GCF_016287535.1 Ruminococcus sp.
TACTTTCGCGTAATTTTTTAGTCTTTTCTTGACCTTTTCTTCTCTCCACTGATCTCTCAGCTTCAAAAAGGAATCTCAAGGGTCGTTACTTTTTTTCCTTCGCATTGTTCAATTTTCAAGATGCTGTCGTGTCTGCCCGAAGGCTGTTGTCCTCAGGCGACTTAATTATTATATCACGCTGCGCAGCGTTTGTCAACTAAAATAATCGCCGTTGAATCGGCGGCTTTTTATACATTATGCCCTATATTTATATATCATATACCGCAATAATCCCAGTAGCCCTTAGCTTTATCCGGATACAGCCCCTTTATATGATCGTAAAGCACAAAAAGCTCCTTATCCGCTTCACCGCTCTTGCAGTATTCTATCTCCTCTTTTGTTATCCTCTCCGTGAGCTCCTGTCTGCCGCCTCTGTATTCTATCTCCATTACAAGATGATAGAAACGTGCACCTGTCCGTCCCTTTTTTCGCAGCATTATATAATATCTCACACGGATAATACTGTCCATTCTGATATCTTTTCTGAATATACCGTGCTTCATCATCAGCCACTGCTCGTCAAACATCACTATCATCGGAGAAAGCGATACTGCAACAGCTATTATAAAATATATGAAGAGAACCACCATTGCAAGTCCGCATATTGGCTTCCACGCGGACTCAAACAGAGACACTGCAAGCAGCATTACTCCTATATATTATAAACATACCTATCTCGTACCATCTTTCAAGCGCAACAGCTCCGGATACCTCTATCTTTTTTATACCTTATCACCACTGAATTCACTTGATGTATGCGTAAAAGAATCTTCCCGCAAAAAGAAGCGACATTGCCACCAGTGCGGCGGCTATCGTGATATGCTTCTGCACATCTGCTTCAAACTTGAAGCTTTCCGGATCCTTCGGATCGCAGAGGATAATATGAGTGGAACCCACTTTCATCGGCTGGGTATAGTCTGCTCTGTCGTCAGCCTCATAGCTCCTGCCGTCGAGCTCATATTTAAGCGTGTGCGTATAATGGCTCAGCGTCTTTTTGGTAATTACGATAAGATGTCCGAAAAGTCCTCCTTTTCTCTTCAGGACCTCCTTCACATCTATTACCTCTGCCTTTGCCGGTACGCCGTACTTTTTCAGGTACAGCAGTCTCGCAAGATAGAAAACGCCTGCTATTGCTATCGCCAAACCCACACAGGCAAGTATCAGATAATACATTTTTATCACCTCGTATGCCATAATAGCATTTTTTCGGGGGTTTGTCAATGAGAAAAGCGGACAGTTTATGCTGTCCGCTTAATTTTGTTTCTTTGAACCTTTTCGATAATTGCATTTATCACAAAGGACTTGAAGATTGCTTTCAACGGTCTTGCCGCCATTTTTAATTGCAATTATATGATCAACATGAAGTCCTACCTCATCGGGCATATACTTGCCACATTTTTGACAAGTATAATTATCGCGTTTAATAATAAGCTGCCTTAGCTCCTTTGTCATTAGCTTTCTTTGATTTTTGGCATAATACTTTTGTCGCGTTGTTTCAAAATCTATTTCTTCAAGTTCATCATATATTTCAAGCAATTGTTTTAATGTCAGTTTATAAACGCCTTCAGTATTATTAACAGAATAAGCCTGTTTTTTATAGTTTGATTGTTTATACCTGACTTGCCTGCGAAAGAAAACATATTGATATATCGGATATTCACTGCTATTAACAGCATTTTTCATATTATTGTATATCTGTGTCTTACGTTCTTTTCCAAGATGAGTCTTTTCTAATATACGCCTGCAATCGTTATCCCACTTACTTATAACATGATTATAATGGTTTACCGCATTATAATCTTTATTATCAATTACCCATTGGTCTACACAGTCTTTATATGAAGGCTGTTTGCGTCCGGATATATCAATTGAATATTTAATTACCGGATATGTAAATGGATTTATATGGCTAATTATTATGAATACTACAATTACAATTAGTGTTACAATTATTGCGGCACCGCCAAGAATACACAATTTCAATAATATACTATTCATATCATTCCCTTTGTATTTCGTCGTACATAGCCTAAGGACTAACAGCTAAAGGCAACAGCCAAATCAGGACATCAGCTTTACCATTACCGCCTTCTGAGCGTGGAGACGGTTCTCGGCTTCCTCAAATATCTCGTCTGCGTGAGCCTCGAATACCTTCTCTGTGATCTCCTCCTCGCGGTGTGCAGGGAGACAGTGAAGAACTATCGCATCCGCATTTGCCTTTGTCATGAGGTCGTCGTTGATCTGATAGCCTGCGAAAGCCTTTCTGCGCTTCTCGGCTTCGCCCTCCTGACCCATGGAAGCCCATACGTCTGTGATGAGCACATCTGCGCCCTTTGCAGCCTGTGCCGGTAAATTTGTCATCTCGAACTTATCACCGTAGCCCTTTGCAAAGTCAAGTATCTCCTTAGGCGGCTGATAGTCGTCGGGGCAAGCGATAGCCACCGACATACCTACCTTTAAGCAGCCTACGATAAGAGAGTTCGCCATATTGTTTCCGTCGCCGATAAAGCACATTTTGAGTCCGTCGAAGCTGCCCTTGAACTCACGGATAGTCATAAGGTCAGCCAGCACCTGACAGGGGTGACAGAAGTCCGTAAGGCCGTTGATTATCGGTATAGAACCGTACTCGGCAAGGTCCTCGACCTCCTTCTGCTCAAAGGTACGTATCATTATGCCGTCAAGGTAGCGTGAAAGAACTCTCGCAGTATCCTGCACAGGCTCTCCGCGGCCTATCTGGAGGTCGTTAGAGGAGAGGAACAACGGATATCCGCCCAGCTGATACATTCCTGTCTCAAACGAAACTCTTGTACGTGTGGAGGACTTCTGGAATATCATTCCGAGAGTCTTGCCCTTGAGGTGCGGGTGCGGGATACCGTGCTTCAGCTCATACTTGAGCTGGTCAGCAAGGTTGAGTATCTCAATGATCTCCTCTGTGCTGAGATCGAGCATTTTAAGTAAGTGTTTCATATTATCTATCCTTCCAATCAAAAATCGCTTAATTACTTGTTCATTTCACCGAACGCCTTGTCTATCGCCACAGCGAACAGCGATATATAGTCGTCAAAGGCTTTGTTCTCCACATCGAAGTGGTACTGCATCTCTCCGTTTACTCCGAGAAGGCTCTGTATCGTTCCGACCTTCGCGTCATCGAGCAGTATCTCAAAATTCTTTCTGTCCTTGCTTGTTATCTCAAAGCGCATGGTCTTGTTCTTTGCCTTGATAGTAGGATTGAGGAACAGAGATGTACACTCCATTGACATAAATACATTGTCATTGAGGATTATGGTGAAGAACGGTCTCTTAGCGTCGCCTGTCTGAACGAGAGTATAGAGGTTGTAATTACTTGCGTCCATCAGATTATAGCGGGCTCCGAAGCCTTTTTTCTTTATACTGTAGATAAGACGACCAGTTTTGTCCTGAACGGTATACTTGCCGCCCTTTCCGATCACCTGAAACTCCATAATCATTCCTCCAGTATCTCTATCAGAATCTTCAGTCCGTCCTTCAGCTCGTCATAAGAAATTGTAAGCGGAGGAAGAAGTCTTACCTTCTCTTTGGCAGTAAGAATGAGGAGTCCCCTGTCGAGAGCTTTCTGTGCGACATCGTGGGTGTCCTTGCTTTTAAGCTTTATTCCCACCATAAGACCGATACCTGTTATGTGATCGACCTCGCTGCATTTTTCAAGCTCGCTCCTTATGAATTCGCTCTTCTTGTTCACCTCTTCAAGAAAACCGTCGCTTCCGATCCTGTCGAGGACCGCAAGTCCGCCTGCACAGGCAATGGGATTGCCGCCGAAGGTCGAGCCGTGAGTACCTGCTGTGAGGACTCCGCTGCACTTCTCATTCACAAGGCAGGCTCCCATGGGAAGTCCGCCTGCGATACCCTTTGCAAGCGTGGTGATATCAGCTTTTTTGCCAAAGTGATCTCCCGCGAGGAATTTACCCGTCCTTCCGACACCGGTCTGTACCTCGTCGGCGATAACGAGTATATCCTTCTTTGCGCACAGTTCGTAAACAGCGTCCACAAATTCCTGACCGAGAACGTTGACGCCGCCCTCTCCCTGTACATATTCGAGCATTACCGCGCAAACCGTATCATCCTGAAGCTTTGCTTCAAGGTCTGCGATATCGTTTGCCTTCACGTTCACGAAACCTTCCACGAACGGAAAGAAGTAATTGTGGAACACATCCTGACCCGTAGCGGAAAGAGTAGCGATAGTCCTGCCGTGGAAGGAATTCACAAGGGTGATTATAGTATGCCTGCCCTTGCCGTATTTATCGAAGCTGTACTTCCTTGCCACCTTTATGGCGCACTCGTTTGCTTCTGCGCCGCTGTTGCAGAAAAATACCGACTTATATCCGGAGATATCGCAGAGCTTTTCCGCGAAATCAGCCTGCACCTTAGTGTAGTAGTAATTCGAGCTGTGCTGGAGGGTCCTTACCTGAGTGCATACAGCGTCAGCCCATTTCTCATCACAGTAGCCGAGAGAGTTTGTACCTATACCGCTTCCTAAGTCGATGTATCCCTTGCCGTTTTCGTCCTTACAGCGTCTGCCGCTTCCCTGCTCCATAACGAGGGGATAGCGTCCGTAGGACTGCATAACGTGCGAATTGAATTTATCTATTGTATTCATATAAAAGTCCTCCTTGGGGCAGACTGCCGCGGACTTATCAGACACACTATTATTATAGCGCCGAATGGCAGTCAAAATCAATCAATTAAGATTTTTTATAAGTAAATTTTTTGTATACAAGTAAATTATTTTACGAGCGGTAACTCTATCATACAAACTGCGTACCGATTCCTTCGTTGGAAAGTATCTCGATAAGTATGGAATGAGGCACTCTTCCGTCGATGATAACGGTCTTTCTCACGCCGCGTCTGACAGCCTCGACGCAGCAGTCTATCTTTGGTATCATGCCGCCTGAGATTATGCCCTGTCTCTTGAGGAAGGGCACTTCGCTGACGTTGACCTCCGGGATAAGAGTTGACGGGTCGTCCTTGTCCCTGAGAAGTCCTGCTATATCCGTCATGAGGATAAGGTTCTCGGCGCCAAGCTCAGCAGCTATTCTTGCGGCTGCTGTATCCGCGTTGATATTGTAGGTATTGCCCTCCGCGTCTGTGGCAACTGTTGCGATGACCGGGATATTGCCGTTTGCAAGGGCGTCTGTTATCGGCTTTGTGTTGACCTTTGTTATCTCGCCCACCCAGCCGAGATCCTGACCGTCGTCGGTCTTTTTCTTTTCGGCTACAAGCATTTCTCCGTCGATACCGCAGAGACCCACAGCGCTGCCCTTATGCTGCGCAAGGAGCTGCACCAGTTCCTTGTTGACCTTGCCGGAGAGTACCATCTTTACCACATCTACCGTAGCGTCGTCGGTATATCTCAGACCGTTCACAAAGCGGCTCTCTATGTTGAGCTTTTTGAGCATATCGCTTATCTCCGGACCGCCGCCGTGTACAAGGACTACCTTTACGCCTACCAGTGAAAGGAGTACGATATCCGTCATTACGGCGTCCTTGAGTTCCTTGTTGGTCATGGCGTTTCCGCCGTACTTGATAACGAGTATCTTGTTATTGTACTTCTGTATGTATGGCAGGGCGTCAATAAGCACCTGCGACTTTTCATTGTTTGATATCTTTTCCATTTTTCCTTAACTTCCTTTTATTTAAACTTGATAATCATAAGCCTTGCATTTTTCTATAGCCTGATCGAGTATTTCCTTTACCCGACAAGGATCTTCCACATCAGGGAAAACATAATCTGCACACTTTTTTGTGTTTCCATCAATTATTGCTTTGACGATAAGTTTTCCTGTATTATTTTCTGCAACGGCATTTGCACTTACAACATCTTCAAGTGGTATCTCCTGCCAGTAATTAACTCCAAAAGATATTAATCTTCTGTCTGTCAGGCAATAGTTCAGCCCCATACGACAGGCTTTGATATGTCCTTTTATAATAATTGTCATTACAAGGATGAAAGAAATATTACGAAACAGTATATGTGGCCAGGTCATCAACATTCCCCCAAGTATAAATATCACATTAGTGCCAAACAACGACAAAATAACACCTATAATAAACATGATTTTAGTTCTTTTTTCAATTTTTAGAACTGTTTTACCTATTTTTTCGTGCTTTTCATCTCTGCCAGGGAAAGTGGTGTCGTGTATACCGGTGTCCTTGACACACAAGTATCTGCTCACCTTTCATTAGTTTAATATCATATACAGACTTTCCTGGAGGGTAGTGGACATTATTGCCGAAACAGTCAGTTCCTTCATCTTTTTTCCTTCCGAACATACCCCACCTTTAGTAGCCCTTTCCTTGGTTTTGATAATTTTTGCACCGTACGCCTACGCAGGCGTCGTCGATTATCTGCTTTACACGCACCGGGTCCTGTATGTTTTTTATTACGATCAGGGTTCTTCCTGCTCCGTCGATCTGGTTATACCTGGTGATTTCCGCGGAATCAAGCATACCACGCAGATTTATGGTTAATTTCCCTGTATTATTGCCGCTCATGGACGCATTTGTACTAATTATACGCTGAAGCCCGGCTGATTTAAACTGACCGTACGTATACTGCATAATTCTTTTGTCGGTCACGGCGTATAATCCCTGATCAATATTCATTACCAGTAATACAATGCCTGTTACAATAAATGCTAATCCTATAAATGCTGCAAAACACGTAAACATCAGGACTATACCTATGACCAGAATTGTGAGTCCCGGAGAGCTGTCTTTTTTCATGCTCTCAGGATTCTGCTTTGCCGGATCGCCGGAACCGCCTGCCCACAGCAGATGCTCGTTGGACTCCAGATAAGCCTCAAACATACTCTCTATAGAGTTATAGTTATCATAAGGTCTCTGCTCTGTATCCGCGTCGGCGTAGGTCTGTTCGTGACTGTGGTCACATTCCCTGATCTCGTTTATGTTCGGATAGGACTGCTCATGACTGTGCCTGCACTCCCAGAGATCGTCCATATCCTCATAGGTCTGCTCATGACTGTGGGTACACTCCCTGCGGTATTCATCAGACGGAGCTATATAATCATCGTCATACTTTGCCGCATTTCTCTCATTATAATCATCGTAGCTGTCATATTTTTTTCTGCCGAACATAAAATCCCCCCCAACAAATCATTGATCGTATATCCTGATTTTTCTTATGAGCCGCAGAGCTTCATCTGCTTTTGTATGATATCGACGACCTTTACGCCGTCATCAATATCCCAGAGATAGTATGTATTTTTTCCCCCATTGGTATCCTTAGGCTGTATACACAGCGTGATGTATTCTCTGCCAGTCTTCTTCTCTGTACTTACATATACCATGGATATTTCACGGAACTCTATCTTTCTGCACAGCTTCTCGCTGAATATGAGCACACGCTTGTTCGTGATAAAGTACGAGCCCGTCACATCATGGGTGCTCAGAATAATAACTATCCCGGCAATAGAAAAAACAGCAGCAAACATGAGATTTTCAATGCTGACTCCATCTGTTATTACCGACACATTTCCTGCAAAGATAAATACCAGCCCGAAACAGATAGTAACAATTGAAAAATCCCAGTGTAGCTTTACGTAATCTGTCACCTTGC
Source organism: Ruminococcus sp. (assembly GCF_016287535.1). Taxonomy (GTDB): domain Bacteria; phylum Bacillota; class Clostridia; order Oscillospirales; family Ruminococcaceae; genus Ruminococcus. The sequence continues at coordinate 7,652 of NZ_JAEFAJ010000040.1, forward strand.
TCCAGATGATCTGCTCGTCTTTTTTAAGGTACTTTTTCTGCACCTTCTCGACGCTCATACCTTTCATTAAAAACATAATCTCACCAGCCCTGACAGCGTTCCGCCTGTCTGCATATAAAGCCGCGAATCATCAGCTTCTGTAATCGCCGTTGATCTTTACGTAGTCATAGGTAAGGTCGCAGCCCCATGCGATAGCTCTGCCCTTGCCATCGCCCATAGAAACGAGTATCTGTACCTCTTCCTCCTTGAGTATCTCCTTTGCCAGCTCCTCGGAGAACTCGATGACATTTCCCTTGCGTCCGAGAGGGATAGTGCCTCCTGCGGAAGCCATGTCCACATCGACATTTGAAATGTCAAATGAAGCGTCGGTATATCCAACAGCGCAGTATATTCTTCCTGCGTTGGCGTCTTCGCCGAATATCATAGCCTTTATAAGACTGGAGCCTATAACTGATTTTGCCACCTTTTCTGCGATCTCGTCGCTCTCAGCGCCCTTTACGGCGCACTCCACAAGCTTTGTAGCGCCCTCGCCGTCCCTTGCCATTTTACGTGCAAGGTTCATAAGTATGCCGTAGAGAGCGTGTCTGAACTTCTCGTACTCTCCGTCCTCCTCGGTGATGGGCTTGTTGCCTGCCTCGCCGGAAGCGAGTATGCATACCATATCGTTTGTGGAGGTGTCTCCGTCAACGCTTACTCTGTTGAGAGTTACCTTGATTATATCGTCAAGGGCGTGCTGCATCATTTCCGGAGTTATATCCACGTCTGTGGTAAGGAAGGTAAGAGTGGTCGCCATGTTCGGGTGTATCATGCCGCTGCCCTTGAGCATACCGCCCATGGTGCAGGTCTTTCCGCCAAGCTCGAATTGTACGGCTATTTCCTTTTCCTGTGTATCCGTAGTCATGATAGCTTCAAGAGCCCGCTTGTTGCCGTCATAGGTAAGTCCCTCTGCAAGACCGTCCATAGCCTTTTCGATAGGCTCTATGGGAAGCACCTGTCCTATAACGCCCGTGGAAGCTACGATAACGTCGTTTTCGTCGATACCGAGGCTCTTTGCAGCGAGCTGACACATTTTTGTCGCCTTCTCAACGCCGTCGGGGTTGCAGGTATTTGCGTTTACGGAGTTTACGATAACAGTTCTTGCCTTTCCGTTTCTCAGGTGCTCCTTTGTGACGAGTATGGGAGCTCCCTTGACTTTATTTGTGGTATATACGGCAGCTGCGCTGCACTCCTTGTCGGCAACTATAAGCGCAAGGTCGTTTTTCTTCTTTGCTGCGGGGATAACATTCTCCTCAGCCGCATCTCCGAGAGGCTTGTGCGCAAGTCCGCACTGCACTCCGTTTGCCCTGAATCCCTTTGCGGCGCAAACGCCGCCCTCTATGAATGTTATTCCTTTAAGTTCAACAAGCTTCATCTGTTTCCTCCTTGATCTTCTGTGCGAACTTTGCAATGATGTCCATATATTCGTTCTTCTCTTCATCGGAAGCCCAATTGTGAGCCTTTGCCATAAGACCTGCCTTTTCGAGAACGGGTCCCATCTGAGGATAAAAGAGTTTCAGGTACTTTTCCTTGCCCGAATACAGATTGAACATGAGCTGTCCCTCGAACATCTCTCCTACGAAAGGATCGTCGCTCAGCATTTCTATAGCTCTCTTTATCGCAACGCGGGAGCATATTTTCTGACGGAGCATACGGCTGACGTCAGAAACATTCAGCTGATCCTTTGTCTTTTCCATTATGGTATTGAACCATTCGTCAACGATATAATCTATACCGTCATCTTCGATAAGGTCATATTCATATATCTCGCGAAGTGTCTTGCTCATTTTACTTCCCCCCGTTTTTCTTGCATTAGTTATATAAGGCCTGTTGTTTCGTCTATTCCCATCATTATGTTAAGGCACTGCACCGCAGCTCCGCTTGCGCCCTTGCCTAAATTATCGAGGCGCGAGCAAAGGAGTATCTGCTCGTCATTGCCGAAAACAAAAACCTGTAATTTGTTCTGTCCGCTCAGTGTATTTGAAGCAAGGAAGAAGCTCTTCTGCTCCTCAGCGGACATAAGAGGCATTACCTCTATCATGTTTGCGCCCGCGTAGTGCTTTGCGTACATCTCATGCACCTGCTGCGCTGTGATCTTCCTGTCAAGAGTCCTTGTCTGTATGGGTACGCTCACGACCATTCCGCTGAAGTAGTCGCATACCATAGGATTGAACATAGGCGTGTAGGTAAGTCCCGATACCGCTTTCATCTCCGGCAGATGCTTGTGCTGCTGAGAGAGTGCGTACTGACGAGGACTATTGAACTCAAAGGGCTTGTCCTCACCCTCGTAGACTGCTATCGCCTTCTTGCCTGCTCCGCTGTAGCCCGATGTTGCGTAGGCGAACACAGGATAGTCCGCAGGTATTATACCGTTATTCACCAGCGGATATACTATGGAAGCAAATCCGCTTGCGTAGCAGCCCGGAACAGCAACTCTGTTCGAGGTCTCTATCTTTTTCCTGTGAGCCGGTGAAAGCTCCGGGAAGCCGTAAGCCCAGTCGGGATTTGTGCGGTGGGCTGTGGAAGCGTCTATTATACGCACATGGTCGTTATCCTTGTCGATGAAGGATACTGCCTCTATGGAAGCGGCGTCCGGCAGGCAGAGGAATACATAGTCCGCGCTGTTGATAAGTCTTGCACGCTCGGCAGGGTCCTTTCTCAGCTCCTCGCTGATCTTCATGATCTCAAGGTCGTGCCTGTCTTTGAAACGCTCCTGTATTTTAAGACCTGTCGTTCCTTCCTGACCGTCTATGTAGATTTTTACTGACATTTTTATTCCTCCGTTTTTCGTGTCTTTCATAGGGGACGCCTTCACTTGCAAGGCGTCCCCTCTCCCCGAACAGTCCGGTGGACTGTTCGGGGATCCACCCCTTGCGAAGCGCCTGTCGTATCCGGGGCTCTGCCCCGAACCCCGCAAGGGCTGTCAGCCCTTGACCTGACCAAAGGGGTAGTGACCCCTTTGGAATCCCTTTCAATGGCTAACGGCTATTTTCTGCGCTTGTTGACCTTGCGCTCGTATTTAAGCTGTTTCGGGTCTTCAAGTTCAGAGGTATCCTCTATCATCGAGTGCCAGACGCTTATCGCAAGAGTTATCACAACGACAGCGGCGCACCATACTATATGAGTACCCGGTCTTACCGCGAGCCAGAGCCCCATTATAACCTCTCCGACCACCCATATAAGACCCATGAGTATCGAAAGACCTAAAATAAAGCTTATATCCTTTTTCTTCATATCAGATACCCAGTGCCTTTTCCGCAAGAGCTATCTGTTCCTTTACCGCGTCAGGCGAGGGACCGCCCTCGGACTTGCGCTCACGGACGCAGGTGTCAAGACTTATAGCCTCGTATACGTCCTCGGTAAAGAGCTCCGTCATAGCTCTGTAATCCTCGATAGGCATAGTTTCGAGAGTGAGACCCTTCTCTATGCACTGAGCAACGAGAGTTCCGGTTATCTTGTAGGCGTCGCGGAAGGGCATACCCTTTTTTACGAGGTAGTCCGCGCAGTCAGTGGCGTTTATGAAGCCTCTTGCGGCAGCGTTCCTCATATTGTCCTTGAGCACACGCATAGTGGCGAGCATGGGAGTAAAGGTCTTAACGCAGAGCTTTACATTGTCCACGGCGTCGAATATAGCCTCCTTGTCCTCCTGCATATCCTTATTATATGCAAGGGGAAGTCCTTTCATCATAGTGAGCAGGGTCATGAGGTCGCCGTTTACTCTTCCTGTCTTGCCGCGGATAAGCTCCGTAACGTCCGGGTTCTTCTTCTGAGGCATGATCGATGAGCCTGTAGCGAATGCGTCGTCGAGCTCCACGAACTTGAACTCCCACGAGCACCAGAGGATTATCTCCTCGGAAAATCTTGAAAGGTGTGTCATGAGAAGCGACAGAGCGCAGTTCAGTTCAACGCAGTAATCCCTGTCCGCAACTCCGTCAAGGCTGTTTGGCATAGGAGCCGTAAAGCCAAGGAGTTCCGAGGTCTGCTTCCTGTTTGTTTTATATGTCGTACCTGCAAGAGCGCCGCTGCCGAGAGGGCAGTAGTTCATTCTCCTTGCGGTATCCTGTAATCTTTCCATATCCCGGAGAAGCATCCACACATAAGCCATAAGGTGATGTGCGAGGGTTATGGGCTGAGCACGCTGTAAATGGGTATATCCGGGCATTATGGTCCCGGTGTGCTCCTTAGCCATATTGACGAGAGTAACTGCAAGCTCCTTCACCATTGAGTAGATCTCGTCTATCTCGTCCCTGAGGTAAAGTCTGAGATCGACTGCCACCTGATCGTTTCTTGAACGTGAGGTATGGAGTCTCTTTCCAACGTCGCCGAGACGCTTTGTGAGCTCCGCCTCCACGAACATATGGATATCCTCCGCATTGGGGTCGAGCTCCAGCTTTCCGCTGTCGATATCGGCAAGTATGCCCTTCAGTCCCTCAATTATTTCAAGACTGTCCTCCTTTGTGATTATGCCGCAGTCTCCCAGCATTGTGGCGTGGGCGATACTGCCCTGTATATCGTGACGGTACATACGTCCGTCAAAGGCAATTGAAGAATTGAAAGCGTTGACTCCTGCGTCAACCTGCTTTGAAAATCTGCCTGCCCACATCATATCTGCCATTGCTTTTACTCCTTTACGTGTCTATTCTTACGATATCTGCGAGGGAACGGTTCCTGTATGTCAGGTCATCTCTTACGTTGAATCCTACCTTCTCCCAAAAGGCATTGCCGTTCTCATTTCTTGAAAATACGACCAGAGCTACCTTGTTTATACCGAGCTCCTTCAGCGCTCTCAATGCCTCATTGACGAGCTTCGAGCCTATCCCCCGGCGTCTGTAGTCGGGGCTTACAGCCGTATGGTAGATGTATCCTCTTCTTCCGTCGTTGCCGGCAATGATAACTCCGGCTATGTTTCCGTCTTCCTCTGCAACGAAGCAGGTCTCCGGATTCCTTGCGAGGTACTTCTCTATCCCCTCTCTTGAATCGTCAAGATTGTTCAGTCCCATTCCTGCACATGAAAGCCACAGTGCGTAAACCTTATCGTAGTCATCAATGGTAAAGGGCCTAATATCCGCCATATATCCTCCTTGCAGCAAAAAACCATAACAGGCAGGAGAAGGCTCCCCTGCCTGAAACTAATACATTATTCTCTGAGCCGTTTTCTATGCTGTCAGGGAAGTTTATCCGCAAACTGGGTCCTTGACCCTGACGGATATCAGCCGAATGTGAATATGCTGTCGTTCAGCTTCAGAAACAGGAATGTTCCGAAAATCACTGCACCGATGAAATAAGCAGCATCATATTTCAGCCCCTTTACAGCTGTTTCCCTGTCACTTTCCAAAAGACTGATATTGGATATCACGTCTCTTCCGATCAGAAAAACAACGAACAGTGCACATATTATGAATATAATACTTACGAATTTCATAGATGATCACTTATTATTGCGCTTCTTGTCCAGCTGAGCTCTTACCTTTATCGGGAGACCGAAGAGGTTGATGAAGCCTGCTGCGTCAGCCTGGTTGTAAACCTCGTCCTCGTCGAATGTAGCAACTTCCTCATCGTAAAGAGTGTACGGTGAAGTTACGCCTGCATTGATGATATTGCCCTTGTAGAGCTTGAGCTTTACGTCGCCTGTAACTCTCTCCTGAGTCTTGCTTACGAAAGCGCTGAGAGCCTCGCGGAGAGGAGTGTACCACTGACCATTGTATACGATATCAGCGAACTTTATGCTGAGGTACTGCTTGATACGTGCAGTTTCCTTGTCGAGAGTGATAGTTTCGAGAACTTCGTGAGCGTGGTAAAGGATAGCGCCGCCGGGAGTTTCATATACGCCTCTTGACTTCATACCAACGAGACGGTTCTCAACCAGGTCTGCAAGACCGATACCGTTCTCGCCGCCAAGCTTGTTGAGAGCTGATACCATTTCAACGCCGTTCATCTTCTTTCCGTCCAGCATTGTGGGAACGCCCTTCTCGAAGTGGAGTGTGATGTATGTGGGCTTGTCGGGAGCGTCGATAGGTGAAACGCCCATTTCAAGGAAGCCCTTCTTCTCGTACTGAGGCTCGTTTGCGGGATCCTCAAGGTCGAGACCCTCGTGAGAGAGGTGCCATATATTCTTATCCTTTGAGTAGTTTGTCTCTCTGTTTATCTTCAGAGGAATGTTATGAGCCTCTGCGTAGTCGATCTCCTCGTCACGGCTCTTGATGGTCCATTCTCTCCAGGGAGCGATGATAGCCATTTCAGGAGCAAAAGCCTTGATAGCAAGCTCGAATCTTACCTGATCGTTGCCCTTTCCGGTGCAGCCGTGGCAGATAGCGTCAGCGCCCTCCTCAAGAGCGATCTCAGCGATACGCTTTGCGATGATCGGACGTGCGAAAGATGTACCGAGCATATATCTGTTCTCATAGATAGCGCCTGCCTGTACTGTAGGATAAACGTAGTCCTGAATGAACTCCTCCTTGAGATCGGCGATGATGAGCTTGGAAGCGCCTGTCTTTATAGCCTTCTCCTCAAGTCCGTCAAGCTCCGTGCCCTGTCCTACGTCACCGGAAACAGCGATAACCTCGCAGTTATTGTAGTTTTCCTTGAGCCACGGGATGATGATAGATGTATCGAGTCCGCCTGAATATGCGAGTACGACCTTCTTTATATCCTTCTTGTTAGCCATTGTGATTACCTCCTGAATATTATCGCCGCTTTAAGGCAGCGCAGATTAGCGATATAAATTTATTATACTACATAGTAAAATAATGTCAAGTACATTTGCATAAATATTCATTATTTTTAAAAATATTCATATTATTTCGCATATTATTCACTTTTGCATACATATTTTGGTACTGCCAGTTCTTCCTGTTATTATTCTTCGAGTTAAAAAGCTGTGTTAAATCCGGACCTGTTTTGTATGAATTTACGATTTTTCCGCAAACGAGGCTTTTTTTCTTGATATTTTCACATTTAGTCATTATAATAAAAGTACATAATGCTCTGCAAAGCGTTAAAGAGAGATGGCAGAGCCGTCCAACATATATGGAGGTAAATATTATGGCTGAAAAGAACGGTACAAAGATAACTATACTCGGCGCAGGCAATGTCGGCGCTTCTGTTGCTTATACTTTCGCTGTGGCAGGCACCTGCTCCGATATTGTCCTCGTTGATATCAACAAGGCAAAGGCAAAGGGCGAAGCTATGGATATCCGTCAGGGCGTTTCATTCGGCGAGAACGTAGAGGTATTCGACGGCTGCTACGAGGACGCAAAGGACTCTGATATCGTCGTTGTAACACTCGGTATCGCAAGAAAGCCCGGTCAGACACGTCTTGACCTCGCTCAGACAAACGTAAATATCATCAAGGAAGTAATGCCACAGGTGGCAAAATATGCTCCCGACGCTATATATGTGGTCGTCAGCAATCCCGTTGATGTCCTTACATACACTATCCTGAAATATACTGACCTAAAGCCCAATCAGGTGATCGGTTCGGGTACCGCTCTTGACACTTCAAGGCTCCGTTCGATCATTGCGGATCACGTAGGTCTCAGCCCCAACAGCATACACGCTTATGTATTCGGCGAGCACGGTGATTCTTCTTTCATTCCGTGGTCAATAATGAATATCGCAGGCGTTCCTGTGGATGAATACTGCGCAGATCAGGATCACGCCGATCTTGACGAGGAAGAGATAATTAATGAAGTCCGCGGCGCAGGCGCGGAAGTGATCAAGAGAAAGGGCGCTACCTTCTACGCTATCGCGATGACCGTAAACAAGATATGCGACACCGTTCTCCGTGACTCAAAGAATATCATCACGGTATCAACAATGATAAACGGCAGATACGGCATAAATGACGTATGTCTCAGCCTTCCCTTCGTTATCGGAAGCAACGGCATTGAGAGAGAAGTTTCTCCCAAGCTCAGCGACGAGGAGATCGCCAAGCTCCAGGCGAGCGCAAAGGCGCTCAGAAGTGTTATTGACCAGATCCAGTTCTGAGAAGCCGCAAATATGTTTTTACGCGGAGAACTCCAGGTTCTCCGCTTTTTTAAATTGTACGCGTTTAATAAGTAATTGCAGGGGCGAACAGCGTTCGCCCGCAAAATAACGGCGAGTATTACGGGCGGCGGAACGCCGCTCCTGCACATGGTTTCAGCATAATTGTATTGTAAGGCACGGACTGCCATAGGCAGCCCCTACAAGCTAATGGCTAACAGTTCGGGGGATAATATCTGCCCCTACAGAAAAGGAATGATAAATATGAGTTTAAACGATACACCCTCCTCGGAGAGAATCCACATCGGCTTCTTCGGACGGAGAAACGCAGGCAAATCCAGCGTGGTAAACGCTGTTACGGGTCAGGAGCTGTCCGTAGTATCCGACGTCAAGGGCACCACCACGGACCCGGTCACCAAGGCTATGGAGCTTCTCCCGCTGGGGCCTGTTGTTATAATTGACACTCCCGGCTTTGACGACGAGGGTTCTCTCGGCGAAATGAGAGTGCGCAAGACCAAGCAGATACTCAACCGCACAGACCTTGCTGTCCTCGTAGTTGACGGAACTGTGGGACTTACCGACACCGAGCGCCAGCTCACCGGCATTTTTGAAGAAAAGGATATCCCATATCTTATTGTATACAACAAGTCCGATATAGCTGAAAAGCGGGTCTGTCAGGACAATGAGTTTGAAGTCAGCGCACTGACAGGTGAAAACATCTATGAGCTGAAAGAGCGTATCGCAGCTCTCGCAAAGCTCCCCGCCGAGGAAAAGCGAATCATCGGCGATATGCTAAGTCCGGGGGATATGCTTGCGCTCGTAACTCCTATAGACGCGGCTGCTCCAAAGGGAAGAATGATACTTCCGCAGGTACAGACTCTCCGGGATATCCTCGACGCTGACGCTATGGCGGTATTCACCAAGGAATTCCAGCTTGCGGAAACTCTCGGAAAGCTGAGTTCGCCACCGAAACTGGTCATAACCGACAGTCAGGCTTTCGCCGTGGTGAGCAGAATAGTTCCGGAAAGCGTTCCTCTCACTTCATTTTCGATACTTATGGCACGGTACAAGGGCTTCCTTGAGACCTCAGTAAAGGGCGCGGCTGCCATAAAAAAACTGAATGACGGGGACACAGTCCTTATCTCCGAGGGCTGCACCCACCACCGCCAGTGCGGTGATATCGGCAGCGTGAAGCTGCCTGCCCTGCTGAAAAGGACCACAGGCAAGTCCCTGAACATAGAGCTGAGCTCAGGACGGGAGTTCCCGGAGGACCTGTCGAAATACAGCCTTGTGATACACTGCGGCGGCTGTATGCTGAACGAGCGTGAAATGGTCTACAGGCGGAAGTCCGCAGAGGATCAGAACGTCCCATTCACCAACTACGGCATAGCTCTTGCCATGATGAACGGCATACTCAAACGCAGTCTCGGCATATTCCCCGACCTCGCAGCCGAGATAGAATGAGATCCCGCCTGCCGTGTACAAAATATCCGCAACTCAAGATCTTTCAGATAAAGGAGCGATACAATGAAAAATATACTCACTATCAAATGCACTATTGACGATATTTCCGGATACAAGGAACGTTTCATGAATTTTTCCAGTCTCAGCGCGGCAGATAGATACGGTATCATAAAGGATAATATCCTCAGCTCGGACGCTGTCGTCTTTTTCAATATGACGGGCGGATTCATGATGGGAGGCAAGGAATCTCCCTGCATGGAGACACTAAAAAAATCAGCCGATATGTACGACGGTACAGTGATAGAATTCCCTGTACAAAACAGAACGGAAAATATCGGACAGTGCTTTAAGCTTGACATATCCTCGCCCGAAAAAAAGAAGCTGTTTCTTGACAATTACCGCTTTTACGACCATACCGACTTCACAATAGAGCTTCCCGAACCCGGTACTGCGTTCAGAGTTGTCGACGACCCTGATTATGAGCCGTATTCATTTTTCTTCCTGTCAGGTACGGAGCTTAAAATGCATATCGAACATCATACAAGAACGGTAAGTATTTTCTGAATCTCCTCAGTAAAGGCGCATAGGCAGAAATCCTCCCGTAAGCATATAATGAAAAGGGACTGCATAAACACAGTCTCAAAGGCAATAATAAGAACAGCAGTTCATATTCATTATATATACCGGGAGAAAACATCATGTCCGTCAGAAGAGGAGAAATTTATTACGCCGACCTCAGTCCCGTTGTAGGCTCTGAACAGGGCGGTATCAGACCTGTACTTATAGTTCAGAACGATGTGGGGAACAGGCACAGTCCCACGGTCATCGCCGCTGCGATAACCAGTCAGCGCGGCAAGAGCCGCCTGCCTACGCATATAGAAGTACAGGCAGAGCAGTGTGGTCTCGCAAAGGACAGTATAGTGCTGCTGGAGCAGATACGCACCATAGACAAAAAACGTCTGAAAGACAAGATGGGAGAGCTGGACCTTAACTCTATGGATAAGGTCAATACTGCTCTTTCTATAAGCTTCGGACTTGAAGTATAATTTTACGGGCGGATAATATCCGCCCCTGCACATTTATGCGGTTCACATTCGCGGGCGCACACTGTGCGCCTCTACAGGCTAAGGGCTAACAGCTAACGGTTCAGGAAAGAGCTGACAAGCGGTGCTGCTGCGCTGAAACCCAGTGCGATAATAAGCTGTACCGCGTCTGGAGTGACCGTACTGAACACCATCTGAAGCTGCGGTACGAGAACGGCTGCCGCAAGAACAGCTCCCGAAATAAGCACTGCTCCCACAAGCTTAATATTGCCGAAAGGATTCATGCGGAAAAGTGAACGGCTCTCGGAACGGCACTCGAATACGTGTATAAGCTGAGACACAACAAGGGTGATAAGCGCAGCGGTGCGGCAGGCTTCCGCGGAACCGCCGAGCCGCATGACCGTTGTGAAGCTTGCAAGGGTGGAAAGTCCGATAAATATGCCGCGGATAACTATCTTCCACATAAGTCCGCCTGAGAAAAAGCCCTCGCCGGAACGCCTCGGCGGACGGCTCATTATACCCTCCTCCGGCGGCTCCATACCAAGAGCTATCGCCGGAAGTCCGTCTGTTACAAGGTTCACGAGAAGTATCTGCACCGGCAGCAGTATCATCGGCATACCCATTACTATACCGAGGAACATGGTCAGTACCTCGCCTATATTGCAGGAGAGCAGATACCGCACGAACTTGCGGATATTTGCGTATACGCACCGTCCCTGCTCCACTGCGTTCACCAGTGTTGCGAGGTTGTCGTCCATGAGTATCACGTCAGCCGCCTGCTTTGTGACGTCAGTGCCCGTAACTCCCATAGCTACGCCTACATCTGCTTCCTTCACCGCAGGAGCGTCGTTCACGCCGTCGCCTGTCATGGTGACTATCTCACCTCTGCGCTTAAAGCTCCGTACTATGCGCAGCTTGTGTACGGGCTCCACACGGGCAAACACGGTATATTTACCGATATCACGGTCCAGCTCCTCATCAGAGAGCATATTCAGCTCCTCGCCTGTTATAGCCATGCCGCCCTTGAGCAGTCCTGCTTTTTTCGCAACTGCCACGGCGGTATTTTTATGGTCTCCCGTTATCATCACCGTCTTTACGGAAGCCGCCGCGCACTGCCGTATAGCGGCTTTTGCCTCCTCACGGGGAGGGTCGGTCATGCCTGCGAAGCCGAGAAAAACAAGGTCTCCGCGCAATGGTTCGAGCTTTTCCGAGCCGCATACCGCCAGTGCGAGAACTCTCAGCGCCCTGTCAGACATCTCCGCCGCCTTTTCTTCGAGCTTTCTGCGGAACGACGCCGTAAGAGGGACCTTCTCTCCCCTGCCGTTCATATACATCGAGCACCTCGGCAGAATGACCTCCTCCGCGCCCTTGAAGTATATCCTCTTATCGCTGCCGCAGCCGCAGTGTACAGCCATAAAACGGGTCTCGCTGTCAAAGGGATATTCTCCGAGAATATGGCAGCTTCCGGAAAGACTGTCCTTTGTGATACCTGCCTTTGCGGCCGCAATGAGCAGCGCGGCTTCCGTGGGATCGCCTGTGACGCTCCACTCTCCCTTACCTGCAAGAGCGCCTCTGTTGCGGCTTTTCGGAGCTTCCTGCGTACTTATCTCAGCGGTGGAGCAGAGCACTCCGCATCTGAGAGCTTCCGTGAGAGCTTTTTCGGTAACAGGATTTACGGCGATATCTCCGGCTTTGGTGACAGCTCCGCTGACCCGGTAGCCCATGCCGCTGAAAAAATAATCCTCATCGGCTGTGGAAAGCTCCGTGACCGTCATTCTGTTCTCGGTTATGGTGCCGGTCTTGTCGGAGCATATCACAGAGGTGCAGCCCAGTGTCTCTACGCTGTGGAGCTTGTTCACAAGGGCTTTCTGCTTCATCATGCGGCTGACAGCCAGCGCAAGGGCGATGGTAACTGTCGCCGGAAGTCCTTCTGGTATAGCGGCAATTGCTATTGTTATACCCGTCATGAGCATATCGAAGATGTTCTCTCCCCGGAGTATGCCTGCGCCGGCTACTGCCGCGCACACCACGAGACATATCACCGCCACAGCCTTTCCGAGCTCAGCCAGCCGTCTCTGTAAAGGAGTGGGCTCCTTGTCGATATCCCTGAGCATTCCCGATATCTTTCCCATCTGGGTATCCATGCCCGTGGCTATGACCCTTCCACGGCAGCTTCCCCTCACCGCGGAAGCTCCGCAATAGACTATATTAGGCTTATTTGGGGAATTATCCGTATCATCCTCCTGACCTGTCGATTTCTCCACAGCCGCCGACTCGCCTGTGAGAACAGCTTCATCGGAAAAAAATCCCGATGCTTTAAGGACAGCGCAGTCCGCAGGTATCCTGTCCCCTGCCTCTATCTCGACTATATCCCCCCGTACAAGACGTGAAGCCGCTATTTCTGTCAGTTTCCCGTCACGCCAGCACTTCGCTGTGGGAGAGGTCATGGAGCGGAGCGCTTCGAGAGTATGCTCAGTGCGGTACTCCTGCACGAATCCAAGCACTGCATTGAGCAGTACGATAAGTATTATCGTCACAGCGTCGGATATCTCGCCAAGCAGCACAGATATCACCGTTGCTCCGAGAAGTATCATTACCATAACATCTCTGAACTGACCGAGGAATATCCTCAGAGGTCCTGTTTTTCTGCCTTCGCCGAGGACATTTTCACCCTCGGCTCTCAGCCTTTCGGCTGCTTCCTTTTCTGTCAGACCCATATTTTCACCCTTTCGCAGACTTTGTCCTTAAAGGATATGTCCGCGCAGGGACAAATATGACATCAAATACTGTTGCAAACCTTTCAGCTCTGTGTTATAATGATATTGCACAGAACATAAACAAGGAGTGATCACAATGCCATACTGTTGGGTCTGCGGAAGAGTTATCCAATACGGCGAAAAATGTAACTGCTATACAAAAAAAGTGCCAAAGCCGGCTGCTTCTCAGCAGGACAGCGTTTATGGTCAGCAACCTCAGGGAACTGAGAATAACGCTCCTCAGCAGCAGTACAGCGGCTACGGTCAGCAGCCTCAGGGATCTGAAAATAACACTCCGCAACAGCAGGACAGCGGTTATGGTCAGCAGCCTCAGGGATCTGAAAATAACACTCCTCAGCAGCAGTACAGCGGCTACGGTCAGCAGGCTCAGAGACCTGAGAATAACGCTACTCAGCAGCAATACAACGGCTACGGGCAGCAAGCTCAGAGAACTGAAAATAACAGTCCTCAGCAGCAGTACAGCGGCTACGGGCAGCAGACCCAAAGACCTTATAATAACGCTCCGCAGCAGCAGTATAACGGCTACGGTCAGCAGCCTCAGAGACCTTATAATAATAGTCCGCAGCAGCAGTACAGCGGCTACGGTCAGCAGGCTCAGAGACCTGAAAATAACACTCCGCAGCAGTACAGCGGCTACGGTCAGCAGGCTCAGAGACCTGAAAATAACACTCCGCAGCAATACAACGGCTACGGTCAGCAGGCTCAGAGACCTTATAATAACGGTCCGCAGCAGCAGTACAACGGCTACGGTCAGCAGACCCAAAGACCTTATAATAACGCTCCGCAGCAGCAGTATAACGGCTATGGTCAGCAGACCCAAAGACCTTATAATAACGCTCCGCAGCAGCAGTACAGCGGCTATGGTCAGCAGGCTCAGAGACCTTATAATAACGCTCCGCAGCAGTACAACGGTTACGGTCAGCCTTACAGGCAGCCATATTCCCCGAACCCTGCATATCCTTACTACGGTCAGACCTTCAGAAGAAGCAAAAGTCCGACTTTAGCAATAGTCATAGTTATATTTACCCTTATCCTTATAACCTGCGCAGTCGTATTTATCCCGTCGATCGCAGGGCATAAAAAAAGGATAAATCAGAAAGACGCAAACGCTATTGCGGGCAAGCTTTACGAAGCTGCAAACTCTGCTATCCACGACCTTGAAAACAGCGGCGAGAATATAAGAGGCACATTCATCATAAGCTCTGACATCGAATCAAATGTCGCAGTTCCCTTTGATTCCGAAAAGTTCTACAAAGCTATCGGATACTATTCTCCTCCCGGAAATGTCGAATACTTCTTTGTGGTAAGAAAAGGCAGAGTAGAATACCTTGCCTCTTCAGAAGAATGGACATACCGCAAGGCAGCTGTGGGAAGCTGTCCCGAAAACACGGGATCCGACGTTTCACCAAGACTGTATGCCACAAAAGGAAACGGTCCTTCAGCGGGCAAAGGCGAAAACCTTGACGAAATATACTGGGACGCCTATGATAAGCTGTTCAATAAAGAATAACCCAAAAGCGCAGACAATAATGCCTGCGCTTTTTGTATATTCCGCAGTTTTCTTCACATAATATCCCCGTAACGGAGGTATTATCATGGCAGAACGTATTGCAAGAGGAGTTTTCCGCACGGATACTCCTGTAAAGATCAAAAGCTACGCTGCGGTAGTCGGTGAAAAGGAGGGTGAAGGTCCTCTCGGCAGCTGCTTCGACGAGGTGGTCACTGACAGTCACTTCGGCAGAGAAACATGGGAACAGGCTGAAACTCAGTTCCAGCTCGAAGCAGTCAGACTTGCGCTCGTAAAAGCGGGGCTTGACAGAGAGGATATAGACGTCATCTGTGCAGGCGACCTTATAAACCAGTGTATCGGTTCGGCTTACAGCGTAAGGGAGCTTGCTGTTCCGTTTTTCGGACTTTACGGAGCCTGCTCCACTATGGCGGAGGGACTTCTCATATCCGCCGTTCTCACTGACAGCGGCGCTGCGGAAATTGCCGCGGCTGTAACATCTTCGCATTTCTCAACTGCTGAACGGCAGTTCCGCTTTCCCCTTTCCTACGGCGGTCAGCGCACTCCCACAGCACAGTGGACCTGCACCGCTTCGGGAGCTGTTATACTCTCACGTACAGAGGGCAGCGTGTATATCGCAGGAGGCTGTATCGGAAAAATCGCCGACCTCAGTATCAGCGACATAAACAATATGGGCAGCGCCATGGCTCCTGCGGCTGCGGATACGATAATGCGCTACCTTTCCGCAACCGGGACTTCCCCCTGCGATTACGACTATATCGTAACGGGAGACCTCGGAATCGTCGGCAGCCAGCTCCTTCTGGACTTTCTGCTGAAACAAGGAGTGGATATCACCTCTCAGCACCGTGACTGCGGCGTTATGATATTCGACCCTGATAAACAGGACACTCACTGCGGAGGTTCGGGCTGCGGCTGCGGAGCAAGCGTACTATGCGGTCACTTCCTGCCCCTGCTCGAAAACAGCGAAGCACATGATATCCTCTTTGCGGCTACCGGCGCTCTTATGTCGCCTGTGTCGCTGCAGCAGGGCGAGACCATACCCTCGATTTCCCACCTTGTACATCTCAGAAAGGAGCAGCTATGCTGACAGATATTTTAAAAGCCTTTATCATCGGCGGAGCGTTATGCGCCGTCGGACAGCTTCTCATAGACTTTACGAAACTGACTCCCGCACGTATACTCACCGGATATGTGGTCGCGGGAGTAATACTCTCCGCTGTAGGGCTCTACAAGCCGCTGGCTGAGTTCGCAGGAGCGGGAGCCACCGTGCCTCTTACCGGCTTCGGGCACCTGCTTGCGGACGGAATAAGAAAGACCATAGCAAGCGACGGTCTGTTGGGAGTATTCACAGGCGGGCTTACCGCGGCTGCCGGCGGAGTTACCGCCGCTTTGCTTTTCGGTCTCTTGGCTTCACTTGTTTTCAGACAGAAGGACAGGAAGAGTTGAGAATGGAGAGTTTAAGGCTGTGGCGATGATTTGGTAAAAATTATGCCATTGCGCAAGCTGGATTATGTAAATTTTTTATGAACGCAATGTTAATTGTACTAAAATATGTTGACAAATGGTGAACGATAATATATTATATATTCCATAAGGCTGCTGTGCAAACCCTTAAAAATTATAAGCCTTAAATATTATGAGAAAAGGAAGTATCACAAATGAAGAACACATTCAAAAAGCTCACAGCTATCGCAATGGCATTCACCCTCCTCGGCGCAGGTTCAGCTATCTCCAAAGCAGTCGCACCAAAGTCTGTCAACACTCTTACAGCAAGCGCTATTAGTCCTGATGAAGGCAAAGGTTTAATTCATTTCCTTTTAAACTTTCTACCCGGAGGCTCGGCTGCTAAACCAGTATTTGATATATATATTGATACTATGGCAAACCAACACAAGGGATATCATACCATTATGGAACAAGTCGGAATGAATTGATCCGGTTACATTAACTGTGAAAGCTCTCCTTTACGGGGAGCTTTTCTGTATTATACAGCGTTTTTACTGACACAGGGGCACCATGACGGTACCCCTGCAAAGCTATATGCCGACACTTACCAGCCCTTGTACTTGATATATACCTCCGAGGGCTTAACATCAGAATCAACGTCAATAATGTTCCTTCCGCTGTACGTCGGGACAGTCTTCCCCGTACCAGTGAAGGTAAGCGTATCGTTTTCGTAAAGCGGCGAGCTGCCGAGGTCTATGGTCACTGTATTCGTCTGCCCCTCACTTGTTACCGTGACAGGCAGCGTGACTTTGTAGGGCTCCCAGCAGGACTTGACCGACGTGTCCTGAACAGACTTGTTCGCAACTACATCGGTATCGGTTATCATGAATCGGGCGCAAGCCGGAAATACCGCAAAGAAGCCAAGCTTCATATCGCTTGTTACCGTAAAGGTGAACTCCTCGTGGTAAAACCATGTCAGAGTCGAAGTACCGGGGATAAATCCCATTTCTTCAAGCCTCGACATTGTTGTCGCGGTCTCGGTGCCGTCCTTCAGCAGTCTTTCGTTCAGGACTACCGTATCGTCAGGCGCTATCAGCTTTACATGAGGATGCTTTACCTCTGTACCGTTATTGAGGAAATAATAATAACCGTGACGGTATCCGTATCCATACCGCATAAAGTTGTAGCTGTCCCAGTATACGGTTTTATATTCGCATATAAGCTTGTATGTTCCTGCTTTAAGATCAGCGAACCAGAAGCAGTTACCATAATTCTCGGTCCTGCCGTCCTTTACATAGTGATTTCCGCTTATATTATCCTCGCTGCCGTAGGTCGGCACCATCCACTGCTGATAATTCACCTTTCTGTTGCTTCCGATAGGGGCTACATCATGGCTGCCGGCGTCCAGTTCATAGTTTTCGCCGTAATCTCCGTAATAATAATTGTAGGATATCGTTTTTCCCAGACCGTCGCTTACCGTTTTGGGCACCATTCTGAGATAGTTCCTGCCCGGCTTTCCAACTCCGCCTGCCGCGCCTTTTATATGCCAGTCAAGCAGAGAAGTGCCGTCTGAATTGAACCTCATGGGTACTGCTCCCGTAAGCTCCCTTGTCTTAGGAGTACGGTCGATATTCATGCATTTCCCCGCAAGACGGGTCGGAAGATCATCGGCTATACCTGTTTTGTTCGCTATGAGCAATTCTCTAAGCATCTGCTCACTCCTCCGGCTGGGAAGGCGTTTCAGATTCAGGCGTGGGATCATACTCGGCTCCCGTAGCCTGATCTATCCATATCCCGCTGCCGGTGAGTCCGTAAAGAATACCTGTGCTTATCTCCCAGGCAAGAGTGCCCTGTGAAAGTATCCTTCCGTCAATACCCGCGGCTGTGGGAAGCTCGGTCTTTTCATCAACTGCAAGCTCTGCGAGTACAACTGACCGCGTATCCTCAAAGCTCATGAATTTTTCCTTTAAGATCGTTATCATGTTTTTCCTCCTGAAAGTTATTTTTTGAAAGCGCTTTCATAAGGGGGCTGTAATCGATACTTTTTCAACGGAAAACAGTTGAATATTGAATAATTTACACCCAAAGTGGATATTCCGCATATAAAAATGCAGCCATGTCAGGCTGCACTTAATACTATTTTATTGTTCCGCCATGATAATAACACTCGTATATCATTTCACCCCTGTACGATATGCTCTCATAGCCACTGAACCATTCAAAACTGCCCTCCGCTTTGCAGGTGTATGTGTAGTCCCCTTCACTGTATTCCTCAGGGCCGCGGAACGGCTTCTCACAAGGCACACGAAGCAGTGCTTCCTTGAGAAAATCTCCGCTGAACGGCGCTCCGAGTACCCTTCCGGCATAATTCATGCTCCAGTAAGGCGAACCGCTTATCCACACAGCCTCCTCCCCTGCAAAACGCTCTCCGCCAAGATAACTGTCTATGTAAAGCATTTCGCCCTCTCTGTAATGCAGGTCGTGAGACTGAGGACGGGAGGGTTCCGCTTCCGCGCCCTTGCCTGCATATGTCGCTTTTTTCGCTCTTATGAGAAATTCCACTGTTTTTTTATCAGCCATATATCTTCTCCGTTCTATATTTTTTACTAAATTATTTTATCATTTTTTCACCGCTGTGTCAACTCACCCCACCATATTTTCACCAACAAGATGTTCGGTATGCTGCGTTAAATTGTGAGTGTCTCCAAATTTGTTTTTTATTTCTTCTCTTTACTTGACTTTTATCCCCTTTTGTAATATAATAATTTAGTCGCAGGTGACGCCTGCTTTTACTTATGGCGGCATAGCTCAGTTGGCTAGAGTACTCGGTTCATACCCGATTGGTCGTTGGTTCAAATCCTACTGCCGCTACCAATTTATGGCCCGTTGGTCAAGAGGTTAAGACATCGCCCTTTCACGGCGGAATCATGGGTTCAATTCCCGTACGGGTCACTTCTGTTAGAGCTCGGAAACAGCGAAATATCGCGGTTTCCGAGTTTCTTTTTTCTGCCCATTTTGGTGCTTGTCCGCTATTTGTCCGCTACTGCTCATTTTAGTAGCGGACTATTTGTTTTAAGTTGTTGCATCCTGTGGAATAAAACTGAACGCTCCGTCCATAGCCTGAGCCACTTTCGCCTGCGCAGTCTGGAACATATGAGAGTAAATGTTCAGCGTAGTTCCTGAATTGCAATGCCCTAATGCTCCTGATACCGTAACCACATCAAGTCCCGAAGAAATAAGGGCGGAAGCTGCAAAGTGTCTGAAACTGTGAATTCCATAGAAAGGCATATCATTCTTCTCGCAGAACTCTTTCAACCAACCGTAAGGAGTCTGATTATTCATCGGTTCACCGTTCCATTTAACAAATAAGCGGTCAGTTTCTACCCATTTGTCACCCAAGCGGATAGCTTCCTCCTCCTGTTCGGCTTTCAGCTCTTTAAGGATACCCATGATATATGGACTGATCTTCAGCACACGCTTTGAGCGCTTAGTCTTTGTGGTGTCGGTATATATGCCACGCTCTGCTGTATAATTGGACGTCCTCTTGACACTGATAATGTCATTATCAAAGTCAATATCCTTCCACTCCAAACCAAGCATTTCGCTTCTGCGGAAACCGCTGTACGCTATAAGAAAGAAAAATGCGCGATATTTCGTAGCTTCTCCATTTATAGCTGTCAGTAGCTTTGCTATCTCTTCCTGAGAATAGATAGGCTTCTCCTTGATCTCTCCTTTTGGAATAACAACCTTTCTGCATGGATTTTCTGATACTATGTCCATTCTTACCGCATAGCTGAATACATCCGAGATAAGGCTGAGATTATGACGAATTGTCTTTGGAGCAAGTGCTTTACCAGTTTTTTCGCTTGCGCCCTCTTTAGCGAGAGAGTTTACAAAGCCCTGTAACTGCCTTGCAGTTATCTTATCGATACGAAGATGACCAATAGCAGGATAAACACGGTGCTTGAGCTGCAGCATTCTCTCATAAGTCGTACTTCTGAGAGTATTCTTT
>NZ_JAEFAJ010000041.1 GCF_016287535.1 Ruminococcus sp.
TGCTGGGACACCCTGACTTTGAAAAGACCGATTTCTCATACATGAGAACAGGTATCATGGCAGGTTCGCCTTGTCCGATCAAGACAATGGAAGAGGTAGTTGAGAAGATGCACATGAGCGAGATATGTATCACCTACGGACAGACCGAGGCATCTCCTGCAACTACAATGAGCAAGACGACCGACACACTGGAACAGCGTGTAAACACAGTTGGCGGACCTATCTTCGGCGTTGAGTGCAAGATAGTTGATCCTGAGACAAATCAGGAAGTACCTGATGACGTTGACGGCGAGTTCGTAGCAAGAGGATACAATATAATGAAGGGCTACTACAAGATGCCCGAAGCTACCGCAGCAGCTATTGATCCCGAGGGCTGGCTCCACACAGGAGACCTTGCAAGAAGACGTTCTTCTGACGGCTACTTCAAGATCACAGGCCGTATCAAGGATATGATAATCCGCGGCGGCGAGAATATCTACCCCAAGGAGATAGAGGACTTCCTCTACACCTATCCAAAGGTAAAGGACGTACAGGTAATAGGTGTTCCCGATGAGGACTACGGTGAGGAGATAATGGCTTGTATCGTTCTTCATGACGGCGAGACAGCTACCGAGCAGGAGATAAAGGACTTCTGCCTTGCAAGAATGGCAAAGCACAAGTGCCCTAAGTATGTGGACTTTGTAGAGGGATTCCCGATGAATGCAGCAGGAAAGATACTCAAGTACAAGATGAGAGAGCAGGCAGTTGAAAAGCTCAAGCTCCATAAAGCTGACAGTATCGTTACTGCATAAAAATATATGTTAATTTCTTATAATAACTACAGCTCCCGTGAGGGTAATGTCATTAAGCTAAGAAAATAGTCACAGGAACAAAAACCTGTGACTATTTTTATGAAAATAATGTAAAATTTTGCAAAAAGGTATTGACAAAAAGCCGAAAATGTGCGGCGTAGCCAATCAGATATACACATCTGATTGGAGGTTTTACCGTGCAAAATTATTGTAATATCGTCAAAAACAAGCTTAATACTCTTATCAGCAACATGGAGAAAAATATTTCTAATTTCGTAGTTGATCCTAAGAGAGATTTTGTTCGTAAAAGCGAGCTGTCTTTCTCAAAAACAATGAGATTCACTATCGGAATGGGCAGTCAGACGCTCGGCAAAGAGCTTATAGAGTTTTATGGTTTTGATCCTAAAATGATATCTGTATCAGCAATTGTTCAGCGAAGAGCGAAGATACTTCCTGCTGCTTTTCAGTATCTGTTCCATAAATTCAATGAGACATTTTCTCAGACCAGCTTCTTTCACGGCTACAGGCTTTATGCTGTGGACGGTTCTGATATACATATTCCTACTGATCCTGATGATAAGGATACTTTTTATCGTGCAAATAATGACGTAAAAGGCTATAACCTTATGCATCTAAATGCATTGTATGACCTTATGAATCGTAGATATATCGATGCTGTTTTACAGGACAGTCGCAATGAAAATGAGCATTCTGCTCTCATATGTATGCTTGAAAATATCGGACATGAGTCCATTATCGTTGCGGATAGAGGATACGAATCCTACAACACGATCGCTTATCTTGAAAATAACGGATTGAAATACGTTATACGCATCAAGGAAAGTGGAGGAATTGCTCATAAATTCAACATTCCCCATAATAAAGAAACTGATTTTACTGCAAATATTATTATTACTAGAAGACAAACTAATGAAGTTAAGGCTAATCCTGAACTTTATCGTTATCTTCCACAATCTTCAAATTTCGACTTCCTTCCGAAAGAATCGAAAGATACATATCCTCTTAAATTCAGGGTAATAAGGCTCAGGATTTCTGAAGATAACTATGAGACTATTGTTACCAATCTCTGTAATGATGAGTTCTCTGCCGAAGATATCAAGATTATCTACAAAATGCGCTGGGGGATTGAGACTTCTTTTAGAGACCTGAAGTACCATGTTGACCTTATTGCTTTTCATTCTAAGAAAAAGGACTGCGTGATACAGGAAATTTATGCAAGTCTGATCATGTATAACTTTTCTATGTTGATCACCGAAAATATCCTCATAGATGATAATAAGCATAATAATTATCACTACAAAATTAATTATGCAATTGCTATACACGCATGCATCAGGTTCTTTCGCTCTGCTCACGCATATCCTTCACTTTTGGAAGAGTTGATAGCAAGAAATAAATGCCCTGTAAGACCTGATCGTAACGCTGTCAGAAAACTCGTTACCATTCTGCCATCGGCTTCAATTACAGATTATCATAATTCTAATCTTGTGTCAATACTTTTTAAGGCAGATCATAGGTCTGTCTTTTCGTCGTACCTTTTTCTGATAAATACTGCCAGAAGTATGCCCGATTCCTTTTATCATACTCCTGATTTCTTTACTACTTTTCTTTAGCTTAATGACATTACCCTTACGGGAGCTGCTTCTTTCGCATCGTTATACTACCTTTCAGTCGTGTGCATTCTGTGTGCATTTCATGTGCATTTCACCTGTTTTTTGCGCACACGGAACTTCAAAAATTCATTTGAAACTGTTTTCTGCAGGTAACAGAAAAGCCTGTATTTCGGTGTTTTTCTTGAAATACAGGCTTCTTAAAAAAGCGGACAGAGAGGGATTCGAATAATTTTATTGAGCTATTTTGGCCTATTTATAGACTTTTCTAATTTTCGTGTAGAATACTTGTGTGGAATAGAATTATTCTTATTGAAAGTTATTTCTTCTATAGCTATTTTCTTTCAATTATTGAATTATAATTAGCACACATATATCTTGCTTAAATGCTATAATATATTTAAAAGGACAAGCAGTTACTGACTCCCCTTCCATTTCAATATGGTGTCACTTTTATTTGCTATACTTCAAAAAGCTTAAAAAACATATATATGTATACAAAAAAGCCTTCGAATAGAATTCTTTACTGTTCCTTTAATAGAGTTTTATTCTTGACTACATATCCTATGTAGCTTTTATCAGCAGGCAGAACAGTCAGCCACATAAGAACATGTGCGATTGTTTTCAAAGGGATAATTTAGTGTGTGAAAAATAGTTTAAACCAAACCGTTTATCCCTTTGAAAGTAATTGTACCTACATCGTTGGAGAACTTATCCAACGGATATTTTCTGTCCGAATTGAACCACTCATGATATGCACACAGCATACCGTTTATGGAATAATTGACTATCAGATCAAGCTTTGGCTCGGAAATGCTTATCTGCTTAGCAAACGCTTTCTTGACCTTTCTTTTCAGCAGCTCGGAAATCTTGCTTACAAGACTGATACTGCCATTGGATTTCATAAGGAAGCCGTAAAACTCAATATCGCTGTTTATTATATCCGTCAGCTTCTCAAATATGGGCTGCGGATTTTTCATTGTCTCCTGAAAGTCGATATCGTTTATTTCATTATCAAACAGGCAGATCAATTCATTCTCTATCTCATCAATGACCTGATATAAGCCGCTATAGTAGTTATAGAATGTTTTTCTGTTTATATCAGCTTTATCAGCGACATCACTTACCGTAATTGAATTAAGGTCTTTTTCGGAGAGCAGTTCTGCAAAGGAATTGCGAATGGCTCTTTTGGTCTTGACTATTCTTCTGTCGATTTTTTTATCCTCGTTCATCAGGCTCACCTTTCTACATATTATTATCAATATGAGGCATAATACTCAGTTTTAAAGCAAAGTGCAGCAAATTCCATACATTGCGGCAAAAATGTCCGTTCACTTTTTTGCTCACTTGTATTATAATATACACATGAGGTATATGTCAAGTATCTGAAATAATATTCATGTATATCTTTAAAACTGTTTTCGGAGGAAACCATGATAAGGGAAATGGGTATATTTTGTGCTGCTGCAATAATGATTATCAGTATCGGCTTATGGGGAGATATGTTATGGGAGGTCATATCATTGCATATTTATTCTCATAAGGTCAGAAAGAGAAGAAAAGCTTTGAATGAAAATGAATTCATCGAATAAGGCGTGTTTCAATACGATACTTTTTCTTCCTGCACAGTAAGAATTTATAGACGATACAGCCTGTAAACAGTATGAACAGAAAAGAAAAGCTCATAAAATATGTAAAAATATTTTTAGCTGTAATATGGATCATATTATTTCTATTCCTTATCGGCAACCGAAATTATATGTCTGCGTCGGCAATAGCTGAATATTCTCCGAAAAATCAGCTTCTTTCCGCTTTAGCAATGCTGCTCTATGCATTTAAAACGATTTCTGTCATTTTTCCGTATAAGGTCCTGCAGATAACTGTGGGAATGAAGTTTTCGATAATACCTGCCTTCTTCATCAATCTTGCAGGCTCGGCAGTAAGCTTTGCCGTAGGCTATCTCATGGGACGTTTTTACGGTACCGAAGCTAAAAAAAATAATACAGAAAAACCAAAAATTATCGCTGCTTATGGAAATGCAGAGCAATAATATCATATTTTTCACCTTCTTTCTGAGGACTCTTTTATTTCTGCCATTAGAGGCAGTAAGTATGTATTTCGGCGCAGTAAAAGCTGATCCCCAAAAATATATGCTTGGAAGTATATTGGGAATGCTGCCGAATATAGTGATCTCCACGATCATGTGTGATAATATGTCAAAGCCCACATCTCCTGCTTTTTTTGTATCTGTAGTTTTATTCGTTTTGATCTCAATTATAGCAATTATATGGTATATCAAATATATTAAGAGGGAGGATAAGCATTGAATATGTTTCTGACTTTAACATTTCTGTTTGCGATCGGCAGTATGTTCGGCTAGGGACTTGAAGTCCTCTTCAGAAGATGTGTAACGCAGAAGAAATGGGGAAATCCGGGATTTCTTACGGGACCTTGTCTGCCGCTTTACGGCTTCAGCCTGTGCATATTATATATATTTACGCAGCTCGAACATACGCTCCCTGTAAAACGAGAATGGGTGGAAAAGATCATTTTATTTGCTCTTATGGCAATAGCCATTACTGCTTTGGAATATCTGATCGGAAATATCATGTTATATGTTGCTCATATCCACCTTTGGGACTACTTTGACTGTAAGTGGAATATTAACGAGATAATATGCCCTCAATATACATTTTACTGGATGCTTTTAAGTGCAGTGTATTATTTCCTGATACACCCTCATACATTAAATGTTCTGGAATGGCTGTCCCACAACCTTGCGTTTTCATTCGGAATTGGCTTCTTTTACGGGATTTTGGTCATTGATGTGGTCTATTCGGGGCACATTATGAATTACATAAGCGAATTTGCCGATAAAAACAAGATCGTAATACGTCTGGAATCATTACGGAAATATGTTCAGGAAGGATTCAAACAGCGCAAACCGCGTTTTCTCCTTTCCTTGAAACCAGAAAAGCCGCTTTCCGAAATTCTGGAACAGTATAAAAACAAATTATCGTTCAGCAAAAAAAATAATAGTAATTGAAAGACATTGCTTTGCAATTACTATGAAATATAATATATAACGGGCGCATATTGAAAGTCCGTTGAGCCTCACACTTATCTGTTTCATTTCCAAAAAAACAGAAACCAATCATTATCCAAAAGGTATTTGGCTCACGGACTTTCAATATGCGCTTAAATCTTTTATAACTTCATACCGAAAAATCAAGAAAATGAACCGAGAGGAGCTAACTAAATTCATCATTCAGTATGGGGATCAATTACTCGGAGAACAAGGCAAAACAATTGATCTTCCTGCTCTTGAAGCAGAGCTTAGTAATATCAAAGGTATCGGTGGTAAGCGACTTGAGGAGATAATAGTTGTTATAGAGAAATTCTTAGAAGAATAGATATAATAATGCTTTTGACGGATGTTCAGGACTTGTTACAATTTCTATTCCAAAGAACATTGAGTATATTGAGTATGATGCTTTTTTAAATTGCATAGCACTTAGAGAAATAAAAATATATAATCCAAATTTTTCTTTTGAGCAAAATTCTAATATAATCCCCAAAATCACGACTATTTACGGTTGGGATAACAGTACTGCGCAAGAATATGCTGCTGAAACCAGTCACAAGTTTATTTCGCTTGGTAATTACAAAAATGGTCATATAATTCCAGGTGATTGTAATGATGATGGAATATTAAATATATTGATATTAATATTTTCTAAAAATGGCTGCTTGCTGTTCCTAATGTTGAAATTGACAATTGGAAAGCTGCTGATTTATGCAATGATGACATACTTGATGTGTTTGATCTTTGCTTGATGAAAAGTATGCTAATATATGAATAATTGCTAACTGCACAAATATGACTCTAAGATGTGTGATATTTGAAAAAAACGATTTTCATTCCTGCAACGGTGTGTTTATCTGAAGAAATTTTCCTATACTCCATATCGAATCATGCAAAAAGTCAGATATGGACAAATGCCCTAAAGAACTGATCAGGTTTAGTCAACTCATAAAGGGCGGTATCAGTGAGGCTGAATTCTTGGAGGAGTATAGCAAAGGCAACATTCAGTGAATCAACTTTTGTTAATGAATATTTTAAAAAGAAACAGCTCCCTTACGGGAGCTGGCTTCATTATGTAACACTATATCGCCTTTTCTTCGTGTGAATTCGTGTGAATTATGCTTGTTTTTTCTTCACACGCAACTGCAAAATTTCAGTTATACCTGCTTTCTGTATGTAACAGAAAAGCCTGTATTTCGGTGTTTTTCTCGAAATACAGGCTTCTTTAAAAAAGCGGACAGAGAGGGATTCGAACCCTCGTGCCGCTGCTTTAAGATTTGTTTAACCCTCCAGTTTCATTTATGACACCAGAACGGATGAGAGTACGCTTTTTTCCTTCTTATTTATCCGTTAAAGGCTTCTTTACTCCCTGAGCCTGTTACGCTTTCCAGAATGCGGTACAGCAGGTGTATCAAGGCTTTTAAAGTGTATTTATTTACCTCGATAATAGCTAATATAATTCAGATAACCTTTCATAGATTTCCCTGCTTTTCATATCTTCTCATAGTAACTATGACAGATTTATGACACTTTTTCTTTTAGTAAAATAAAAAAGCGTTTCCTCAAAAAGAAGAAACGCCTGTTTCACGCCGTTTGGCGTGGAGCTGATGATCGGACTTGAACCGACGACCTACGCCTTACCAAGGCGTTGCGCTACCGACTGTGCCACATCAGCACTAACATATAATATTATACATCAGCAGCATTTAAAAGTCAATAGCAGCAAATATTATTTTTTATGTTAACTAAAAGATTCTGAAATTTTTTTCAAAAAAGGCTTGACAAGCGATCCGAATTCTGATATAATATTAAAGCAGTCACGAAACACTGTAATGCGAGTGTGCTGGAATTGGCAGACAGGCACGTTTGAGGGGCGTGTGTCGACAGACGTATGGGTTCAAGTCCCATTACTCGCACCAGCGCGTAATCCGCGCTTACAAGTTCGCGTTTCACTTTATGTGGAACGCGATTTTTTATTCCGTATATGATTATGAGACATATACTGATCTAATATCTCAACTCCTTAAACTGATGTATCGTGAGCATCGTCCCATAAGATACAAAATACCCTCGCCGGTTTCTAATGTCATTAAGCCAGGAAAACCTGTAAGATGCAACTATCTTACAGGTTTATTATGTATATAATGTATATTTTAGCCAAAGCGTATTGCACTATTTTACAGTTTGTGATATAATTCTATCAAGCCTCAGGGCTAATGATATTGTAAAAGAGAAAAAAATCATGAAAATCAAAAAGCTGATCGCAGCTGTTACAGCCCTTGTGCTCGTTGGGGGAGCATATCCGGCAACAGCAGAAAGAACAGACAGCAGCTTAGTCTTCGCAGCAGAAACGGAGACAGCTGCAAAAATGTCTCAAAGCTTCACCGCAGACGACATAACGTATAGTGTCTACAGCGACTATGCCGCTGTCGCGGAGGTAAGCCAGGACGCCGTCGCTGATGTCGTTATCGCTGACGAGATCGACGGAAAGCCTGTAACAAGCTTCGAGAATGGTGCCTTTGACGATGTGCGAGGCACTGTCAGGACAATTAAGTTCGGCAAAAACATCAAAACCGTAAATGAAGCTCTTCTTTATGAGTGCAGCGAGCTCACAAAAGTAGAGTGCGGCGAGAGCCTTGAAAGTATCGGCTGCGCTGCCTTCGCTTACTGCGAAAAGCTGGAAGAGATAAGCTTCAACGAGGGGCTCACTGTTATCAACAACTGTGCCTTTTA
The DNA here is from genome assembly GCF_016287535.1 of Ruminococcus sp. Taxonomy (GTDB): domain Bacteria; phylum Bacillota; class Clostridia; order Oscillospirales; family Ruminococcaceae; genus Ruminococcus. The sequence goes on from NZ_JAEFAJ010000041.1 coordinate 8,241, forward strand.
CAACTGCACGTCCCTTGTATCACTGGAATTTCCCGACAGCCTGACTGAAATAAAGACCTCTGCATTTGAGATGTGTACAGGCATAAAGGAAGTAAAGTTCGGAAAGAACCTTGAACGCATAGAGGCTGGCGCTTTTTGTGACAGCGACGGCATCACTGAAGTAGACCTCGGCGAAAATCTGACCTATCTGGGTTCAGGTGCGTTCTCCGGCAAGAATATAAAGTGTCTGGTAATACCTGAGGGCGTCACATCATTAACTGATCTGTGTCCCCTTTATTTCAAATATCCAATGGCATACAGGGACTGCGTAATAAAAATAATGAATCCGGAATGCGGAATATTGAATACTGTTAACACCAAGGATTGCGTTATAGTAAGTGCGGACGATTCGTCTTCACGCAAGTTTGCAGAGTTTCAGAACGAGCGTGCTGAGGTAAATAAAAAAGGTATTGCAGCTTCGAGGATTACGAAAAAGGCGATTACGCAAAAATGCCCTCAGCCGGCGCTGATATCGCCAACCTTTACGGTATGACGTTCAAAGAAAACGAAACCGGTCTTACTCTGACCGATATCACTGATCTACCGTCAGATAATACAGTAGTGATAATTCCCGATGAAGTTGACGGAGTTCCTGTAACTGCGATCGGAAGCGGTGCATTCATTTCTCAGAGATGCTTAAAATGTGTAGTTTTCGGAAAGAATATCCAGGCAGTCGGAGAAAGTGCTTTTTATCAATGCTCTGAACTTCAGAAGGTCGTTATGAACGACAAGCTGAAAACTATAGGCGACTCAGCTTTCTCAGGCTGCTCCAAGCTCAATGATATCACTGTAGGAAGCAATATCGAATATATCGGCGAATCAGCTTTCTTACAGTGCGTAAATCTGAATGGATTCGAGATCCCTGACACAGTAAAGCATATCGGCCGTGCCGCTTTTCAGAAAACAAGGGTAAAAGAGCTTGTGATACCTGAAGGAGTTACCGGGCTTGAAGGCTGTCCCGCTGAACAGACATACGGAAAAAACATAGATGAACCTATCGTTTATAACGTAACCCTTAAAATAATGGATCCTGAATGCAAGCTGTCATTCAAGGAGAAATCAAATGAATGGGCTAACTGCATTATTGTAAGCGACAGCGGAGCTGCACAGGACTTTGCCGAGGAAAACGGTATCCACAACTGCGGCTTTGAACAGTTTGAAAAGGGCGATTATGAAAAGAACGATATATCTTATTTTGACGGAACTTCTGCCAATTACGAATACGGTATGTCATTCACCAAGGTCGACAGCGGTGCTAAATTAGCAGCTGCCGCACTTTCTGAAAACGGAAGGCTCATTATCCCGGACGAGATCGAAGGGCTTCCGGTTGTCAGTGTTTCTAAGGATGTATATGATTATTTTTATCACGCAAATTATAACGGTCCATTCCGTCTGCGCTCCATTAAAATAGGCAATAACGTAAAAAGCATACCAAAGGGTGCTTTTACAGATTCTACGCTGAGAATAGCAAAGATAGGCGACGGAGTTGAAACGATTGGAAATAGTGCATTTATCTTCTGCGAGGCTCTTTCGTATGTGAAATTCAGAAAAGGCATAAAAGAGGTTGGAGAAGAGGCGTTTTATCACTGCCGGAAAATGCAGTCAGTTATTGATCTTCCCAGTGTTATCATAATAGGTGACGAGGCATTTATATGCTGTAAAAATGCAAAGGGCATAATTCTTGGAAATGATCTGAAAACTATAGGTGACAGCGCTTTTGAAGATGTATGTGATTATAAAGTCCTTGACCTTCCGGACAGCCTTGAATCCATAGGAGCAAATGCCTTTGAAGCCAACTACAGCCTTGAAGAAGTAAGATGCGGAAAAGGGCTTAAATCTATCGGAAAGGAAGCTTTCTCGGATAACGCTATTCTGAAAAAGGTCACTTTGAACGAGGGACTTACCGAGCTCGGCGAATCGGCATTTGAAAACTGCTATCTGCTCCATGAGATCAATATCCCGGATTCTCTTACAGAAATAAAGGACAGGACCTTCTATAAAACTTCGATAAATTCTCTTTCTCTCCCTGAGAATATAAAGTCTGTGGGCAAGGAAGCGTATTGTTCGTTGTACTTAGGAAAAAGCCTTGAAAATACAATGAGTGATCCCCGCTTTATAGAAAGAGAAATAACTATGCCCAAGCCTGAGGGAGATATAAGCATAAAGATAATGAATCCCGATTGTGAGATTGGCAAAGATGCATTCGCAGGCACCTTTGACTATATGTACGGCTACAAGGGCTCAACAGCCGAGGAGTACATGATAAATGCAAAAATGCAGGATTGTTTCATTCCCCTCGACGAAGATCAGGCGGAGCGTCTTGCCGGCGACGCCAACTGTGACGGTACTATTGACCTTGCAGACGCTGTTATCATAATGCAGGCGCTTGCAAATCCGGATAAGTACGGTCTTAACGGCACAGCCGAAAAGCACATAACCCTGCAGGGCATAACCAACGGCGATGTTGACAAGACTGTTACGGGCATCACATCAAACGACGCGCTCAGGATACAGGAGTATCTGCTCGGCAAAGATGTAACGTTCGACTGATAAACCACACATATTATTAAATCACGGAGCAGCTGCTCCGTGATTTTTTTCAGTTCCCGGATAACCGGATTTGTATGTATCACGGTCAGTTATTTTCTCAGAAGTCCGGAAAACAGTGCAGGCTTGGACAATTTCTCCTTTTCCCTGCGGTAAACGCTTTTTCTTTTATATGAATTGATTTTCGCAGCGGAACATGGTATAATAATCATGTATTTTGATCGTATTATCAGAACAGAGGAAGTTGTGATATGATATACACAGTAACATTCAATCCCGCAATAGACTATGTTGTCCGTACCGGCGAGGTAAAGCTGGGCAGCGTTAACCGCGCCTCCTCAGAGGAGATATACTTCGGCGGCAAAGGTATAAACGTATCTGCGGTCCTTGCAGAACTCGGAGTAAAATCAAAGGCGCTCGGCTTTATAGCCGGATTTACCGGAGAAGCAATAGAACAGGGCGTAAAGGATATGGGCATCGACGCGGATTTCGTAAAACTAAAAGAGGGCAGCTCACGTATAAATATAAAGCTGAAAGCTGCGGAAGAGACTGAGATAAACGGTCAGGGACCGCATATCGGGAAAGATGCCCTTGACCAGCTGTTCTCCAAGCTGGAAGGTCTCCGCGGCGGCGACACTCTCATACTTGCCGGAAGTATCCCGAACAGTCTGCCGCCGGATATATATGAAAAGATACTCGCAAGCCTGTCCGGAAGAGATATAATGTTTGCAGTTGACGCTACAGGCAAACTGCTGCTGAACGTGCTGAAGTACAGACCCTTTCTCATAAAGCCAAACTCTCACGAGCTTGGGGAGCTCTTCGGCACTGAAATAGTGACCGATGAAGATGTCGTCAGATATGCGGAAAAGCTCAGGGAAATGGGGGCAAGGAATGTACTTGTCTCAATGGCAGAAAAGGGAGCTCTCCTCCTTGACGAAAAGGGCGGGCTCCACAGGTGCGGTGCCTGCAAGGGTGAACTGAAAAACTCTGTAGGCGCAGGAGATTCAATGCTTGCCGGATTTGTCGCAGGCATTGCAGACAGCGATTACAGCTTTGCGCTGAAGCTCGGCACAGCCTGCGGCGGCGCTACCGCATTCTCAGACGGACTTGCTAAAAGAAGCCTTATAGATGAACTAATGAAACAGCTCTGAAAGGAAATTGCTATGGATATAAAATACCTACGCCTACTTGCAAAGGAGTACCCGACTATAGAAAGCGCCGCAAGCGAGATAATCAATCTTTCAGCGATAAGGAGCCTCCCCAAAGGCACTGAATACTTTTTCAGCGACATACACGGCGAATACGAAGCCTTTCTGCATATGCTCAGAAGCGCCTCAGGCATGATAAAAATAAAGAGCGACCTTGTGCTTGGCAAGACCGTTTCGGCTCATGACCGTGAACAGCTGACCGAGCTTATATACTATCCCGAAAAGGAGATAAGCCGTCTCGCAAACAGCGGCGGGCTCTCTGACGAGTGGAAGCGGCTCAGCATATACAGGCTGATACTCGTCTGCGAGACTGTTTCCGCCAAGTATACACGCTCACGCATAAGAAAGCGTATCCCGGAGGATATGGTATACATACTTGACGAGCTGCTCAACGTCACCGAGGACGTAAACAAGGACTACTACTACGACGAGATAATCAGCGCCATAATAAGCACAGGCATTGCCGAGACCTTTATAATATCTCTGTGCAAGCTGATACAGTCGGTATGCATAGACAAGCTCCACATAATAGGCGATATCTTCGACAGAGGTCCCCGCGCGGACATAATCCTTGACGAGCTGATGAAAATGCATGATGTGGATATACAGTGGGGCAACCACGACATCTCATGGATGGGTGCTGCTTCGGGAAATCCCGCGCTTATAGCAAATGTTATACGCATAGCCATGAGGTACAACAACTTCGATGTGCTTGAGGACGGCTACGGTCTCAACCTAAGGGCGCTTGCTGTATTTGCAGCCGAGACCTACGAAAACGACGAATGTACGCGGTATATGCCGAATGCACTTGACGACAATATCTATGACCCCGTAGACCTGAAACTCACCGCAAAAATGCACAAGGCGATAGCTGTTATACAAATGAAACTGGAAGGTCAGATGATAGCCAAGCACCCTGAATGGGAAATGAGCGACCGTGATCTCTTCGGCAGGACGGATTTCATAAACGGAACTGTCACCGAAAACGGTAAGACTCACGAGCTCCTCGACAAGAGCTTCCCTACTGTTGACCCGGCTTCTCCGCTTACTCTCTCAGAGGGCGAGGAAGAGCTCATGAAAGTGCTGAAGGCTTCCTTCCGGCACAGCGAGAAGCTGCAGCGGCATATCCGCTTTATATACGCCAAGGGAGCTATGTACAAGACCTGCAACGATAATCTGCTGTTCCACGGCTGTATACCTATGGACGGAAACGGCGAACTGCAGAGCGTCAATATACATGGTGCAAAGTATTCCGGCAAGGCTCTCCTTGACAAGCTGGGCGAGCTTGCAAATCAGGCATATTTCAGCAGCGGCGAGGAAAAAGAATATGCCAGCGACTTCATGTGGTATCTCTGGTGCGGAGCTAAGTCTCCCCTTTACGGCAAGGACAAAATGGCATTCTTTGAGCGTGGAATGCTTGCGGACAAGTCCCTCCACACGGAAAACTACAACTCCTACTACATCTTCTCGGAAAAAGCGGAGGTATGTATGGCTCTGCTCAGGCACTTCGGCCTTGACCCCGAAAAGGGACATATCATAAACGGCCACGTTCCGGTAAAGATAAAGAACGGTGAAAGTCCCGTAAAGGCTGACGGAAAGCTTTTCGTAATAGACGGCGGCATATCCAAAGCATACCAGTCCACAACGGGTATTGCCGGATATACGCTGATATACGACTCGCACAGCCTGAATCTTGCGGAGCATAAACCCTTCGTTTCAGGTGAGAGCGGAAATACTCCGAATATTCACCTTGTTGAGAAGCTGGAGCACCGCGCGAATATTTCCGATACCGACAAGGGCGAGGAGATAATGGACAAGATAAACGACCTGCGGCAGCTCCTTGATGCCTACAAGGCAGGTATTATCAAATAATCTGACTATGAAAAACTTTTGTGGTTTGGCATGTTCAGCTGTCCGGTCAGGTAGTACATACACTATGAATTATAAGATTTATCTTATGGATTACTATGAATGGGGTTACCATGTTGATGGAGGTGACAAAGCACAGCATATGTTGCATGAGTGTGGTTTAGCAAGAGAGTATCCGATATATGGAGTCATTGAAAATACTATCACATGGAATTACGGATACAGAATAAAGTCACCCAAAGAAGTGAAAGAATTGGTTGCAGCATCAAAGAAGTCAAAAAATAAAGAAATCGATGCAGAAATGGTCAAATTAGATAAAACGGTCAAAGCAGCATAAATGCAATCCATATAATATGAAATAACTGTTTTCAGGAGGAATTAAATGAGTAATCCTAAAAAAAACATATTAAAATGTTTTGTTCTTTCGATTTCGTTTATAATGGCGGTTGTTGTGACTGTTGGTATTGTTGCTGGTTATGCAATGATTTGGGGAGTAAAAAGGAATATGATTTCTTTTAAGGATCTGAATACCTCTGATCAAATAATGCTCAATGATAGTTTACAAAAAGTTACAGGCAAGCCTATGGCAATAAAAAAAATAACACACAATGAGTATAAAAACGGTGTAAAAAACTATGTTTTCACATTCAAGGGCGCGGAAAAACTGAAAATAGAATCAAAGTATTTTTATGAACTGAACGATAAGTTTGCAGACTCGAACTTGAACACAGGGTACTACTATAAAAAGAAGAAGCTGTATATAATAATAGATGACAGAGACTATACCCAAATAAATGATGTAGAGGAAAAAGAAATCCTGAAAGCACTTGGTGAACTATCAAATGCTCTTTTTGAAGTCTTTGAAAGCAATTAGCACAACCTGTTACAACTTATATTCTATTTTTTAAAAGTAATAAAAAGTAAATAATTAAAGCCGATACGTAATGTATCGGCTTTATTCCTATTCAGTTTGGTTTGGTTTTTTTCCGCTAACGGAAGCGCGCATCGTGCGCCGGTTTTTGATTCATTCAAATTCATATTCTCCGTCGTAGTTCTTCTTGAACTCTTCAAACACCTTTCCGAGAAGCTCGTCATCGTTCACGGATACAAAGTCGTCCTCCTCAGGAGTCTCGCCGGGTATGACCTCAAGTATCACAACCTCGTCGTCCTCGTCGTCAAAGGGCAGAAGCACTGCATAGAGATGCTCCTCATACTCAACTGTGCCTATTATCTCAAATGAGACCTCATTTCCGTCATCGTCCGTCAGGGTGATGTAGTTTTCGATCTCCTCTTCTTCCTCAAGCTCGTCAAGCTCCTTATCATTAATATCGCTCATGGCAGTACCTCCGCTAAAATAATATACTTCATTTTAACATATATACCCGCAAATTGCAATAGCCCAAGCTAATTTTTCACTACAAGGACGGTTTTTATGCCATAATCACGGAATACCTCAATACAGTCACGGTCAATTATCTCTCCGCTTACAGCTATAGGCACGGCAGGCGGACAGGGTACTTTTACGGAGGCGCATATTCTCCCCTCCGCATCCTCCGCGGCTATCTCCTCCGCAGGCGCAAAGGCGGCTTCGCGGATGGAGCAAGCCATCTTCGGGAGCTTCCGCAAAAATGACTTTTTTTCCCTTTTATAACGGGAAGCTCCCGACACCGCGCTATCAAGCGCGGCGCGAAGCCGCCCATAGTCCCCGGCAGATGAAAACGGCGACATAAGCAGAACAAGAAGCTCTTCATCAGCGTATTCACACTCAACGCCGTTATTTCTGAGAAGCTCCGCAAGCTCTGTGCCGCTGTAGCCGCTTTCAGCGGCTTTTACCGTGATATGGAACGGTTCAGATTCCGCAAAAACAAGCCTGTCCGAAAGGACTTCGCGCAGCGAAGTCAGCCGCGGCAAAGCCGCGGCGATATCGTCTCTTATATTATCTGAAAGGTAACGGTTGCATATATCAAGCGAAGCCATGATAAGATAAGACGGACTTGTAGAGCCGAAAAGGCTCATCGCCTGCTTCAGTACCGGAGCATACTCCGCACAGGAGCTATGGAGCATAGCTGCTCCTGTAAGTGCCGGCAGCATTTTATGCGCTGAGTCACAGCACATATCAGCGCCGAGGACGATCGGGTGCAGACTTTTTTCAAAAAATGCAAGATGAGCTCCGTGAGCATTGTCCACAAGGAGCCTTGCTCCGTAGCGATGACACAGAGCCGCCAGTGCGGCGGTATCCGCCAGCCTGCCGGTATAGTCAGGTGAGGTCACATAAAGACAGGCTGGCTCAGCCGAGGCGGCTAAAGCCGCCTCGGCGTCGGGCAGGAGTATCCTGCCCGACAGGATACCGCCGCTGTACTGGGGAAGTATCCACTGAACGTCAAGTCCGAGAAGAACCGCCGCATTGAGAAAAGCACGATGAACATTTCTGACGGCGATGATACGGCGTTTTTCCTGTTTCATAAGAGCAAGCATAGCCTGTATGCAGAGGGTAGAGCCGCCTGCGGAGTAAACAGTTGCGACTGTACCGTAAAGCTCTGACGCATTCCTCTCGCTCTGAGCGATAATACCGTCAGCTTCAAAAAGGCTGTCCGCTCCTTTTATTTCAGTGATATCGAGCCTGTAGAGCTGTTCAAGCTCAGCGGCTGACGAAATGCCCTTATGTCCCGGCATATGGGCACGGAGCATATCCGAACCGGCATATCTCCGCAAAAAATCGTATACAGGAGTATCCATTGAAACCTCCTCAGATGTAGTATTTAAGGATCTTGTACATTTTCAGACGGGCACGTGACATTATCGAAGAAACAGCCTGAGGAGATATCCCAAGCATCTTGCTGATAGACACAATATCCGCGTCCCTGTAATAGTATAGCATAATTATTTCCTTTTGTCTTGGGGTAAGCTCATTATTAATAACTTTTAATAATAGCCGGCGGAGCTTTCTTCCTGACTCGTCCTCGTCATCAAAGCCGAGAACAGCCCTGATGCCTCTGTCTGCCTCACCGGTAAAGGTATCAGAATACGCCTCACGCTTTGACACTTTCTGCACGCCTCCTCTGATATGAGGTAAGATTTGAAATTATCTCCGTAAGCTCGTCAAGCTCCGTATAGAGAATGCGTATACGGCGGTCAAGGTCAAGCTGTCCGGCGCGGAGAGAGTCCCCCCTTTCAGTAAGCGAATGCCGCAGTGTCAGAAGTTCAGAGATGCGTTTTTTGACAAGATCGCGGCTGTGGGTATAGTTTTTGATAAGATCGTTCATGATTTGCCCCCTTAAATAAAATAAAGAAGCACGAAGCAGCAAACCGCTGCACCCTTTCAGAGTCCGCATAACTAAAATGCAGTTCATAATAAGATAGCTTTAAGAACTAATGTTCCATTCCTTGTAATCTTATTATAGAACATCTGTTCGCTTTTGTCAAGAGCTTTTTCCAAAAAAAAGTATTTCAGACATAAAAAGGGCGGATAGTATCCGCCCTTGCACTTCACTGTTCTTTTTCCGGAGCCTCCGGCTCACCGTTGTCCTCCTTGCCTGCGGTATCCGCATTATCCGCTATAACATCGGAGATGACCTGCTGCAGATCCTCGTCGTCATATTCGATCTCCTCAGCGTCAAGAGCTTCTCCGACGGTCTCAGCCGCCGCAAGAGAAGCTACCTCAAGGTCCTCACGTATGCCGTCAGAGCAGGAACTCAGCTTTGTAAGATCTATGATACCAGAACAGGTAACATCATCGCCGCTTCCCTTTTTTGTCATTGAAGGCAGGAACTCCGCAAGCTGGGATATCCCCTCCTCCATGCCGTTCTCAACTATGGTAAGGGCAAGTCCGCGGAAAAAGCAGAAAAGCTGCTCCTCGTTCCAGTAGGAATTCTCAACGCCGTCCGAGCACAGGAACACAGCCGCAGGCATAAGTCCCTTAGGCAGATAGAAGAATCTTGCCGAGAGAGCCGCGTCGTCCTGACACATGGAAGTAGTCACGTTCTCATAACATCGGGGATCCTCCGGAACAGGCACGAACACGTTGCTGTCGCCGTCGATGACAACGCATTTTCCGTCGCCTATCTGAGCGCCGAAAGCGTAATTCTCAGTTACCACCGCAAACAGCAGGGTGGTGCCGTAAGCGCCGATATAGTCTCCGTCCTCATAGCGTTTGCGGTAACCCGCAAACTTCTCAGGTATACGGTCAAGCTCCTCCTCCGAAAAGGGATCGCTCTTGAAGTCCTTCTCGGTCTTATCGTGCCATCTTGCTATGATACCGCGCCAGAGCTGATTGAAGAGCTCTCCGCGCTGTCGCTCGTCCGCAAGAACTTCCTCCGCATTTCCGAGTCCCTCGAGGAACTCCCTGACACAGTCCTCAGCACACTCCACCGCAAAAGCCGAACCTCTGTCAGTACGCAGATAACAGGGACTTCCGTGACCGTCCGCCGCCGCCGCAAATGAATACTGCTCATTATCCGCACAGGCAGAGCTGTCCTGACAGATCAGACCGCGGCTCAGATGTGAGGCGCCGATACTTGTCTGAGCAAAGGAATGTAATCTCTGCATAACCTCACCTTACCAGTCGGATTCGTCCCAGTCGGCGGTATTATCGTCGCTGAGAGCCTCTGTTGTCTGGGTCTTGACGTCCTCGGCAAGCTGCTTTGAGATCTCAACAGGATCGGTATCACTGTCAACAGTGCTTGAATGGCTTGCAAAAACGCTTGTGATAACGCTTGCCTTTTCTATCATAAGGCGGAGCTGATCCTTGTTCTTTACATCAAGGACAGTTTCCGAGCTTCCGGAGAAGCGTGCGAGTATATCCTTGTCAGCGTCATCGCCTATAGCGAATGCTATCTTTATGGAACGCTTGAACCAGTTGTTCTTTTTCAGAGCGTCGAGACCGCTCTCCCAGTTATCTGTGGGTCCGCCGTCGCTGAAGAGAAGTATTACCGGCGGATAAGCACCTGCAGCAGTCTGAAGGAATTCATTTCTTGAGAGCTTCTTGTCCAGCTCCTTGCAGGCGGCACCGAGGTCGGTAACACCGCAGGCTTCAAAGGTCTTGAAGCGGTATCCCTCCGGAGATACAGGCTCCGGAGTTACCCATGAAGCTCCCGTAGAGAACTCCAGCACTGCGATCTTTATCTCAGCGTCATCGCTTTCATCGCTTATTTCCTGAAGTGTCTGCATTACTTCCTCAAGCGCTGATTCTACCTGTCCTATCTTGCTTCCCTGCATACTTCCGGAAGTATCTATAACGTAAAAAAGCGTCATGACCTTTCTGACAGCGGGAGCGTAATCGTCTAATCCTGGCATTATTATGACCTCCGTTCGCATATAACTTCTATGACCGGGCATATTTACCGGCGGGGGTTATCCCCTTTAACATCATTATTCTTTAAGTTCCCCATATCACGGAACTAATTATTTTTATTATATCATGAAACTCTCATTCGGTCAAGTAGTTTGTTAATTCAGTTGTAATGCCGCAGGAGCTTGTTTTATCCGATTGACAAACAAACTGTATTGATATATAATTGTAATAGTATTTCGCCTTAAAAGGAGTGATTTGCCGCAAGGCATCAATTATGGAAAAAAGTGAGATCAAACGGTATATCTTTATCGCGGTGCTTGCTGTAGCAGTCTGCGTTATATGTCAGAACTTTGCCGTTCTGGCAAACTTTGTCTCCGTAGTTCTCGGAGCTCTGAAATCGCTTGTCATAGGCTTCTTTATCGCCTATATATTCAATATAATCATGAACCGCTTTGAAAAGCTGTACTTTCCAAAAAACGATTCAAAGCTGATATCAAAGACACGCAGGCCCTTCTGCATTGCGGCTGCATTTGCTATTACAGCAGCAATAATAGTCCTGATAATGTATATTGTTATCCCTGAGATAGCCAAAGCCTTCGGAGTGCTGTACGAGGAGATACCTCCCGCCTTCACCAAAGTCAAGGGCTTCGTGACCGGCAAGCTGAAGGAGTACCCTGAGATACAGGAGCAGATAAGCTCGCTTGAATTCGACTGGGCGAAAATCGCTGAAAAAGCCTCGAAGATACTCACCTCAGGACTTGCAGGAATACTCAGCTCCGCAGTGGGCATAATAGGCGGGGTGACATCTGCTGTCACAAACATAGTCCTCGGAATTATCTTCGCTATATATATGCTTCTCCGCAAGGATAAGCTTATACACGATGCAAACCGCATAAGACGCGCATATTTCAGCGACGAGTTCAACAAGAAGAGCTCAATAGTCCTCAGAACGGCAAACTCGACATTTCAGAGCTTCTTTGTCGGACAGTTCGTGGAAGCGATAATCCTCGGCTCTCTCTGCTTCACAGGCATGAAGCTGCTGAAGCTGCCATATGCGGCTATGTCCGGCACTCTCGTGGGAGTTACCGCGTTTATCCCCATAGTCGGAGCTTTCCTCGGCGCAGGCATAAGCGCTTTCATAATACTCACCGTTGACCCAATGAAGGCGCTTATATTCATTATATTCCTTATCATACTCCAGCAGCTTGAGGGCAATATCATCTATCCGAGAGTTGTCGGCGGCAGCATCGGTCTGCCGAGCGTCTGGACTCTCGCAGCCGTTACCGTAGGCGGCGGGCTCTTCGGCGTACTCGGCATGATACTGGGAGTACCGCTTACCGCTACGCTTTATAAGCTGAGCTTCCATGTCCTCGAAAACAGGGAAAAGGCACTCGGTATAGCTGTTCCCAGCGATGATAAGCCCGAAAAAACCGGAAAGTCCGGAAAGCCACGGAAAAAACCGGCTAAGCCTCAAAAAGCAAGCAAAAAGAAGTGATTCCACCGGGCGGATATTATCCGCTCTTTCAGCTGAAAAAACGAAAATCTATCTAATGCACAAATCGCTCAAACAATTTCATTACATTTTGATACGCGGCAGATTTCATGCCGCGTTATTCTTCTATTCACCGTCAGACAAAATCTCTTTTAACTTCACATCAGACCGACTTTGTAATATGATAAAACGAAATACCCCTGTTTTTAGTTTTATCAGGTCAACTTCCGGTTTGACAATCACTGTTCAAAGTGGTAAGATTACTTATAGATATTAAAATTTAAAGGAGTAATGTGTTATGGTCAATTCATGGGCTCAGGAATGGGACGGCTTCACAGAGGGACGCTGGAGCAGCAGTTCCATAAACGTCAGGGATTTCATCAAGAAGAATTACACTCCTTACGAGGGCGATGAGAGCTTCCTCGCGCCGCCTACAGAGGCTACCAAGAAGCTGTGGGAACAGGTCATGGAGCTTTCCCGGCAGGAGCGCGAAGCAGGCGGAGTTCTCGACATGGACACAAAGATCATATCCACTATTACTTCACACGGTGCAGGCTACCTAAATAAAGACCTTGAACAGATAGTAGGCCTACAGACAGACAAGCCCTTCAAACGAGCGTTGCAGCCCTTCGGCGGTATCCGTATGGCTCAGCAGGCTTGTAAAGAGTACGGCTACGAGGTGGATCCCAAGGTAGTGGAGATATTCACAAAGTACAGAAAAACTCACAATCAAGGTGTTTTTGACGCATATACTCCAGAAATGAGACTGGCACGTCATTCCGCTATCCTCACGGGACTTCCCGACGCTTACGGCAGAGGACGTATCATCGGCGACTACAGACGAGTTGCCCTCTACGGCGTGGACAGGCTTATCGAGGACAAAAAACATCAGATAGACACCTCACTTGTGAGAATGACATCAAAGAATATCCGTCTCCGTGAGGAGCTTGCCGAGCAGGTACGAGCCTTGCAGGACTTAAAGGAACTCGGCAAGATATACGGCTTTGATATCTCAAAGCCCGCGGCTAACGCAAAGGAAGCCATACAGTGGCTTTACTTCGGATATCTTGCGGCAGTAAAGGAGCAGAACGGTGCGGCTATGTCACTGGGAAGAACTTCCACATTTCTCGATATATTCATTCAGCGTGACCTCGAAAAAGGACTTATCACAGAAGAACAGGCACAGGAGCTTATAGACCATTTCATCATGAAGCTCCGTATCGTAAAGTTCGCCCGTACTCCTGAGTACAACGAGTTATTTTCAGGAGACCCGACGTGGATAACTGAATCTATAGGCGGCGTTGACGTTGACGGTCATCACCTCGTAACGAAAAACAGCTTCCGTTATCTCCACACCCTCGAAAACTTGGGTACAGCTCCCGAACCAAATATGACAATACTCTGGTCAACGAAGCTCCCAAGAAAGTTCAAGGAATACTGCGCTAAGATGTCCATAAAAACATCATCTATCCAATATGAGAACGACGACATGATGAGGGTTTTCCACGGTGACGACTATGCTATCGCCTGCTGCGTATCATCAATGGTAGTAGGCAAGGAAATGCAGTTCTTCGGTGCGAGGGCAAACCTTGCAAAGTGCCTGCTCTACGCTATAAACGGCGGCGTGGACGAGCGCCTCGGCTTGCAGGTAGGTCCCAAGTACAGACCCGTTGACAGCGAGTATCTCGACTTCGATGACGTTTGGGAAAAGTACATGGATATGATGGAGTGGCTTGCAGGACTTTATGTAAACACTCTGAATGTAATCCACTATATGCATGACAAGTACAGCTATGAGAGGCTGCAGATGGCACTCCACGACAGAGATGTAAAGCGTTACTTCGCAACAGGAATCGCAGGACTTTCCGTCGTTGCGGATTCCCTTTCGGCTATCAAGTACGCAAAGGTAAAACCTGTCCGTAAGGACATCGAAATAAAGGACAAGTCAGGCAACGTGACCGACGTTGCAAAGAACGTGGTAGTTGATTACGAGATTGAGGGCGACTTCCCGAAATACGGCAACAATGACGACAGAGTTGACCAGCTGGCAGTAGAGGTGGTACGCAGATTTATGGACTGCGTAAGAAAGCACCACACCTACCGTGACGGAGTTCCCACGATGTCTATACTCACTATCACATCTAATGTGGTATACGGCAAGAAAACAGGCAATACTCCCGACGGACGAAAGCAGGGAGTTCCCCTTGCTCCGGGAGCTAACCCCATGCACGGCAGAGACACTCACGGCGCTGTAGCCTCACTCTCGTCGGTGGCAAAGCTGCCATTCAGACACGCTCAGGACGGTATCTCAAATACCTTCTCCATAGTTCCCGACGCTCTCGGCAAGGACATGGAAGTGTTCGCCGGAGACCTCGACCTTGACAAGCTGAGAGGTGAATGATATGTGTGCTCCCGAAGATAAAAGCTCCCCTGCCGAGCTTGCCGATCTTATAGATCAGCTCATGTCGCAGGGAAGCGGTCATGTGAATATAGTCTCAGGCGGCAACGGTACGGAGCTGAAAGTTGATACCGTGAAAAGCACGGATATATGCGGCACAAAGGGTGCCTGCTGTCAGCCCACAGAGCTTGAACCAGAAGAAGATGAATTATAAAATGTAGGGAACGCCGCCCAACAGGCGCCGCGGCCCTCTGTCCTTCGGACATCTCCCTGTACTACAGGGAGTCACACTCGGCGTTCCGCCGCAAAAAAGAAAAGGAGAATGTATATGGATAACCAGAAACAGGTCGATAACCTCATTGAATTGCTTGACGGCTACGTTGAAAAAGGCGGTCATCACCTTAACGTAAACGTATTCACACGAGAAACTCTCCTTGACGCTCAGGCTCACCCGGAAAAGTATCCGCAGCTCACCGTAAGGGTTTCGGGCTATGCGGTAAATTTCGTAAAGCTCACAAAGGAACAGCAGGACGACGTTATTTCCCGTACCTTCCATTCAGATCTGTAATAAAAATGCTGTATTTAGGGTGATATTCATATAAAATTATAATGCCATAGTATTTCTTGCAGAAAGTCAGAAATACTATGGCATTTCTATTGACAATTTATTTTTCAGTAGTATAATCTTACAAATATAAATCAAAATTTAGCTTTGCTAAATTTTGATTTAGTGGAGAATTGAGAGTGGAGAGTTAAGAGTTAATGAGTTCGCTGCGCTCATATTATTTAAATTTTATCGCCGCAGGCGATACACCACAACTGTCAACTCTCAATTCTCAACTCTAAACTAAATCAGCCTTTTTTATCAGTCAAAAATATCAGTATCGCCTAGAAGATAATTCTGTATCCATAATGCGTCCCTTGCGGTGATACCGCTTCCGTGATAGCATACGTCTCCGTTGCACAGTCCCTGATCTGTCAGATGTGTGGGATCCGTGCCACCGATCCAGTATCTGTCCGGTACCGCAAGTGCCTGCATGATAAGCACAACGTCGGAAAGGTCTATCTCGCCGTCACAGTTGGCATCACCTGCGTACCTGTCGGCTTCTATTCTTTCCCTGATGGCCTCATACTCAGACTCATCAGTGCTGTCCCTGGGCTTCTCAAGCACTCTGAACGTAAAGCCATTCTCTTTTGCGTACTTTTCGGCAGTTGAATCCTTGTATCCAAAAATGCAGATATTCCTTACACCTGATATTGACCAAGGCTCAAAATCGCAGTCCGGATTAAGGACCACTATCCTCGCGGGATTGAGATCATTACCCTGAGGGGAATAATTAAGGCATATTGCAGCCTGTTCCACATACTGCACGCTTTCGGGAAGTATAAGGAAATCAGGAGAACACATATAGAACGAACCCTGCTTTATGCTTGTGACCGAACCAAGACCGTTGATCTCATCAAGTGAGCTGCAGTTGAAGAACGAGGTATGCTCGATCTCTTTCAGACCCTCGTTGAAAGTCACTTTTTTAAGAGACTCACAGCCATAAAAAGCAAGCGACATTATTCTTTCGAGACTTTCCCCGCATACGACTTCTTCAAGGGCAGGATACTCAAAGAACGCAGCGCTCCAGATAGTTCTTACATTCTTTCCGATCACTATCTTCCTGACCTTGGAATTGTTCTCGCGGCTGCTCAGATTATTGCTGACAGCTACAACGGGAACTCCGCCTATCTCATCGGGGATAATAAGCTCTTCTTCATCGCCCATGGTGAAATCGAAGACCTCATAGCCGCCGTCCACCATACACCAGCTCATGGTATCGTTACTGAATACCTCACCGTATTCGGTCTCGATCCTGTCGCCGTACTCACCTTTTTTGTACTGCTCATAAGTACAGTGCCTCAGAGCGTTGTCCTCGCAAAATCTCTCCGGAACCGAATCCTCATCGCAGACTATTATGAACTCCTTCCACTCTGAACGCTCTCCGCCCAGTTCACATTCCGGATTAAGTATCCTTATGGCAATATCCGGCAGTTCATCATAATCGGTATACAAAAGCGGGCAGCCGTTCAGCCTTTCCACAGTTGCAGGTATCTCCATATACTTTAAGTTCGCATCATAGAAAGCACCCACTCCGATGACGGCAATACCTGCGCCGAACTTCACCTTGCTCAGCTGCTGACAGCCGCTGAAGGCGTTTTCGCCTATCTTCACGAGACTGTCAGGCAGCTCCGCGGAAGAAATGGCACGGCAGTTCATAAAAGCCTTGCGCCCTATGCTGACCAGCTTATCGTTGAAAGTGACCTTCGCAAGTCCTCTGCATTCACTGAAAGCGCTGTTGCCGAGCTTTTCAAGAGCTTCCGGCAGCTTTATCTCCGTTATATACGAACAGCCGCTGAACGCATAATCCCCTATGGTCTTTATATTTCTGCCCAGCTTCACATTCCGGACACTGCTCGATTTAAAAGCCTCCGGTACTATCTCTGTAATCGGGATACCTTCTATCTCGTCCGGTATTTCTATATCGAAGGGCTCTTCCATATCCTCATATTCCTCTGTTAACCCCTTGGCGATCGCATAATCCTTGTATTCCGCATACACAACGCCGTACTGCACAGCGATCTCAAAATACTCTGACTCTTCAGAAGCACTCTCGGTAAGCTCTTCTGCGGCGCTTGCAATTACCGTACTGTATGCTCCTGATTGAACAGGCAGGGCTCCGCCTGCGATGACAAGAGCGATAACAGCCGCGGCAATTCTTGCTTTTTTCATGTGATTACTCCTCCTTCATATATTTTTTATCGCCTTGGGCTTGAAAAAATTATATCACATTCATATTTCATTCACAATACAGCTCTTGCAAAGTTTACAATTCGTTAACATTTCATTAATAAGAGGTAACAACAAAAACCGTCCCGATAAGGGACGGCTTTTAGTTTTATATATTTATCTTGAAGAATTGAACGAATAAATATTGAGTATCATCGAAGCGTCTGCGGCGTCAACGATGTCGTCGCCGTTGATCTCAGCCCTTGCCCGCTGACTTCTGCTGAGTATCGAACCCTTGCCGGCAGATACTGACGCATATTCCGCAAGCACTATCGAAGCGTCCACAGCATCAACAACTCCGCTGTCATTTATCTCGCCGTGCTTTTCCGGAAGAAAGGCATAGTCAAAATTCTCTCTGGAAGCGAGAAATTCCTGGACCCAGTAATACTGCCCGTTGTAACAGACGCAGCCGACTCCGATATACTTATAGTCAGAGCTGAGTATATTGGAACGGTGTCCGGCTGAATTCATCCAGCTGTTCACAACGCTCTCCGGCGTATTCTGACCAACGGCAATATTCTCAGCTTTACCCGTCCAGCTGAGACCTACCTCATCAATAACATCCATTCCCGATGTACCGTTGGTCCTCTGATGGCTCCAGTACACCGTTGTTTCCTTTACGCGGATAACAGCACATTTCGTGAGCTTCGGGATCATTTTATACTCCTGAAGGCCTCTGTTTCTTCTTTCTTTATTCACGAGCTGAATTACTCTGTCCGCGTATATGATATTCTGTGACTCGGGAACGGCCTGCTGTTTTGTCGCTATTTTAACTGTATTGTCAACTGATGCTGCTATGGCAGCCGGAGCAGTAAAAAAGGCTGCTGCCAGTACCAAAGAACCAAGTAATACTGCAAATTTTTTCATAGTAATGCCTCCTTTATGTCCTGCCTCACGGAAAGGCTCCGAATGTGCGGACGTTAAGAAAATACACTTTACAATACCATGACAAAAATCATATCCCAATCAAATTATAGCACAGTTCACCATATAAGTCAACATTTGACCGTCTCGATTGTAGCTTTGCACAAATTATGAATAATTTTTTTATAACATCAAACAAGAAAGGCTGCACCCGAAGGTACAGCCTTCCGTAATCATCTTTTGATACAAGCTGATTACTTAATCTCGATTGTAGCGCCAGCCTCTTCAAACTTAGCCTTGAGCTCGTTAGCCTCAGCCTCAGAAACGCCTTCCTTGATAGCCTTAGGAGCAGCCTCAACTATCTCCTTAGCCTCCTTCAGGCCAAGACCGAGAACTTCCTTAGCAACCTTGATAACGCCCATCTTAGCGTCACCGAAGGAAGCAAGGATTACGTCGAACTC
>NZ_JAEFAJ010000009.1 GCF_016287535.1 Ruminococcus sp.
ATATGCGCTACGCAATAGACCCTACAAAGATACACAACGAGCTTGGCTGGCTGCCTGAGACAAAGTTCGAGGACGGCATAAAGAAGACTATCAAGTGGTACCTTGAGAACCGCGAGTGGTGGGAGACAATCATCAGCGGCGAGTATCAGAACTACTATGAGAAAATGTACGGAAACCGTGCAGAGGTGTGAGGAATGAAAGCATTTGTAACAGGCGTGGGCGGACAGCTCGGACATGACGTAATGGACGAGCTGGCAAAGCGCGGCTATGAGGGCGTCGGAAGCGATATCCTTGAGTCAGTGGATACAAAATATCCCTACGTAAAGCTTGATATAACAGACGCGAAAGCAGTAGATAAGGCGATATCAGAGGCAAAGCCTGATATAGTTATACACTGCGCTGCATGGACAGCTGTTGATGCGGCTGAGGACGAGGAGAACCAGCCCAAGGTAAGAGCAATAAATGTGGACGGAACGCAGAATATAGCCAATGTCTGCAAAAAGCTGGGCTGCAAGATGATATATATTTCCACTGACTACGTTTTCAACGGTCAGGGAACAGAGCCGTGGAAGCCGGACTGCAAGGACTACGCTCCGCAGAACGTCTACGGACAGACAAAGCTTGACGGAGAGCTTGCGGTAGCGAATACCATAGACAAATACTTCATCGTCCGTATCGCATGGGTGTTCGGTGTAAACGGAAAGAACTTCATCAAGACCATGATAAACGTGGGAAAGACCCACGACGAGGTGAGAGTTGTCAGCGACCAGATAGGAACTCCCACATATACCCTCGACCTTTCAAGACTTCTTGTGGATATGGCAGAGACCGAAAAGTACGGCTACTACCACGCCACAAACGAGGGCGGCTATATATCATGGTATGACTTTACCGTTGAGATATACAGGCAGGCAGGAATGTCAACAAAGGTAACTCCTGTTACTACAGCAGAATATGGACTCTCAAAGGCAGCAAGGCCATTCAACAGCAGGCTGGACAAGTCAAAGCTTGCCGAGAACGGCTTCAGACCCCTTCCGTCATGGCAGGACGCACTTGCAAGATATTTAAAGGAGATACGGTAATGGGACAGATAACAGTTGAGAAGAACGTGGGAGGCATAGAAGGTCTTTGCGTTATAACTCCTGCTGTACATGGTGACAGCCGCGGCTATTTCATGGAGACCTACAGCCAGAGAGATATGGAAGAAGCCGGCATTGATATCGTATTCGTACAGGACAACCAGAGCTGTTCCACAAAGGGAGTGCTGAGAGGACTGCACTTCCAGAAGCAGTACCCTCAGACAAAGCTGGTGCGTGTTATAAAGGGAAGAGTGTTCGACGTAGCGGTCGATCTCAGAAGCGGAAGCGGGACCTACGGAAAGTGGTACGGAGTTGAACTCACTGAGGAGAACAAGAAGCAGTTCCTGATACCAAAGGGATTTGCACACGGATTCCTCGTACTCACTGATGTGGCAGAGTTCTGCTACAAGTGCGATGACTTCTATCACCCCAACGACGAGGGCGGACTTGCGTGGAACGACCCTTCCATAGGCATAAAGTGGCCCGAGCTCACAGGAGAGTATCCGGGCAGTGCTGACAGTGAGGGCTATGCTCTTGAGGACGGCACCAAGCTCAATCTTTCCGATAAGGACAAGAAGTGGGATACCCTTGGTAATACTTTCAGGTTCTGAAAATAAAAGGAACAGCATTTGCTGTTCCTTTTTATTATGCTGTTATACTGATTTTACGCAGTTTCTGCCGCTGGATTTTGCGTTGTAAAGCGCACGGTCCATGCGGTTGAAGGCATCGTCGAAGGTGTCGGCGGTGTTCAGTGTGGTAACGCCTATACTGCAGGTTATCTGACCGATATTGCCGAATTTTTCGGCTGCAACGGTGCTGCGTATATCTTCTGCGATTTTCTGCGCTTCTTCGCTGGATGTATCATACCATACGATTACAAACTCTTCACCGCCCCAGCGTCCGAGGACCGCATCGCGTCCGTTTATGTATCCTGATACTATATTCGTGAACTGTACAAGAGTTGCATCTCCTGTGGCATGTCCGAATTTATCGTTTACGTGCTTGAAGAAGTCGATATCAAGTATCATAAGAGAGATGTCATTGTTATGTGCCTTTTTCATGGTGATGGCGTTGCCTATCTCGGTCTCCATTCTTCCGTGGTTGAAAATTCCTGTAAGAGAGTCTCTCGATGCGAGCTGCTCATATTTTTTCAGCGTCTGGAGAAGCTCAATGGAGTTTTCATGTATGTTCTGTACCATGAATACAAATCGGAAGTCGTCGGCGTTACTTGTTTCAGCACGGCAGAATATGAGCTTTACCCATATATACTTTCCTTCAAGGTTCATCATAAGACAGTCGAAAGATGATGTGCGTCCCGGAGCGAAGTTCTTTTTGAGATATTCGGGATCAGTCCTTTCAAGGAAGAGAGGCTTATCCTTCTCGTCGATCATATTTACGATCATCATTCTCCATTCGGAGTATTTCAGCTGCTGGTTCATTACCTCGTCGGATATTTCGGTAACGCTTATGCTGCTGGTTGTATCCTTCACGAGGTCTATATACATCGAGAAAAGGTATGTATTCTGTATCGCAGCTACCTTTTTCGTTGTTAGCTCCTCGTCGATGAACATACTCTTGTCCAGCTCGTCGAGAATGAAAAGGTATACCTCTCCGTCTTCGATAGGATATATCGTCATCTGGACTATGTGAGTGATATCGTCAACGCTTATATTTATTCTTTTGCTGTATTTTCCCTGAAATTTGCCTGATGTTGGCATGAATACATGATAGCCCTCAGCTACGGTCTCGTCACTGTTGTTGAAATGATACCAGAGCTTTTCGATAAGGTCTTTATAAATTCCCTTGTCGGGGATAAATTCAGAAAACAAACCGCTTTTATGAAGTGCTATGTATTTATTTGCTTCGCCGTCAACGATAAGTACCGCGTCAACATTGTTGTTGATAAAGTCAACGGCATTTTCGTAAGAATACTTTTCAATATCAAAATTACTCATATGGCAGTCTCCTCCTAAAGATGTAAAATATTATACAGACACTGGCAGAAAAGCTTATACCGGTCTGTTTTTTATGAATAACGATCCCAAAAAGATCATTATATACCTATATTATAATATCATATTTTTTTAAATTAATTGGGAACAAATTGTGAACACGACAGAACGCGAGGATTATTTGTTGTTTTTGCTAATATCAGAGTGCGGGGATTGTTGAAATTGACTACCGTTTTTTTTCAATAAAATACAAAAAAGCTCCTGTCTGCTTTATATGTGCTTCATTGTTATAAATTATTTTTTTACTATTGTTCGGGTAGTTTTATGATTATATTGACGAACAGGAGAAAAAATGATACAATATGATGATAGAAAAACAGCAGGACATTTCAGGGGGATAAGATATACCGGTGAAAAGATGTATTTGGGAGCATCTGACAGGGAAGTGTGCCGCAGCGATCACGTTCAGATGATATTGAATGAAAGAGAGGAACAAAGAAGATGTCAGCAATAATAGAAATAAAAAACGTAACTAAGGAATTTAAGGTGCTGAACCGCCGCGAAGGTCTGAAGGGCAGTATCAAGGACCTCTTTTCAAGGAATTACAAAACGGTGCGTGCAGTAGACAACATAAGTCTTACTATAGATCAGGGCGAGATCGTAGGATACCTCGGACCCAACGGAGCAGGCAAGTCAACAACTATAAAAATGATGACGGGCGTTCTCGAACCGACCTCTGGAGAGATACTTACAAACGGTATAGTTCCCTATGCCAACCGCGCTAAAAATGCACAGGAGATAGGAGTGGTCTTCGGACAGCGCTCACAGCTATGGTGGGCTCTGCCGCTTGTTGAGTCCTTCAAGATACTGAAGGATATATACTGTATAAGTGATGAAAACTACAGCGGTATGATGGAGCTTTACAGTTCGCTGGTGGATATAGAGCCACTGCTTCACAAGCCGGTGCGTCAGATGTCACTGGGACAGCGTACCCTCAGCGATATCCTTGCGGCTTTCCTGCATGACCCTAAGATAGTTTTTCTGGACGAACCCACCATAGGTCTTGATGTTTCGATGAAATCAAAGATACGTAAGCTTATTCAGGCGCTGAACAGGGAAAAGAACACAACCGTCATACTGACTACCCATGATATGGGCGACGTTGACGCTCTGTGCCACAGGATAGTAATTATCGACAAGGGAAAAATGCTCTATGATAACGATATCGAGCACCTTAAAGGCTTTTTCGGCTCGTACCGCACACTGAAAATACGCACCGACGGTGAGCTCTCCGCTCAGGCTGAGAGCATAAAGAAGGAGTTCCCGGACTTTTCCGTAACGGCTGATGAAGAGTGGATATCCGTACTTGTGGACGAGGAAAAGTCAAAGGTGATAGATGTTCTCGGACAGCTGCAGAAATCCCATAAGATAAAGGATATGCAGCTTGAGGAGATCTCCACCGAGGAGGTAATAAAAAAGATATACGAGGAGGGTGTGGCATGAAGCTGAAAAAATATCTCACCCTTACCAAAGCAGGCATAATGGAGTCGCTGCAGTTCAGGCTGGGTACATTCGTCCTTGCTGCGGGCAATATCCTTTACCTTATTGTTGTGTACTATCTGTGGAAAGCTATATATGCTTCTGTGGGCGGCGGTACAGTCAACGGAATGTCTTTTTACGATACCCTTATTTATCTTGTGCTTGCGACTGCGCTTTTCAATTTCATGGAGATGTATACCGTCTGGGAAATGGGAAGATCGATACAGTCCGGAAAAATAGTCCTTGAACTACTGAAGCCCATGCCTTGCAGGAGCTATCTGTTCTGGTCTTATTCAGGTTCGTTCGTCACGAATTTTTTCCTTACATTTCTGCCTACCTTTATAGCTGTTACCATAGTTACTCACGGTGCCGTACATCTTGGAGCAAATCTGGTGTTTTTTGTTGTTTCTGTAATAATGGCGATATCGCTCAATTACAGCATTGACTTCATCGTAGGTACGATATGCGTGTACACTGAGTCGATATGGGGCATAAACATCATGAAACAGGTGATCGTAATGCTTCTTTCAGGTGCTGCTATCCCTCTTGCGTTTTTTCCGGAACCATTCAGGACAATAACCTATTATCTGCCGTTCCAGTCAATATATAATGCGCCGCTTTCAATACTTCTCAGCGCTCACCCTGAGCCTGAAAAGCTTGCGGCAACTCTCGGCACTCAGCTTATATGGTGTATCGTCATGTCAGCAGCCGGCAAGCTGTTCTGGAAGATATCCCTGCGGAAGATAACTGTGAACGGAGGCTGATGATATGAAAAGTAAGGGTTTAAGATTCTATCTCAGGATATACTTCAAGATACTTGCTCAGGACCTGAAAAGCAAAATGAGCTACCGTGCGGATTTCATCATCTCTACGATCGGAATAATATTCACGAATATCGCAGGCTTTGTAAGCTTCTGGATACTGTTCCGCAGCTTCCCTTCAATAAAAGGCTGGAGCTATTATGAGATGCTGTTCCTGTACGGATTCTCTCTGGTCGCCATTACTCCTACACAGTGCCTCTTTGACAATAACTGGAGCCTGAGAATGGCTGTTTACTCAGGAGATTTTATAAAATACTGCTTCAGACCGATAAATATATTCTTCTATTATCAGTCAGAGGTGTTCGATATCAAGGGGCTCGGACAGCTGGCGTTCGGTATCGGTACGCTTATCTATTCATGGAACAGGATAGGGCTCGGATTTACTCCGCTGATACTCCTGAAAATGACTGTATTTCTTCTGACGGCTTCACTGGTAATGATAGCCATGCAGAACGCGGCGGCTGCCACCTGTTTCTGGATCATGAATTCATTCTATGTCCTTGATTTTGTAATGCGCTTCCATGATTACGCAAAGTATCCCATAACCATATTCAGTTCGGTATTCAGGTTCATATTCACATTCATTATGCCTATAGCGTTTATTGCTTACTATCCGAGCCTTGTTATACTGAGACCTGACGACGTGCCGCTGCTTTCGTGGCTGTCGCCGTTTGCGGGGGCTTTCCTGTTCTGGGTGAGCTACAGGATATGGATGCACGGAGCTCTGAAATACAACGGAACAGGTTCCTGATATACTATATAATATAGTAAAAAAGCTGTGGAAGAATAACCGTTCCACAGCTTTGTTTTTTATTCGTGAGCTTTCAGCATATCCCGGACTTCCATAAGCGCGAATCCGAGAATGTTCTGTCCGGACCACTTGTCGGCGTATTTTCTGCTGTCGTCCCGCAGGTCTATGCCGCAGGCCCATATTTTATCCTTTACGGCACACTCTACAAGATAAGCGTCGCCGGTATCAAGGAGCTTCTTTTTTAGCTCGGTGTTCTGCGAGAATTTCTCATACAGCCCCTTTAACGCAATGAGCTGTCGCTTTCCTGCCCATACATTATCTATGTAGTTCTGAGCGTTCCTGCCGATATTCTTCTGCTCGGCAACATCGTCGGTGGAGAGTACGTCCTTTGCGGAAATGCTGTCCCCGAAGCAGAGACACTTGTTATACATTATATACTGCTCCATTGAGGTGAACTTTATCCCGTCAACTGTGAAATCAGACAGGTACCAGTTGCTGAGGAAGCCAAACTGTTCGTCGGCATTGTGGAAGAAGCAGGCGTCATATACCTGATCTCCTATATACAGTTTTTCATAAACGGGACTGTCATTATCGCCGGTGTTTTCAGCCTTGCAGCCGCATGAGGATATGCTGAGCTGTTTAATTATATCGTTTCCCATATCGTAAAGTTCGTCAAGAATAACTGAAAATACCACTTTGATATCTGAATTTTCATTCTTCTGGAAATCACAGCAGGCAGTAAGAGCAGTTTCCCATGCCGCCTTCTGAGGGTAGCCGTATATTCCCGCTGATACCAGCGGAAATGCTATGGACTCACAGCCGTTTTCCTTTGCCACCTTCAGCGACTCATAGTAGGTGCTGTAAAGCAGCTTCTCCTCATCCTGATCGCCGCCGCGCCAGATAGGACCTACAGCGTGGATGACATATTTTGCTTTCAGCGCAAAACCGGGTGTGATAACAGCAGAACCCGTATTGCAGAAACCGATCTTATCGCAGGCGCTTTTCAGCTCGGCATAGCCGGCAGCTGAGAAAATAGCTCCGCATACGCCGCCGCCTGCTGAAAGGTGGTTGTTTGCGGCATTTACTATAGCGTCGGTATCAAGGCTTGTTATATCGGCTTTAACGATAGATATATTTTTCACTGTATTTCCCTCCGTCTCTGACACATCATAATAATTCCTCCGGTATGGCCGGAGTCAACGGGCGGCAGAGCGTCCGTCGGATTTACAATTATTATACCATTCAGGCTCAGGAAAATCAATAGCCTGATTGCAGTTGGCTCAAAAAAATTGTTAGTCAAACACATCATGACATGAAATATCCACAAAAATACGGGCAGGTTCAGAGCTGTGCAATGTGATTATTCTTTATGGCATATTTGAGAAAAAATAAACAAACTGTTATATAAAATTTATATATCAAATTTTTGATATAAAAGTCCTTTCACAGTTAGCATACTGATTTATCACGATTTATCCACAGAAAAGCCATAGTTTTAACTGTAATTTTTTGCCTGAAAATTAAAGATACATAAGCAACTTTTGAATAAATTGCATAATAAGCGCAAATTTTGACTTGTTATTTGAAATTGGTCAGTATATAATGAGTTCAGATAAAAAAGATCAATTGGCTCATCGGGGATTACTGAAATCATTAATTTGCTTTAAAAAAACAAAGGAGTGATTGAAGTGAAATCAAAAATCAAAAAGGTCATCAGCGGTACTGTATCCGCATTGATGATCGCCTCCTCAATCCCGAGCGTAGCATCGGCTGCTGATCAGCAGACCAGAGGCAACATAGGCGGCTACGACTACGAGATGTGGAACCAGAACGGTCAGGGTAATGCTCAGATGAACCCAAGTGCAGGTTCGTTCACCTGCTCATGGAGCAATATTGAAAACTTCCTGGCTCGTATGGGAAAGAATTTCGACAGCCAGAAGAAGAACTACAAGGCTCTCGGCGATATCGTGCTCACTTATGACGTTGAGTACACACCAAGAGGAAATTCGTATATGTGTGTATACGGATGGACAAGAAATCCTCTTATGGAATACTATATCGTTGAAGGCTGGGGCGACTGGAGACCACCCGGAAATGACGGTGAGAACAAGGGCTCTGTAACTCTCAACGGAAACAAGTACGATATCCGTAAGTCAATGAGATACAATCAGCCTTCTCTCGACGGAACCGCTACATTCCCACAATACTGGAGCGTGCGCCAGACAAGTGGTTCAGCAAACAACCAGACAAACTATATGAAGGGCACTATCGATGTATCCAAGCACTTTGACGCATGGTCACAGGCTGGTCTCGATATGTCCGGTACTCTCTATGAAGTATCACTTAATATTGAAGGTTACAGATCCAACGGATCTGCTAATGTAAAGAGCGTAACTGTTGTTACTGACGGCAGCGGTGCAGGTGCATCAAGCACTTCCGAGGCAGGCGGCGGTAATGTTGGCGGCGGCTTCGATATGGGCGGCGGCCAGGGCGGCTTTGATATGAGTCAGTTCGGCGGCGGAAACGGCGGCGGATTTGACATGAGCCAGTTCGGCGGCGGCAATGGCGGCGGATTTGACATGAGTCAGTTCGGCGGTCAGGGCGGCTTTGATATGAGCCAGTTCGGCGGCGGAAACGGCGGCGGATTCGACATGAGCCAGTTTGGCGGCCAGGGCGGTTTCGACATGGGCGGCAGCACAGGCGGCGGCAGCGTAGTTACTACAACAACTACAACTACAAAGCCTGTAACAACAACTACTACGACTGTTACAACTATCAAGCAGGCAGATCCCAAGGAAGAGCTCAATGCTAAGGTTTCCAAGTGGGGCGACGCTAACGGCGACGGCACTATCGATATGGGCGACGCTGTAGCTATCCTTCAGGCACTCGCTAACCCCAACAAGTATAAGCTTTCAGATCAGGGCGCTGCAAATGCAGACGTTTATGAGGCTGGCAGCGGACTTACTGCAAACGATGCAAATTCTATCCAGCTGTATCTCTTAGGTCTTATAAAGACACTTCCTGAGAGCTATGCATCAAATGTAACAGCTACAACAAAGGCAACAACAACTACTACTACAACTAAGGCTACAACAACCACAACAACTACAGCTGTTAATAACGGCGGTCAGCAGGGCGGTTTTGATATGAGCCAGTTCGGCGGTCAGGGCGGCTTCGACATGAGCCAGTTCGGCGGTCAGCAGGGCGGCTTCGACATGAGCCAGTTCGGCGGTCAGCAGGGCGGCTTCGACATGAGCCAGTTCGGCGGTCAGCAGGGTGGTTTTGATATGAGCCAGTTCGGCGGTCAGCAGGGCGGTTTCGATATGAGCCAGTTCGGCGGTCAGCAGGGCGGCTTCGATATGAGCCAGTTCGGCGGTCAGCAGGATGCTGGTCAGCAGACAGGCGGCAACGGCGGTGCTCAGGTACAGTCAGGCAAGAAGCTCTGCGCTATCTCATTCGATGACGGTGCAAGCGCACAGAGCAAGTCAGACCCCGGCTACAGAATAATCGACGCTCTTATCAAGAACAACATGACAGCTACATTCTTTATCGTAGGTGACTGGATCAAGACAAACGACCAGATCAAGTATGAGTACCAGAACGGTATGGAAGTAGCTAACCATACACAGTCACATCCTCACCTTGGTTCAATGGGCGCATCCCAGATCAGAAGCGAGTGGGAGAACTGTAACAGCAAGCTCAAGGGCATCATCGGCACAGAGCCTTCACACCTTATGAGACTTCCTTACCTTGAGAGCAACGCAACAGTTCAGTCAGCTCTTAACGATGTACCGCTTATCAGCTGTGCGATCGATACTCAGGACTGGAACAATGCTTCCAAGGATCAGATCGTAAATACAATCAAGCAGGCAGCACAGAACGGTTCACTTGAGGGTGCTATCGTACTTTGCCACGAGAACTATGCTACAACAGCAGCAGCTATGGAAGAGGTTCTTCCCTGGCTCGCACAGAATGGTTACCAGAACGTAAACATCTCTGATATGGCAAAGGCTCACGGCAAGACACTTGCAGGCGGTCAGGTTCATACAAGAGCTTGATCGGATTCAAGAATATAAATAACGTGCCGATCGCTGTATCGGTGGTCGGCACACTTATTTAAGATTTCTCCAATTTTTAATATCCCCTGAAAGGCAGTCGGTAATAATCGGCTGTCTTTTCATTTTATATGGCAGCTTTTTTGTATCATATGCCGTATTTGAACAGCGGTGCGGCTGTTATTGTTGATTTCAGATAATTAATGTGATATACTAAGGATATATTAATCGTTAATGGTCAGACATTTAAGGAAGAAATAAGGATAAACAAAGAGGGTCATGCTATGAATATGAATTTTAAATGCAAATTACCGATACCTGCAGAAGTCAAGGGACAGTATCCTGTTTCGGAGGAGCTTCAGAAGGTTATCAATGCAAGAAACGCCCAGATAGCAGATGTTATCAGCAGCAAGGATGACAGGCTCATGCTTATAATCGGTCCCTGTTCCGCCGATAACGAGGACAGCGTAATGGACTACATTATGCGTCTCCGCGGCGTTCAGGAAAAGGTAGAGGAAAAGATCCTCATAGTACCGAGAATATACACCAATAAGCCAAGAACTACCGGAAAGGGCTACAAGGGTATGCTCCATCAGCCTGATCCGAGCCAGAAGCCGGATATGTACAAGGGTATTGTCGCTATCCGTAAACTGCACCTTCGCGCTATAGCTGAAACAGGCTTTACCTGTGCTGACGAGATGCTCTACCCGGAGAATCACCGTTATCTCAACGACCTTCTCGGATATGTTGCTGTGGGCGCACGATCTGTTGAAAATCAGCAGCACCGCCTCACTGCAAGCGGACTCAATATCCCTGTAGGAATGAAAAATCCCGTAAGCGGAAGTATGCCTGTGCTCATGAATTCGATCGAAGCTGCACAGTCAGGGCATACCTTCCTTTACCGCGGCTGGGAGGTAAGCACCAGCGGCAATCCTCTCGCTCATGCCATACTCAGGGGCTTTGAGAATAACCACAGTCAGTGTATGCCGAATTACCACTACGAGCACCTTGAACTCCTTCATGGACTTTATGTGCAGAAGGGCTTCGAGAATCCTGCCGCGATCATAGATACCAACCACTGCAATTCCGGCAAGCACCCCTTTGAACAGCCAAGGATCGTCAAGGAGGTCCTCAGCAGCCGCAGATACAATGAGGATATCCGCAAACTGGTCAAGGGCTTTATGATCGAAAGCTACATCGAGGACGGCTCTCAGAAGATAGACGAGCACATCTACGGAAAGTCCATAACCGACCCCTGTCTCGGCTGGGAAAAGACAGAAAAGCTTATACTCGAAATAGCTGACAGAGTATGATCTTTCCTGTGGGATAAGCGCATGATATGAAAATAAAGAGCGGTTTTTTACCGCTCTTTTTATTATTTGTGAAAAGCAGCTTCCATAATTAATGAATATATATGCTATTTGCGCAAATAATGCGGTTCTTCCAAATATTTCTTGACTTTGACGGTGCAATATGATACAATAATCAAGGTATGGTCCTTTTTGGAAGGAATATTATTAACTCATTTATTTCAATCTGTATGAGTAAAGGATGTAATGGAGAATGAATAATACGTATACAATCAAAGACATTGTCAAGCTTTTGATGAGCAAGATATGGCTGATACTGCTGTTTATGATCCTGGGCGGTATCGCAGCGTTCGGTATGTCAAAATTCATGCTGCCGCTTATGTATGAATCACATATAACCATGTATGTGCAGAGCTATCAGGGCGTTTCCGAAACGGCAAGCAACGTCAACAACATAAGCAACTCAAAGCAGCTCGTTAATACGTATATGGAAGTGCTGAAGGACGATGCTGTGATGACTTCCGTCGGAGAGATTCTTTCTAAGAATTTCAGCAACTCGACTCTTTCAGAGTGCTTTTCTTTATCAAACGGAAAGGTTTCTCCCGCTTCTATCCGCAGTACGCTGAATATCACCTCTGTAGTCGATACTTCGGCTGTCAAGGTCTCTTCTGTTACACGTAATCCTGAAGTTTCTGCGGCTGTCTGCAATTACCTTACACTTGTTGCTCCGAAATATGTTCAGCAGGCTGTAGGCGTAGGTTCTATAAATACTATCGACAAGGCAAAGGTATATACCAGTCCTGTCGCTCCTAAGGTAATGAAGAATACCGTTCTCGGTGCTGCAGCTGCTTTTCTTATCATCGTACTCATTATTTTCCTCATAGACTTCTTTGACAATACTGTCAAGGAGACAGATAAGATCACCAAAAAGTACGGAAAAGCCATTATGGGTGAGATACAGCAGTTCAGTGAAGCAAGAAAGCACAAGGGCAAGCCCAAGAGCGCTCAGGCTGACGGCAGAGCTCTCATTACAGATCAGAATATTCCCTTCAATGTTGCAGAAAGCTATAAGTCGATACGTACCAACGTAATGTTTGCAATGGGTACTTCGGACAAAAAGATAGTCGCTATTTCAAGCCCGAATCCCGGCGACGGAAAATCGACCTCCGCTGCTAATATCGCTATCGCTTTTGCTCAGACCAACAGCAAGGTCCTCCTCATCGACGCGGATATGAGAAAGCCT
This sequence comes from Ruminococcus sp., assembly GCF_016287535.1. GTDB lineage: Bacteria > Bacillota > Clostridia > Oscillospirales > Ruminococcaceae > Ruminococcus. The sequence goes on from NZ_JAEFAJ010000009.1 coordinate 12,751, forward strand.
GTACAGCACAGGGTATTCAAGGTAAAGAATTCTGAAGGTCTTTCAACTCTTATCATAAAGAAGTCCACACCTGCAAGGTCAATAAAGGAAAGTGTTATGAAGAACCTCGACCTGCTTCCGTCAGGTCCTACTCCTCCTAACCCGTCCGAGCTGCTTGCTTCGGAGCAGTTTGCTTCACTGCTTGAACAGTTTGCCATTATGTATGATTATATCATCATAGATACTCCGCCTCTCAATGTTGTGAGCGACGCTATGGTAATGAATGAATCAATAAATGGTATCCTCCTTGTTTTCAAGCACGGTCAGACCACTTATGACGATATCGACAACTGCATGAAGCAGATGGAACTCACACATACGAATCTTATCGGCTTCCTCATGAATGAGGTCGCTCAGAAGCGGTATTCGTCATACTATTCAAAGTACAAGGACTACGGATACGGCTCGGCAGACAGGTCTTCTAAGAAAGGCGTAAAGGAAAATGCTGACTGATCATCATTGTCATATCCTTCCAAAGATCGATGACGGCTCCGACAGTGTGGAGACATCACTCAGAATGATCCGTACAATGAGAGAACAGGGCGTTGAAAGAATAGTTGCTACTCCTCACTTCTATGCTCACAGAGAACACGGCGTGAAAGCTTATCTCGAAAAGAGACAGCACGCCTATGATAAGCTCGTTCAGGAGGATCCTGAAAACGCGGATATCATTCTCGGAGCTGAAGTCGCGGTGGAGCATGGTATCAGCAAGCTCCCGGATATAGAAAAACTCTGCATAACCGGTACAAAATATATTCTCCTTGAGTTTCAGTATACATCATTCGGTAAATGGATGCTTGAAGAAGTAAACGATATTGCGTTTGAATACGGTCTTGTTCCGATACTTGCGCATATCCACAGATACCTTGAATATTACACCAAGTCAGAACTGGAGGAAGTCCTGAAGACAGAGGCTGTATTCCAGTTCAATAATGAAGCCTTTGAAAGCTTTAAGGAAAAACGCTTCGTAAAGTCAGTGATAAAAAGCGGATATCCTTACATTTTCGGCAGCGACGCCCATAATATGGGCAGCAGGAAACCAAACTGGGATATGCTGCAGAAAAAGGCAAAGCCGGAAATACTCAGAAATGTTGAGGATATTTTCGGGTGATTAAACAATACAGCAAAGAAAAAGCCATAAAGAAGTATTTACTTCTTTATGGCTTTTGATGTTTATTTATGCCATTGCGAATTGAGGAACGCTATTCGTTTATTGAGCCAGTCATAGAGATAATCCGCACATTCCTTTTCGTCACGGCATTTTTTTGAGCCTTCCGAAAGCTCGCTTGCAATGATCTCATTATCCTTGATATTGTTCCATGTGTCGTAATTCTTGTTAAAATCCCCTGTAAAGGCATCGCTGTCAGCTTTTACCATTTGGCAGACACGGGCGAAAACACCATTGTCATAGGCTTTTGTCCATTTTTTCTTTATCATGTCCTGATACCAGTCCTCATAAGCGAGCAGTGCGAACCAGGGATTTATGGAATCCATTCCCATGCTCGGATCGGGTATGATATTTGCTGCATGGAAGCCCTGACCGTCCTCAGAGTACGGTCTGTTGCCCATTGAGGAGTCGAAGTCCCATGGAGCCTCAAAGGTGAGCTTTTTGGTATGCTCAGGACTGAAATCTATATCCATGTAGAAGCTTGACCAAGCAACGTCTGCGTCACAGGCAAGCTCGCTGATGATGTACATATCGACAAGCGAATCCAGATCAACGACCTTTTCTACTGCCTGCTGCGGAGTAAGCTCGCTGCTTTCGGAAATACTGTCGTTGTTCTCATCGAATACGAAGGCTTTATGGTTGTAGCCAGCCTCGTACATTATCCTGTATACGTTATTTATGTATTTCGCTATAAAATCGTGCTGTTCCTGAGAGTATACATCGCTTTTTATTGTGATGCCTACTACGGGTATCATATATTCGGACGCCTTGGGGATACACTTTATAGTCCGTCCGCTGCCTCCGTTTCCGTCGAAGGGCGTGAGGGGAGCGTTGTCGGCATAGTCGAGAGAGAAGCCGTGAAGCTCGTCTTCGTTGGTGAAATAGCCGTCAAATTCAAGGAAATAGCCTATATCAGTACCTGTATAGTCCTTTTCGGGCTTTGTCACGTTTACTCTGTCCTCAGCGACCTGCTGTGACTCTGTAAGGAGATAGAGCCCGCGGTATTCGCCGTTTATCTCTACCTGAACGAGCTTGGCGTCGGCAGCGTATAGTCCGTCCGCGCCGAGTATCTGGCGTGAAGCGTAAAGCGCAGCCTTGTTCCTGAGCATGGAGCCGTCCTTGTATTCGGCGAGCAGGAGCCAGTTCTTGAATTCAGCGCCGTTATTCAGTCCGAGGAGATTCTGCTTTTCGGTGAATTTTATTTTCAGCGGCTTTTTGGGATACGTCGTTGTCCAGTTGCCGCGTACCTTGACCTGACCGTCAGACGCAGCCATAAGCTCGTTTCCGTCAGAGCCTTTCAGCGTGATCGTGCAGTCCTCATAATAAGGAGCCGGAGGATCAAACGGCGGCTCGACCCACATTTTCATGAGCTCTGAAACGTGTTCCGCTATGGGCTCGTTAACGAAATCCATGACGTTGGGATCGGTGCTCTTTGTCTGTATGGACAGCACCGGCAGGGGAGCGGTCTCAGGGGTATACGAATCTGCGGAAGTAAGAGTTGATTCATAAGATACCGTTGGTTTTGAAGAGTTATTGCTGTTCTTTTGGGCAGTGCAGCCGAAGAGCATTACTGCCGCGGCTGAGATAGAGCATATTTTTTTGATCGTATTCATAATCATACCTCATAATATAAGAAAAGAATGTACATTCATTGTAGCATATTATTCCGCGAATGGCAATAATTGCCGGAGATAGTCACTGTATTGTAAACCGATTGTAACACTTGCTACAAAACCATAACAAAAAGCGGAGCATTGCTCCGCTTTTATCATATTATCATGTATCTATCTTGTAGAAATGCTTATCCATTCTTTGCTCGAACTCATCAAGAGGCAGTGGCTTGTCAAACAGGAAGCCCTGTGCGAAAACGCAGTTGTTGTCGCGGAGTACCTTTACCTGACTGGAGGTCTCGACTCCTTCCGCTACACATTCAAGACCGAGATCCTTAGCCATAGCCACAACGTATCTGAACATCACGCTTCTTGTGCTTTCAGATCCTTCGGCGTCCATAGGCAGAAAGCTCCTGTCAACTTTAAGGACGTTCCACGGTATATCGCGTATCAGATTCAGTGAGGAATAGCCCATACCGAAGTCGTCTACCGATGTGTAGATACCTTTCTGCTGAAGGCTGCTTACGACTCGCTTCAGGTCACGGAACTCAACGTCGGTCGTGGTCTCGGTAAGCTCTATCTCTATATACTCATGGGGAACATTGTTCCTGTCGATGACTTCTATGATATGTTCAAGCAGATCAACGTCCATCATGTGCTTGCGTGAAAGGTTTACAGATATTCTTACGACCTTTCTGCCCTCGCCCAGCCAGCGGCGTATATCCTTGCAGACGTGGTCAAGCATATAGAAATCAAGGAGACATATATCAGAGTTTTGTTCAAGGATAGGGATAAATTCCATTGGCGGAATGATCTTTCCGTCCTTGAACCAGCGGCAGAGCGCTTCTGCGCCGGCAAGTTCTCCGGTCTCGATATCTATTTTAGGCTGATAAAATACCTTGAACTCTTCGTTTGCGAGAGCAAGCGGGAAGAGCTGCTGTATCTGCATACGCTTTTCCTTGCCGATCTCCATCTGTTCGTCGAAGAAGACAACACTGTCCTTTCCGCCGAGCTTTGCAGCCTGCGAGGAGGAAAGTATCCTGTCCATTATATCGCCGGGAGTGTCAAAGGTATAGCCGGGAGGCATACGGAATACTCCCGTGCTTCCGGAGAGCATTATGCGCTTGCCGGTGACGTTGTCGTATACGACAGGCACTCCTTTCAATATGGGGAGTATATCGTCAAGAAGCTGATCCTCAAACGCAGCGACGAAGTTATCTCCGCCGACTCTGCATATAATACCCTTGTTTCCTATGACATTTTCGATCATATCAAAGTAGTTGCGCATAGCGATATCGCCGGCGCTTCTGCCGATGTCGCGGTTTATGAGGGTATAGTGACGAAGATTGTAGTATATTGCAGTATGACCGCCGAGGGAATGCTCCTCATTAAGCTGTTCGAGATACCTGAGAAACGAGCGCACATTGCGGTAGCCTGTATCGTCGTAGAATGTGAACTTTTCAATTACGCCTTCAAGTCTGTACCGGCTTATGAAGCTCAGCAGCATCCTTATTATCAGGCGCAGCTTGCTCTCGTCCTCTTCTGAAATGGGAGGAGCGTCCTTTGACATGGCAAAAGTACCCTTTATTATAGCCATTGATCTGGTATGTATGCGTTCACACAGTATCACATCGCCCGAATTTCCGTCGTCATAGCCTATGATAGTTTCTCCCTTGTTCTGTTTTTCAAATGTAATGCTCTGATAGAACTCGGAAACGGCTCTGGAAATATGGAATTCCTTGCAGAATTCGGCTACAGCGCGCAGAACAGCGTACTTGTCTATGCGGTCTGTTCCTGTCATGGCTCTTACGAGCTTTTCCATGAGCAGATGGAAATGTTCATCTCTTTCATTTAACATATAAATCTCTCCATTCCGATCTCAGAAAGAGATCAAAATCGAACCCCTTAATGTCATTATAACATTAAATTATTAATAAAGCAAGTCGTTTGGCGGCTCTGAAGCCTTAATTTGGAAACTTGCTGATAATTAGAAAAAAGATTTTTTAATCAATAGTAACAAATGCATAATATTTGGCTTTAAAATTTTAATATAACGTCGAATATCATGCTGCTTTTGCTATAAATGTATAAAAACAATTGACAATAAACATATATAAGTGTATAATAAAAATATATTTGCCGCAGTAAGGTATGTTGTATTAATATCATTTTACATTATACAGCAGGACTGCTGTATGATCACGATTAGGAAAAACAGGGGGTAAGAGGTCATGGCGGATTTTATTGAAAGCTTCGGTATATCAAGGGAAGCGAGAATTTCTATAATACTCAATACATTCATGTATATCGACAAATGTACGAAGTGTGATACAATGCCTTCGCTGAGGACGGTTGTTCAGGAGCTTATCAGGGATGATTCCCTGAATGACGAGCAGATGGCGGCGCTGAACGTGATGCGCAAGTGCATGAGGATAATGCAGGATTCGGAAGTCTGGGACTTCAGGGTAATAAGCTTTTCGGAGCATATGGAGGAAAAGTACAGGGGAGCGTATGCGGCGGCTTTCAAAAAGGCTGATGATTCGGAGATATATGTGGTCTTCCGCGGCACAGGAAGCGGACGCTGGTACGACAACGGGGATGGTCTGTCAAATGAGCGTACAAGATATCAGCTTGCGGCACTTCTGTACTTCAATAACCTGATGAGATCTGAAAAATGTTCGCCAAATGCAAGGCTGATAGTTACAGGACATTCAAAGGGCGGAAATCTTTCGCAGTATGTGACTCTTGCTTCTGAGTACGGAACAAGAGTAAAATACTGTATCTCCTTCGACGGACAGGGCTTTTCGCCGGAGTTCCTCAGAAGTATCAATTATCCCAACAGCAGCGCGATCGAGCGGTGCAACAGAATGTATTCCATATGCGGTGACAACGATTACGTCAATGTGCTCGGAAAAAAGGTAATTCCGGACGATCAGACTGTTTTTATAAAGACAAGGACAAGACTGACTGACCTTTACGGCGCTCATTCCATTATACCTCCGGGAACAAGGGAGGTTGACGCTCACTGGTGTGATTACCTCTTTGATTTCAGCGCGAACAGATTCAACGATCAGACATCAGACGAGCAGCGTGAGCTGGCAAACTGCGCAAAGGCTGTAAGCATGAACGCGATGGAGATGCCTCACGATGAGAGAGAGGACGTTTGCAGGACTCTTATGACGCTTGCCGAAAAATTCATAGGCGGTAATAATTCATCTGGCGGTCTTAACGGAGAAAAGGCTGAGCTGGAAGAAAGCGTCGGATTTGTGACTAATCTTTGCGAGATAATCCGTCCGCTGACACTTCGCCTTACAAGCAAGATCAAAAATGATGTGATATACTCGCTTCTGGTAGTGCCTGCCGGAAACGGTGCGGATCCGAGCATGGGTTCGGCTCCTATGGATAAGAAGATAAAGTATATACTGTCCGATCCGGAAATAATGAAGCTATACTATCTTGGAGCCTCCGTAGCGCTGGAAAGCTTCGCGGAAAATGTGACGCAGGCAGGTTCGGCTTTGAGTCTGGGCGGCATTTCAGGCTTCAGCTCGAAGATCGAAGAGCTTGTAAGCTCCTGCGATAACGCTGTAGATGCCGTCAGCTCGTCCTGCGAAAGCTCTGATAACGCGCTTTCAGGCTATATCTCCGAATTCTTTTCAGTGAGAGACAGGTTCCTTAAACAGTCAGGCGGCAGCAACGGTGATATGGGTACGTCTTACAGTGAGTGGAAAAGCTATTTCACATATCAGGACGCCGAGGGCAGGAAAGTCACAAGAGTAAGCGGCAATCAGAGATCGGTGCTTGGCAGTGACAATGATGATGTGATCCGCGGTTTCACGACAAATGACACTATCCACGGCTACGGCGGAAATGATGTGCTTTACGGCGGCCCCGGCAACGACGCTGTCTACGGAGCAGGCGGGAATGACGTGATATACGGCGAAGAAGGTGACGACGACCTGTACGGCGGCAATGACTCTGATATTATATACGGCGGACCGGGCAATGATCTTATACGCGGCGGAGGCGGCAGTGACACTCTTTACGGCGGACCGGGAGATGATATTTACCTCTTCAGCCCCGGCTGCGGAAGAGATGTTATAAGCGACAATGAGGGCTGCAATACCATTATGTTCAGCAAGGTGCAGCCTTCTCAGCTGAGGTCTTCGATAAACGGCAGCGGAGAGCTTGTAATAGAAATGCAGGGGACTTCCGACTGCATAAGGATACAGAATTATTCTTCCGGAAGATACAGATTCGTCTTCGACGATGATAGCTATATCCTTACGGGACAGGGAAGCGAGCTTGCTTTTACAAGACAGTAAAATAACGGCACAGCCGGTACCGGCTGTGCCGTTTGTGTTCTATAGTTTTTCTATTCTTGCAGCGGTATCCATCTTTTCGGTGCTGAGCCGGTATACCGAGTCTATCATACGGCTTCGGCAGCCGGCATTGCCCTCATAAGGCAGAAGATGTTCTGCTGCGGTCTCGCCGCATACGTCCATAGCGGCTACCGCTGCTGTGGCGGCTTTGAGCATATCCTCCGAAACAGCAGAGAAAGCTCCCATAAGTGCCGAGAGCATACAGCCGCAGCCTGTAATACTGCCCATTATAGGGTGTCCGTTTCTTATACAGTAAGCTGAGGAGCTGTCGGCAACGATATCTGTTTCGCCTGTAACAGCGATGACTGCGCCTGTTTGTGCGGAGAATTTCTCAGCAAGGGCAGCGCATGAGACTATTGAACTGTCGCTGACGATATCGGCTGTATCAACGCCGTGGCTGTGGGAGGTCGTTCCCGCAATGCTCCTTATCTCTGAAAGATTTCCGCGTATGATACTGAGTTTAACTTCTTTCAGAAGCTTTTCGGCAAAGTCTGTGCGGAAGCGTGATGCGCCTGCGCCAACGGGATCAAATATCACCGGGAGTCCGATTTCATTTGCTTTTTTGCCTGATATCAGCATAGCTTCAAGTCTTTGCGGAGAAGGTGTGCCGAGATTTATCACAAGCGATTTGCAAATGGCGGTTATCTCTGCGCTTTCATCTGGGCAGTCAGCCATTATCGGTGAAGCTCCGCAGGCAAGAAGTATGTTTGCACAGTCATTGGCTGTGACGTAGTTGGTTATACAATGTACACGCGGCTTGCTGCGCCGCACTTCTTCAATGATATTGTCAAACATGGTCAGTTATTTTCCGGCTTGAGGACTTTTGCCTTTTTGAGCCCTTCGATTATCACCGCTGACAGGACCGCGCCTGCGGCAGTTGATATGAGAAATGGTATGACATAGGCGTAGAATGCCACGTCTGCGGCGCTTACGCCCATTAAAAGCACAGCTACAGGATATGCGCAGAGTCCGCCGAGTACGGCTGTGCCGAATACCTCTGCGATATATGTCAGCCACGTATTCTTCGTCCTGTGAAAAACTATGCCGCACAGGAGCGCTCCGAACATACTTCCCGGAAAAGCCATAAGGCTGCCGAGACCGAGAAGATTACGTATCAGACTTGTTGCAAAGGCAACTCCCACACCGTAAAACGGTCCGAGCAGAACTGCACAGATAATATTGACCATATGCTGTACAGGAGCGCATTTGCTGCCGAATACCGGAAATGAGAAAAAGCTGCCCACAACTCCCACGGCGCAAAGCAGACCTGCAAGCGCTAATTTTCGTGTACGGATGTTTTTCATAGTTTACACTCCTTCGGAAAATAAAAAGGGGCATTTCGGAGAATGTCCCTGCAAATTCAAAAGTATTATAATAAGAATAAGTGTTGGCATGATGATGATTTTGTGTCTGATATGTGATAAAAGTTCCCGTTCAGCCGTTAGCCCATAGTAAAAAGCCCCGGAGCAATGCTTCGGGGCAAAACTTATTTATATCAGTTCTTTCTGAAAAGCTCTCTGAGCACGAGTCCTCCGCCGGCAGCCACAAGTCCGAACATTACTATGAATACATATGCGTTGGTCGTGCGCCAATGGAGATGAGTGGTCATCATTACGCTGAGGAGTACGATCACTATTCCGATAGAGAGCACTACCCAGCCGAATATCTTTCTGTCCATAAGGAAGAGCATTGCGATACCTATAACGATAGGAAGCATTATCAGTCCGTTTGGAAGGCCAAAGCCGCCTATCCTGAAGAAGTAACCGCCGTAGCCCCATGAACTTGTGACCTCGATATTCTGGAATATCATGAATAAGCCGCCGCCCAGCATGAGCAGCCCCACAAAGAATTTCAGCAGACGATTTCCTTCATCTTTTGAAGAAGCACGAGCGCCGTCCCTTGTTTCAAGGAGATCCTTGTACATTTTATCGAGCTCTTTGTCTTTTGTTGTTTTTGGCATAATACCGCCCCCCTATATCAAATTTACAAGGATATTATACATTAAAAGTAATATATTGTCAAGTATACCACCGAAAAAATCATCATTTTTTCACCTTGCCACTGCGGTCAGAGCAGTGAAATCTGCATGAAATTTACGGACAGCTATTGACATACGAACTCAAATAAAGTATAATATGATTTGAAATTGATTATCAAATTCAAATGCCGATAATACTTCAGGCACAGTCCGCCGATAATTTATATCTGATGCAGCAGCTGCGTTAATTGCAGCTGCTTCTCTTACGGTCTGTGCAAGCTGAACAGTATACTATTATATATGATCCTGTAAAGAAGGTGCTTGACTGAATGGGCGCATTACTGAAATGCGAAAACGTGGCTCTAGGCTATGAGGGCGACGTTATCACAAAAGATCTTGATTTTACCGTGAGCAGCGGTGATTATCTTTGTATAGTCGGCGAGAACGGCTCCGGAAAGAGTACGCTTATCAAGGCTCTTCTGGGACTGAAGCCGCCCCTCAGCGGAAAAATTGAGCTCTGCGGCGAAGTCGGAAAGAACGAGATAGGCTATCTCCCTCAGCAGACTCTTGTACAGCGTGATTTTCCTGCCTCGGTGCGTGAGATAGTGCTGTCAGGCTGCATGAACCGCTGCGGTCTCCGTCCTTTTTATAATAAGGAAGAGAAGAAGCTCGCTCATGACATGATGAGGAGACTTGATATCGAGCCCCTGACAAAGCGCTGCTACCGCGAGCTGTCAGGCGGACAGCAGCAGCGTGTTCTCCTCGCGAGAGCGCTTTGCGCGGCGAGGAAAATGATACTTCTTGACGAGCCTGTAACTGGTCTTGACCCCAAGGCTACAAACGAGATGTACGAGCTTATAGACAGTCTCAACAAAAAGGACAAGATCACCGTCATTATGGTATCCCACGACATGAACGCAGCCGTAAGATACGCCTCGCATATACTCCACATCGGCAGAAAGCAGATGTTTTTCGGTACTAAGGAGGACTACATGACCAGCAAGATAGGTCAGGCCTTCCTTTCAGTAATGGGAGGTGAGGAAAATGAGTGAGATGTTTGACAAGCTTCACAGTTACTTTCAGCTGCCGGCAGTAAGATACGCCCTTATAGTAGGACTTCTTATAGCTCTCTGCTCGTCTCTCCTCGGAGTTACCCTTGTAATGAAGCGCTTTTCCTTCATCGGTGACGGACTTTCACACGTTGCCTTCGGAGCGATGGCAGTCGCCACCATAACCGGCGTCACAAACAATATGCTCATAATCATGCCAGTCACTATCATTTCCGCGGTACTGCTCCTCAGGACAGGAAACAATACAAAGATAAAGGGCGACGCGGCAGTTGCAATGATATCCGTGGGAGCTCTGGCGCTTGGCTATATGATGATGAATATAGCCGCTCAGAAAGGCAGCGGCAGGACCTCCAGCAACGTCACAGCCGACGTGTGCAGCACCCTTTTCGGCTCCACCGCGATACTTACTTTAAAGCCTGCCGATGTATGGATATGCATAGCGATGTCAATAATAGTAGTATCGGTATTCCTTGTATTCTACAACAAGATATTCGCAGTCACCTTTGACGAGAGCTTTGCAAAGGCAACAGGAGTACGTTCAGATGCGTACAATCTGCTCATAGCGGTAGTCATCGCAGTAATAATAGTGATAGCAATGAACTTCGTAGGCTCTCTGCTCATATCGGCACTGATAATATTCCCGGCTCTTTCGGCGATGAGGGTGTTCAAGAGCTTCCGCAGCGTAATAATATGCTCTGTGGTAATATCCCTTTTATGTGCCTTTTTCGGCATAATAATCTCCATACTTGCGGGAACTCCCGTGGGTTCTACAATAGTTTCCGCGGATATCACGGTATTCTTTATTTTCTGCATTATATCCTTTGTACTGAAGCGCGGGAAATAAATGAAATTGTAAAAAACGTCAAAACACTTTCACTTTTTAAAGTGAAAGTGTTTTCTTTATCATAAATAGTCCTTTGTCTTGACAAAGCAGACATTTTTGTGATATCATTATTAATGTATACATTATTTTCAAAAAGGAGGTTGCGCTATGGAAGCCATTAACGAGATCGCAGCACGTATCCGCGAGCTGCGCGAGGTGTGCGACTACACACAGGAAAAGCTTGCACAGGAGCTCGGACTATCCGCAGAACAGTATGCAGGCTATGAAGAGAACGGTGATTTTCCCATAAGCGTCATCTATGAGATCGCAAACAAATTCGGAGTCGATTTTAACGAGCTGGTCACAGGAGAACCCAGCCGTATTGATACATTTCAGGTCGTCCGCCGCGGCAAGGGCAGAAGCATAAGCCGTTTCCCCGGATACCGTTTCAAGGATCTTGCCTTCCGCTATGCGGATAAGGTCATGCAGCCCCTTTTGGTCACACTTGAGCCCTCTGACGAGCCGGCAAAGCTTGTAAGCCATTCCGGTCAGGAGTTCAACCTCGTCCTGAAAGGTACAATAGCCGTAGTATTTGAGGATCAGGAGATAATCCTCAACGAAGGCGATTCTATATACTTCAACCCGACATACCTCCACGGACAGCGCTGCGTTGGTGATTCCAAGGCAAGGTTCCTCACAATGATCGCTGAATAATATGCCTGTTAAGGCTAAAACAAAGGAGTTCTTAATATCATGCTTTTAGACCGATACCTTCCCCGTATAGATTTTGATTCATACGAGGATTTCAAGGAAAATTACCGTGTTAATGTTCCTGATGATTTCAATTTCGGCTGGGATATAGTTGATGAATGGGCTAAACAGGAGCCCGATAAAAAAGCGCTTGTATGGCTCAGTCACGACAAACAGGAAAAGACATTCACTTTTACGGATATATCCAGGCTCTCAAACCAGACCTGCCACTACTTCCGCAGTCTTGGTCTCAAAAAGGGCGACGTTGTGCTTCTTATACTCCGCCGCCGCTGGGAATACTGGGTAATAGCCACCGCTCTCCATAAGCTGGGCGTTATACTTATCCCCGGAAACCTTCTTTTCACGACCCACGACATCGCTTACCGCGGCAATATGGCTGAGATATCCGCCATCATCGCCTGCGACGACGAATACATAAGAGGACAGATAGACGCAGCCGCTCCGGAGATAAAGACTCTCCGCAAGAAGATAGCTGTAGCAGAGCCCCGTGAGGGCTGGGACTTCTTCGAGGACGAGATAGCAAAGTATCCCGATACCTTTGAGCGTCCCACCGGTGAAGAGGCTACAAAGGTCAATGATACCATGCTCATATACTTCACCTCAGGCTCTACAGGTATGCCAAAGATGGTATGTCATAACTTCGCACACCCGCTTGGTCATATCGTTACCGCCAAATACTGGCATCAGGTACAGGAAAACAAGCTCCATATGTCCATATCCGACTCAGGCTGGGCTAAGTTCGGCTGGGGCAAGATATACGGACAGTGGATATGCGGCGCTATACAGTTCGCATACGACTTCACGGGCAGATTCAACGCAAAGGATATCCTTGAGGTAATCAGCCATTACAAGCTGACCACCTTCTGCGCTCCGCCTACTATGTACAGATTCATGCTTCAGGAGGATATGACAAAGTACGATCTCTCCTCCATACAGAACTTCTGCAACGCCGGCGAGCCCCTCAACCCTGAGGTATTCAACCGTATCTACGAGCTCACGGGCAAGAAGATGCGCGAGGGCTTCGGACAGACAGAGGGTACCGTACTTATCGCTAATTTCCCGTGGATAGACCCGAAGCCGGGCTCTACAGGAAAGCCTTCTCCGCTTTATAATATCCACCTTCTCCGCGCTGACGGAACAGAGGCTGACGACGGCGAAGAGGGAAGCATAATGGTATGCGGTATTGATAAGGAGCGTCCCACAGGTCTGTTCTGCAAATACTACAAGAACCCTGAGCTGACAGAGGCTGTTCTCGGCGGCAAGAACTACGACACCGGCGACGTTGCATGGCGTGATTCAAAGGGCTATTACTGGTTCGTAGGCAGAAACGACGACGTTATCAAATGTTCCGGCTACCGTATAGGACCATTCGAGGTAGAGAGCGCTCTGCTCACTCACCCTGCTGTAGTCGAGTCCGCTATAACAGGAGCTCCCGACCCAATAAGAGGTCAGGTCGTAAAGGCTACAGTCGTACTCGCAGAGGGCTATACTCCCTCGCCTGAGCTCACAAAGGAGCTGCAGGATCACGTAAAGCGTGAAACAGCGCCTTACAAGTACCCCCGCGTTATTGAATATGTAAAGGAGCTTCCCAAAACTCTCGGCGGCAAGATCAAGCGTGCCCAGATACGTCATCAGGACGAGGAAAACTCCGCAAAGTGACACAATTTAAAGTCCGATCAGAATGGTCGGACTTTTTTGTAAACTAAAAAATTAATTTTTTATAAAACTTTTTTGCATTACCCCGTTTTGCATTCGGGGGGCTGCGTATACTATTATTAATATTGGGGGTGGCAAATATGACTTCTGATGTACATCAAATCATATCCCAGGTCTATAAGGCTAAAAAGGACAGCCACGCAGCAGATGAACTCATATCTGCTTATATGCCCTTTATAAAGTCTGAAACTGCCAGGTTTCTTAACCGTCCGCCCGATCAGAGCGATGATGAACTTAGCATTGCTATGTTTGCATTTTATGAAGCGATAAAGAATTATTCACGACTACGCGGTTCATTTCTGAAATTTGCCGCATTACAGATAAAGAATCGCCTGATAGATAATTACCGAAAAGAGAAAAAGAATAAAGGTCAAATATCACTGGACGTTAATGACGATGACAAAACCGACCTGAAAGAAACGATCCGAGATGAACACGACGATTACGCAGAAAACGAACTACGAGATGCAACAAAACAGGAGATCGAAGAGCTTTCGGCACAAATGACAGAATTCGGCGTCACCATGAGCGACGTCGCGGAGAATTCGCCCCGTCAGAGGCGTACTCTCGAAATATGTCAGAAGGCCGTATCATACGCAAGAAACAATCCTGAGATCCTCGATGACTTTCTCAGAACAAAGCGCGTTCCGCTGGCAAAGCTCGCAGAAGGCGCAAATGTGGAAAGAAAGTCTCTTGAAAGACACCGACGCTATCTTGTCGCCGTACTGCTTATATGTACCAACGGTTACGAGATAATGCGGGGCCATATAATGCAAGTATTAAAAGGTGGTGAGAAAAAATGAAATATATCGTTATGGAATGTCACGAAGGATACGCTTTACTAATGGACGAAGAATCACGCGTCGTAAAAGCAGCAAACCTCAGATACGAAGTAGGACAGCATATCACCTCTCCGGTGCTGATGAAATGCGCTGATGAGGGTGAAAGAAAGATCAGCTTCTATGTCACAAGATTTGCCGCAGCCGCTGCTTGTCTTGCACTTGCGGTCTCAGCAGGTTCATTCTATTATTCACGAAATTTCAAAACTCACTCTACCGTCTTAATATCTGCCAAAGCAAATATCCGTATGGATCTTAACAAAAAGGGAGAAGTTCTCAGTCTCAGCGGCGGAGATTCCAAGGCCAATGAACTGCTCAAGGATTATGTACTTAGCAGGAAGGACAAGATCACCGTTGCAAAAGAGATCATTGAGCTCGAAACCTCAAAGGGTTATTATTCCGAAGACGATGTACCCGATCTTTATATAAAAGCTGAAGATACCGAGGAATACAATTCGTTGAAGGAAGAATTTGAAACAGGTTTCAACGATACCCAGATAAATGTTTACGAATACGGTACTCCGCTGGCAAAGGTCCCGGAAGCTCCGGCACCTCCGGCAAGTCAACCGGTCAAGGATGAACCCAAACCGGATGCTCCTCAGCCTCCGGGCAATGAGGCGGATTCACCGGCGCCTCCGAAACCGGCTGAAAACGGCGGTCCGGCTGCGCCTGCGGCGCCCGGAAATCCCGCGGCACCGGTTCCTCCAGGAGAATCATCTCCTCCGGCAGCGCCTTCCGTTCACGGAAATGATCCGGTAAAGCCGGCTGATGACGGAAAAAATACAGTCAAGCCAAATGACAAGGCTGATCCGCCAAAGCCCGCTGAGCCAAACGCTCCTCAGCCTCCGGCACCCAAAAAGACATCTTATATGTCTGCACCCTATGAGGCTGCAGATGCCAATACGCTTCTTACCGCGCCTGCCCCTCCTGCAGCGGCTGCGGATATAAATATAGAAGAACCCCGGGAGACACTTCCCGGACAGGGAGTAAACAGCTTATTGCCTGAACCGGAAGTTCCGAAAGCAGCAGCACCTGCTCCGGAACAGGAAAGCTATACTCTGAAAATATCGACAACAGCTCCGGGTCCTGAAACAGCAGACGAAAAAACAGAACATCTGCAGGTACAGGAAGCGGCGTCGGTCAGAGTCAGGGTATTAGCTTTGCAACCAAATAATACAGCACCAAAAACCGGAACAAAAGCCCCGGCACCAGAAGCTGCACCTAAGGTAAAAGCACCTGCCCCCTGAGCAACCATCCCTTTAATCCCCCCCTTCCCTTAGAAAACATGAATTTCGATAAGAAGAAAGGCACTGCTCAGCAGTGCCTTTCTTCTGTTTTAAGCCTTATACGGGCAATTCAAAAAAATATCTCATTTTTTTCAAAAAAAATTCATAATTACCCCGCTTTTTAAAATCCCTTTTCGTATCCTGTTTATGTAAAGCAAATAAAGCTTATATCTCCAAAAGGAGAAATATAATTTAAAGGAGTAATTCAAATGAGAAACAAGAACCGTGTTCTCGCTGCAATCGCTGCAATGTCAGTTATGGCATCAGCAACAAGCATCAGCGCTTTCGCAGCTGAGGCAAACGAAGAAGCAACTACTGAATCTGTTGTATCAACAGCTATCGAAGAAGTTGCTGAAGAAGCTGAAGAACTCATCTTTATCGCTACAAACGATGCTGCTGAAGAGACAGCAGAAGATGCTGCTGAAGAAGCAGTTGTTGAAGAAGAGACAACTGTTGCTGAAGAGACAGTAGCTGAGGAAGCAGTAGTTGAGGAAGCAGTTGTTGAAGAAGAAACAACAGATGCTGAAGAGGCTGTTGCTGAGGAAGAGGTTGAAGCTCCTACAGCTCCCGTTCCTCCTGTTATTGTTGATGTAACAGATATTCTTGAGCAGATCCGCAGCTTCATCGAGGCTACAGATTTAGAGATCCTCAACGATACAATCATCGAGAACTGGGATCAGATCGAGAAAGTTGATATTCACTTCCATGCAAATGAGAAGCCCGTTCCTCCTGTTCCTCCTGTAGCTGAGGAAGCTGAGGACGCAGAGGACGCTACAGAGGCATCTGAGGACGCTGAGTCTGAGGAAGCTGAGAAGCCCGCTAAGCCTCTCGGACCTGTTCACATTGATCTTACAGACCTCTTTGCTGAGATTCGTGGCATGATCGATATGGACAAGATCGATTTCATAGATGACGAAGTTAAGGAGCAGATCCTTAATGCTAAGGATATCCACGCTGACGTACACTTCAAGCACGTTGCTCCGGAGCCTCCGACTCCTCCTGTTCCGCCTGTAGAGGACGAGAACGCTGAGAAGCCTGAGCCTCCTACACCTCCCGTTCCTCCTGTAGAGGACGAGAATGCTGAGAAGCTTGAGCCGCCCGTTCCTCCTGTACACGAGGAGCTTGCTAAGCCTGAGCCGCCCAAGGGACCGACTCACATCAAGATAGGTCAGGACGAACTCAGCGCAGCAATCGCAGCAGGTGCTTTCAATATACCTGGTGCTCAGACAGCTGAGGCTGCTGAATAATTAAATGAACAGTTGAAAAACTGATTCATATATGATTTGCCCTTGCCTGCAAAGGTATTCCCCGAAGGGCAGGTCACTTCACAATCCAATCCCAATCCCCTTATCCTCTTTTACCCCTTTTACCCGCTTGATATCTGCACATCTCGGTAAAAGCGCGGATAATCAAGATCTAACATGATAAAAGGACACGCCGCAGAATTTATTTTTGCGGCGTCTTTTTTTATTTCAGGAGCTGTATACAACTAAAAAACGGCTGCTTTTTCTCCGCGTGCCTTGCTATTTCTGAAAAACTATGATATAATTAATATGCTTATTATTTCTGCCGTGATATATGGCAAGTATTAAGGAGGACAACCAATGAAAGTAAGGTTCCATCTGCCTGATTTTGCAAGGCTTTTTAAATTCAACGTCGTATTTCTCTCTATGCTCGAAAACAGCCCCGAACTCTTCCGCGAGGGAGTTGAGATAGCGTCAATATATGGCATATTCCCGCCTTCACTCTGGAACGGCGGACGGGTTATGCACGGTATGTGCCAGAAGGACTTTGTCAGGGGAGTTACCAAGCATTTCAACAGCAAGGGCATACCACTCCGCTTTACCTTCACCAACCCCATGCTCGAAAAGAAGCATCTCAGCGATGAATTCTGCAATATGGTAATGCACATCGCCGACAACGGAATGAATGAATGTATCGTGGTATCTCCCATACTTGAGGACTACATAAGAAAGAACTATCCCGGCTTCAAGCTCACAAGCTCCACCTGCAAAAGAATAACCGACCCGGAAACTCTTTACAAGGAAGTCGAAAAGGATTACCATATAGTTGTCCTCGATTACGACCTCAACAACAAGTTCGATATCCTCGAAAAGATACCCAACAAGGAAAAGTGCGAGATACTTGTAAACGCCTGCTGCAATCCCGGCTGCGTGAACCGTTCTCTCCACTATCAGACAATAGGCACCGAGCAGATAGCCTATGCCAACCACGTAAGGAAATACCCCAATGCTCCCTTTGATTCTGACAGGTTCGCAAAGGAGCACCCGGAGGCAAAGGCTGTATTTGAATGTAAGTGTGAGCACAGGAGCCTTTATGACATACAGTCTCTCAGCACACACATAACTCCTGATGATATATGGAACAAGTATGTTCCCATGGGCTTCAACCAGTTCAAGATAGAGGGCAGGACCTTTGATATGTTCAATCTTATGGAACACTACCTCTATTACATGGTGAAGCCGGAATGTATCGGTCAGGCAAGACTTATATTCCTGCGCAACCTCAGCCTCAACGGAGCTATTATCATACCGGATCAGGCTTGATAGACAGTATATCACAAAAAAATGCCTCCCTTGCGGGAGGCATTTGTATTAGTATATGAAATTTCAAAGCATATCCGAAAAACTCCTGCCCGTTAACATATTATTCATATTCTGCTGATATAATATCAATGTATCTTATCTGAGCTTTCAGAAAGGTAACATCTTTTAAGGAGAAAACTGAATATGAAAAACACGGTCTCAACTCTGCTTGAGCAGAAGCAATCGGGCGACAGGATCACGATGCTTACTGCCTATGACTCGACCACAGCCGCTATCATGGACGAATGCGGCGTCAACGCCATACTCGTCGGGGATTCCCTCGGTATGGTGATGCTTGGCTATGAGAACACGCTTCCCGTCACTATGGAGGATATGATACATCATACCGCCGCAGTATCACGGGGAGCAAGAAACGCCTTTATCGTAGCCGATATGCCATTCATGTCCTACCAGACAGACGTCCGGGACGCCGTCATCAACGCCGGCAGACTTGTAAAGGAGGGCGGCGCGAACGCTGTAAAGCTGGAGGGCGGCGCTGAGGTATGTCAGCAGATACGGGCGATCGTAAACGCTTCAATACCTGTTGTTGCTCACCTCGGACTTACACCGCAGTCGGTAAACGCTTTCGGCGGCTTCAGGGTACAGGGCAGAAGCCTTGACAAAGCAAGGAAGCTCATAAACGACGCTCTGGAAATACAGGAGGCAGGCGCCTGCGCGGTTGTGCTTGAGGGTATCCCCTCAAAGCTTGCGGAGATAATCACACAAAAGCTTGTTATCCCGACTATCGGTATCGGCGCTGGCAGCGGCTGCGACGGACAGGTGCTGGTATATCAGGATATGCTCGGACTGTCAACAGGTCACACGCCAAAATTCGTAAAGCGCTTTGCAGATGCGGGAGCCCTCATGCGCAAAGGCATTTCGGAATACATCTCTGAAACGAAGTCGGGAGCTTTTCCCTCGGAGGAGCATACCTACTCCGCGGAAGAAGATGTGATAGAACAGCTTATGAAGGAGTGTGGCTGATATGAGGATAGTAAAAACTATAGATGAAGTGCGCAGACAGGTAAAGGAATGGAGAGCTCAGGGACTTACCGTAGGGCTTGTCCCTACAATGGGCTATCTCCACGAGGGACACGCAAGCCTTATCGATGCTTCACACAGGGACAATGACAGGACAGTGGTATCGGATTTCGTAAATCCCATGCAGTTCGGTCCGGCGGAGGATCTTGAAAGCTATCCACGTGATATTGAACATGACGCACAGCTCGTTGAAGCTCACGGCGGCGATATCATATTCGCTCCTGAGCCTGAGGAAATGTATCATAAAGGCTTCTCTTCCTTTGTTGATATGACTGTTCTCACAGAGGAGCTCTGCGGTCTTAGCCGTCCCGTACACTTCCGGGGAGTATGCACCGTGGTATCGAAGCTGTTCAATATAGTACAGCCTGACCGTGCCTACTTCGGTAAAAAGGACGCACAGCAGCTTGCTGTTATCAGGCACCTGGCAGATGACCTGAATATGGATATAGAGATAATCGGCTGTCCCATAGTCCGCGAAGCCGACGGACTTGCGAGGAGCTCAAGGAACACCTATCTCAGTGAAGCCGAAAGGAAGGCTGCTCCCGTGCTCTCACAGGCAATAGCTCTCGGAGCGGATATGGTCAGAAAAGGGGAGAAAAACTGCTCGGTCATAATCTCCGCCATGAAAAAGCATATAGATGCCGAGCCCCTTGCCCGTACCGACTACGTAAAAATAGTTGACTGCGATACGATGCAGCAGATAAGCACTCTCGACCGTCCCGCGCTCTGCGCCATAGCGGTATATATCGGCAGTACACGCCTTATAGACAATTTCTTCACAGAGGACGTATGAGGAGGCTGCAATGGAAATATCAATACTCAAAAGCAAGATACACCGCGCTGTTATAACTCAGGCTGAACTGAATTACGTCGGCAGCGTCACTATAGACGAAGAGCTCATGGAAGCCGCAGGACTTTACGAATATGAACACGTACATATAGTCAATGTAAACAACGGCAGCCGTATAGAGACCTACGTTATAGCAGGCAGGCGCGGCAGCGGAGTTATATGCCTCAACGGAGCGGCGGCACGCTCCGGACAGAAGGGCGACCCGGTGATAATCATGTCCTACGCGGCGATTACACCGGCAGAAATAAAGGCTCACCGCCCGAAGGTAGTCTTTGTGGGCGAAAGAAACGAAATAATCAGAGTTGCCGATTATGAAAAGCATGGATTACTGATGTAATGATACAGAAAAAGTCCGGGAGCGATAAAATGTCACCGCTTCCGGACTTACTGTTATTTCAAAAGCTTTTTCATTTCAGAATAATCATTTTCAGGGTGCTTATACTGAGCTATTTCGACCAGCTTCCTTGAAACCGCCCGGTACATTTCCCTGTCGGTATCATTATCCATGCACTGTATATGCCTTGCGACGGTCTCAATGTCGTTTCTTTCCACAGGGCCGGTCAGTGCCTCCTGCGGACCTACTGCCAGTATACGCCTGATATTGCTCATTATCAGCGGCTCAAAGGCTTTGAGTGCCTCAGTCTCTGAAAATCCGCATTTTTTCATGAGTGAAAGGCTCTTTGCCGCAAGAGCGCATACCAGATTGCTTGATATGGCACAGGCTGCGTGGTATTCGCTCTTCATACTGCCCGGAATAATCCTGATATCGTTTCCGAGCCTTCCGAAAAGCTTTTCCCAGTCGCCGAGATGCTCTTCGCTTCCCTCTATGCAGAAGAAAGCGCTCTGCAGCTCCTTGAAGGACTCATACTTGCTGCTTATGGGGAACAGGGGATGTATGGAATAGCCGCTTGCGCCGTATTCGCTGATATCAGGAAATGTCTCTTCCGCGGACATTGCTCCGCTGCAGTGACAGATACATTTTCCCTCTATCCCCATTTCCTTTATGCTCTCATAGACCTCCGCCACAGAAGTGTCAGGCACCGTTATGAAGATAACGCCGCTGTCCCTGACTATATCTGCAAGCTCATAATATACCTCGCTGCCAGTGAATTTTGCAGCCTCGGCGGCAGACTGCACATGAAGGCTGTAATAACCGGACAGTGGTATCCCGTTTTCGGCAAAATATCTGCCGAGGGAAAAGCCGACCTTTCCCGCGCCGATAAATCCTATGTTCATTTTAATATCCTCCTGTAAGCTGATTCATAATTCCTAAAAATTATAGCACAACATTATTTATTATACAAGCAATTATATATGTTATATATCAAAAATCATACTATTTTCATAAAATGATACAGTCTTTCGTTTGCGCGGAAGATACGGCAGTATGTATTTATTCTTGAATTTGTCCGAAAAATATGCTATCATAGTCACAGTTCCTATTTCACTTCCGAGTATATATAACAGAGCGTGACAAATGCATTTGAATGCTTCGCAGCAGTGCTGCGCGGTATCATGGAGGAATAAAATGACCGACCAGCAGGTAAGGGAGCTCCTGAAAAGCTCTCCGCAGACAGCCCACAGGCTTGTTTTCAACGAATACTACAGCTATGTCTATACGATAGTCTTCAATCGCCTGAGAAGCTGCGCTTCAAGGGAGGATATCGACGAATGCGTCAGCGACGTTTTCTCGGATGTATTTATAAAATACAACTCGAACAGCGCATACAGCGGCGATATAAAGGGCTTTATAGCATTTATCGCCAAACGGCGCAGTATAGATATGTTCCGCAGGCTGTGCTCAAAGAAAGCCGATACTCTGTCTATCGACGGTGACGAGGCTATGCAGCTCTCCTCTGACGAAAGAGTTGACGAGCTTGCCGAAAGAGCGGAAACAGGTCATGCTCTCCTTGACGCGGTAAGGTCCCTCGGTGAACCCGACAGCACGATAATAATACAGAAATACTACTACGGAAGGAATTCCGCGGATATAGCCGGTATGGTGGGTATGAAGCCTGCCGCGGTGCGGAAAAGGACAAGCCGCGCAATGGACAAGCTGAAAAAGCTGCTCACGGATATCGGCGAAGGAAGGTGATGTCATGAATTTAAAAAAAGAGTTCGATGTACTTGAAGATACCGGGCAGAGCGTAATTGACAGACTGGCTTCGGAATTTCCTCCCGCTGATGAAAGTGAAAAGGAGAGAATATTCAGTATGAGCGAAGGAAAGTTCAATAAGCATTTCAGCGAGCTCCCTGAGGATGGTGAGAATACCGTCAGTGGCGTTGAAGTATATAAAAGACCGGTATGGCAGAGGATAGTCAGCACAGCCGCCGCGGCAGTCCTGATAGCAGGCGGCATTACAGGCGGAGCCTTTGCAATGAAGCGTTTCAGGAGCGCAGCCAATGTTGCGTCAGACGCCGGAGCGGAGGACACAGCTCAGCAGGATCAGAAAAAGATCGCACCATTCGGCGATTTTGCCGAGCTGGAATATCAGCTCTGCGATCTCAGTGATGAAGGCAGGCAGGATATAATCAACAGGATACAGAATGACACTTTGTCTCAGGTACTCATCGACGAAACAGAAGAAATAAAGAGCTATTTCGGGCTTGTGGGCGGAAAGGAAATAAGCGCCGACAAGCGCGAAAAGCTTGCGGAGTTCTTCAATAATTATGATTACAGCGATTCTCAGTTTGAGTTTAACGATGAAGACGGGACCCCCTATATCGGCTCAATAGCAACTGTAACATTTGAGCCGCAGGACAGTTTGTCAGCTGTTGACGATTCAAAAATTACTCCTGAATCCTTGTCAAAATACTCGTCATTCAAATTCTTTAACGAAGAAGAAAGTGACTGTAAATACTGCTTCTGCTGGCAGAGCGACGATGAGGTAAGGTATCTGGGCTTTTACACTCTGAAAGACGGAACAGGTATAATTAATTACACCCATTTCCATTACGCGGAAAAATACGGACAGCTCGTTATGACGGATGATAAAATATCAGTTGAGGGCTGGAAGGTAGACTATGACCTCTTCACATCAACTATTGAGGATATTCTTGCAGATGACACAGAAGAGACCGAGGAGACGACAGCTTATACTCCTGCATCGGACATAAGCTTTACCGACGAACGCTTCTTCACCGAGAATAACTGGGGATATTGTGTAGATGGACAGAATCAGGATTATACACAAATGGATATAGCCGCGATCTGCACACGCCCTGACGGCAGCGAAGGCATGAGCAACATGGCGGAGATACTGTACAACAACAGTCTCTCAGATGAACAGGCTAAGGAAATAGCAGCTATCCTCAGTGAATGTGAATGGAGACGCTGCGAGGAATCAGACAAATATCCCATGGTACCGAATGAAAACAGTGTTCAGTTCACCGCTAAGACCACCGACAGTTATCTCTCTATGATAATTGCCTATAACGAGCAGCCGTTCGCAATGTTCAGCTCGGTAAGATTTACCGAAAGTAACGGCAAATACTATGAGTCATACTCAGGAGTGCCTTATGCTTTCCTGGAAGAAAGCCTTATCTATTTTTGCAGCGATCCTGATATAGTACAGAAAATATCAGCTGTCCTTTCATAATAATTAAACTTCTTGCCGCCTTTTTCACAAAAGGCGGCGTTCTTTGTTAACAAAATATACCTTGAATTTCAACATAATATATGATATAATTACTTTACAATAATACACTATGTTGGGATGGTGAAGTAATATGAAAAAAATTACTGCTTTGCTCCTTGCTGTTTTTACAGCAGTTTTCTGCTGCTCATCCTGCAGCGGATCATCAAATAACGGTACAGAAGGCACTACTGAACCAGCTGCCTCGGATACCGGAAATGAAGAGGTTACTTCCGAGGATACTACCGCTGACGAGGAAACTACGGAAGAGCCTGAAGAAACTACAACTGCCGAAGCTACTACAACAGAAGCTTCCACAACAGAAACCGCAACGACTGAAGATACAACTGATGAAACTCGCGATAATGCAGCTCCCTTCGGAGATTTCTATGACGCCGGATATAACGGTGATTATTCCTATGGCGGCAGCGAAAGCGAATTGCTCACATTCTCCGCAGGAAGTCAGAACTACAGCTTCAGCTACGGAAAGAATTACAGCGATGAAAAGCGTATCAGACTTGCTGAATTCTTCAACAGATGCGAATGGAAGCCGAAAAACGTGTCCGGAGATGTTCCGCCATGGCTCGCAAACGATCAGTTTATCCAGTTCATGGCAAAGAAAGGCGATGAGATAGACTTCATCTCGCTTAGAAAGGATACATCGAGCCTCACTTATATCCACTCAGCATATGAGTACGAGCCGTCAGGCAGCTCGAACACGATCAAGCTCATATCTCCTGAAATAACAAACTATGCGATCGACTATAACTATATGGAGTCAAATATTTCCGATATCCTCGGTATGGGAATGGTCGTAAGCGAGGACGATTTCTCGATCCTTGATGATTCAGAGCTTTATTTCAATATGTCGCCGTATTATCATCCTGAAAACATGACGCTTTATCCGGAGGACGCAGGCGATTCCTTCGGCTCATTCGAGATACCGAACTATGGAGCGTTCAAGGTAGAAAAGAACACAGCAGGCGCTATAAATCTTCTGAATTCACGCAAATATACCAAGATAACGAATGAGAGCGAGATACCCTCACAGAAGACAGGCGCAGATATTGCCAAGTGCTACAAGCTCGGCGGAAATCCAAAGATAACTGCAAAGAGCGACAGGACATATGACCATGTCATCATTATGTGCAACAGCACAAGAGGCTACTATATCATAAATATCGTCAGCGGAAGCGATACAGTGGTTTCATGTGCGAAATACAGGTTCCGTACTGAGGGCGACAGAAAGATCTGTATCAATATGGACGAAGTAAAGAGCGGCCATAATATCGAATGGTTCAGATGTAGCGGCGACCTTGCAGGCGATATAAGGAACGCTGTAGAAAAGAAGTAAATCAAAAGACAAGCCGGTTTCCATTAAGGAAGCCGGCTTTTTGAATTGTGCGGCAAAATAAAAGCGAAAGACGGAACAGACCAAAAAATCCGGGGCTTTCGCCCCGGCACAGAACAGATATCAAGACCGCTTACTACTGTCTGCTTGCACGTTCACGCTGCATCATGCGCTTCTGGCGCTCCTGCTCGGCAAGCTGCTTCTGACGTTCCTCTCCTCTTCTTATCTGCTCCTGATAATAAGTGGCGTCAGCCTGCTGTTTATGCCTGGTGGTAAAAAAGACTATTGCAGCAACTGCGACCAGCAAAACGACGCCCATGACAATAAAAACCGGGTCCATAGAATTTCCCTCCTTTTTCTGAAATTTTCAACATAAATTCTACTCTAATTTTATCACATCGGACGGAATGGTTCAATTTATTTTTATTACAAAATTTGAAACTGTTAATTGTGCATTTGTAATAAAGTTTTTATATTTTAATAAATATTTGCCTAATATGATAAAATACAGGCAAGAATACAGAAAAATATATTAACATAAAATTGCAAATAAAATGCTCAAATGTGTTTTCCTCCCTTTCGGAAATCATTCATCTTTATTGCATTCACATAAAATTAACTGGACATTTATATAAATTTATGATATAATATAACAGGAGTAAAGGCGTGTTAAAAACTCGTCTATGGAAGGAGTCTTTTTATGGATTTTCAAGCATTTGTAGATACATTCTCAAATATGACGTGTATAATCTCAATAGAAAAATTACCTAACGGTCATTACGGAAACATCCGTCTTGTTGCGGGAAACAGAGCTTATGTTGCTTCTATTGAAGATACCAAGAATAACATGATCGCAAATCAGATGGTCAGCAATAAGTTCATTCCCGACTCACCCTATGAAAACTATATCCCGAAAGATCTCAATTTTGAGGACAAATGCTACCGCTGTGCCGTCCTGAAAAAGCCTTCTCATGAGTATATCCATCCCGACAGATATTCATTCTGGCTGGATATGTATTTTATGCCCCTTGAATCTGATGAACCTAACAAGTTTTACTGCTCATATTCGCAGCAGGTAACCATAAAGGCTGATTCGGGAATGATGTCCAATCTTTCCGCAGAGACTTCTTCTGCTGTCCTTGAGACCTGTATCAAGCTCAGAGGAACAAAGAATTTCAAGAATACCATGGAAGAGGTAATAGATGACATCCGTTCTATCTGCGGCGCAAAGCTCAGCTGTATACTGCTTACAGACGAGCAGGAGCGCAGATGCTCAGTGCTCTGTCAGTCTTCCGCTCCGGAGGTACACGTTATACCTATGGAAGATTATATCGAAAAATGCTTCGATAACTTCTATGATATAGTAGAAACCTGGAAGGGGACCATCGCGGGAAGTACCTGCCTCATCATCAAGGATAAGTATGATATGGGCGTACTGCAGGAGCGCAATCCTGTATGGTTCGAGTCGATGCAGGGAGCGGACATAGACAGCCTCGTATTGTTCCCGCTGGAGTATAATGATATACTTCTCGGTTATATATGGGCAATAAACTTTGATGTCAACAATACCATGAAGATCAAGGAGATACTTGAGATAACCTCCTTCTTCCTCGCTTCCGAGATATCGAACTATCAGCTCTTCAACAAGCTTGAGATAATGAGCTCGGTAGATCAGCTCACCGGCACCTATAACCGTAACGCCATGAATAACCGTATCATACGCTTCGTTTCCGAGCAGGATCCCAAGCCGAACTGCTACAGTGTTGTATTTGCCGATCTCAACGGTCTGAAGCAGGCAAACGATAACAACGGACATATCGCAGGTGATACTCTGCTGAAAAACGCAGCTCTGAAGCTCATGGAGGTATTCCCTGAATGTGAGATATACCGCGCAGGCGGAGACGAATTCATGATAATCGCTGTCGATATGCCTGAACAGCTCATCACAGACCGCGTGGAAAGGCTGAGAAAGGAATCGGAAGATCCGGACAGTATCAGCTTCGCCCTCGGAACATTCTTCGATGACAAGGGAGAGGATATCCGTGTAGCAATGCGTACCGCAGATGAAAGAATGTATGCGGACAAGGAGCGTTACTATGCTAAATTCCCCGAACGCAAGCGCAAATAAATAAAATATATTATTTAAGCTCCCTCACAGACGAGGGAGCTTCTTGCATTATTAACATAAAATTCACTGGACATCGCAAAAATTATATGATATAATATAAATGCAGAAATAATATGCCATATTTCAGTATGTGCCGTTCCGGTACATCTCTTCTGCGTTAATTCACTATGGCTGAAAGGAGTTGCCATGAACTATCAGGATTTTGTAAACGGCTTTGAACTTACCACTTGCATTATCTCCGTAGAAAAGTTCCCTAACGGCGGTTATGGAAATATACGTATCGTTGCAGGTAACAAGCCATATATCGACTCTATAGAGAATCCCTTCAACGGCGCTTCTGCTCATATGCTCAACAATAAATTTGTTCCGAATTCTCCTTATGAAAAGTATATCCCAAAGGATCTGAATTTTGAGCAGACCTGCTACCGCTGCGCTTTTGAAAAAAAGCCTATTCATACCTACCTCAGACCGGAACGCTTTGCCTGCTGGCTCAATCAGTACATCATGCCGGTGGAGTCAGACGATCCCAATATAGGCTACTGTTCATATACTCTGGATATAACTATGGAAGCGGACACCGAGATAATGACACACGTTTCCGCGTCAACTGCTTCAAGCGTACTTGAGACCTGTATAAAGCTCCGCGGAAGCAATGATTTTAAACAGGCTATAAATGACGTTATTAAAGATATCTGCAAGCTCAGCGGCGCTCAGAAATGTGCATTGCTGCTCACCGATTTCAAGGAAGGCACCTGTTCGGTGCTTGCGGAATCCACTCCTGACGACGCAAGAAACTCTATAGACAATTATGAATCGGACAAATCTTTCTTTGAAGTAGTAAAAACATGGAACGATACTATCGCCGGCAGCAACTGTCTTATTCTTCAGGACAGTCAGGATATGGATATACTCAAATCACGCAATCCGCTGTGGCATCAGTCGCTCGCAGACGCAGACGTTACAAGTCTCGTGCTTTTCCCGCTGAATTATAACGGCGAAACACTCGGATATATCTGGGCGATCAATTTCGACGAGTCAAAAGCCTCAAAAATAAAGGAAACTCTTGAACTCACCACATATTTCATCGCGTCTGAGATAGCCAACTATCAGCTCCTGAAACGTCTGGAGATAATGAGCTCCATAGACCTGCTGACAGGTATATATAACCGTAACGCTATGAACAACAGGGTAGACAGGTATATTGCAGGTACAGACCCTATGCCGAGGTCATACAGTGTTGTTTTCGCCGACCTGAACGGTCTGAAGATAATGAACGATACGGAAGGTCACGGAGCAGGCGACAGGCTCCTGAAAAATGCGGCTTCAAAGCTCAGTGAGATGTTCTACGACAGTGATATCTACCGTGCAGGCGGCGACGAATTCATGATTATCGCCGTTAATGTACCGGAGGACGTCATAGAGGAACGTATTGAAAAGCTCAGAAAGGATTCGGAAGATCCTGACAATATCAGCTTTGCCATAGGCGGCTATTATGATGACAAGGGCGGCGATATACGTTTTGCGATGCGTACTGCCGATGAAAGAATGTACGCCGACAAGGACCGCTATTACAGTAAATTCCCGGAGCGTAAACGCAAGTGACGTTCAGCCACCTTCGCAAAGTCAGCTTTTTATGTATCGTATAATAAAAGAGCCGGTGTACATGACGGATATCCATACAGAAGTTTTGCCCCGAAGCGTTTTAATGCACTTCGGGGCATCGTATTTTTCCTGTTCAGTTAAATCAGAAGTTATTACGGCTATCAATGATGTATTTCATGTCATGATATTTTGAAACGACATCTTCAAAGCCCAACGATCTGTAAAGGGGATATCCTGCGTCTGTCGCTTTCAGTTCCACATAGTCCAGACTATGATCCTGGGCTTCTGCAAGAAGTAATTTCATAAGCTCTCCCGCGATCCCTCGTTTCCGGAACTGCGGCTTGGTATATACATTCAGAACCGCACCTGTTTTCCCGTTGATAAAAGTAGGATTGGAAGGCTTTTCTGATATATATAGAAAGCAGCAGCCTGCAATGGTATTTTCATTTCTGCATACAAATGCAAACAGATCATGATCGAGGTGCTTTTGAAAATAGTCAGGGAGCTTATCCGCGATCAATGCTGTTTTGTCCTGTGGTATCTCACCGTAATCCTCTGATAAATAAGCGATTCTTAACGCAACTAAATCTGCTATATCCTCTGTATTTGCTTTTTCAAATATCATAATACACCTCTAAATTCTGATTTGGTTTATGTTAGTAATGATTTTAGCACAACACCGCTGCATTGTCAATATAAAAGCCATAGTACCTCTGACGATAGATCAGAAATACTATGGCTTAATATTTTTATTTAAGTAATGTCCTTAATTCGCCGGCTTTTGATTTTATCCGTTTATATATGCCACTATGGGCTTGATGTATTTGGGATCTGTGCTGTCAAAGGAGTGGGAGATATATTCAGCCCTTTCGGTCTCCTCTTTAGTATTGCCTTTCTTGTTTTTGAGCATTGCCACGTATGCCTTCATCAGCATTCTTGTGCCAAGTGACATTTTTTCATATGCAAATCCGCCCTCGCAGTAAAATGCCTTTGCGTACTTTTTCTGCTCGGCGGTAAGAGATCTGTCCAAAAGTGCCTGTACGCCGGAATAACCCGCCGGACTTGAACCCACTCCGAATATAGCGAGCTTCTTGTTCTTCCATGCAGCGATGTGCTTGGTGAACCAGTCAGCCTTGTGTATTTTTTCAACTGATACCCAGCCGCCGTAGATCACGGCGTCGTACTGATCAAAGAAGCTGTCGTCCTTCTTGAAAGCTTCCTTTATTGTCATTGTGTCTGCGTTGAGTTCTTTTGCGAGCCATTCGGCATATTTCTGAGTGAAACCTGTTTGTGAAGAATATACTACGATCGTTTTCATAATTGATACCTCAGTTTGTAAAGTTGTTTAGTGTATTTAGATAGCTGCGAATGCCTGTTTGAGATCGTCGATTATGTCGTCAACATTTTCAAGACCTACTGAGAAACGGATAAGTCCTCCGTTTATTCCGCAGGCAACGAGCTGTTCGTCTGTGAGCTGACGGTGGGTCGCGCTTGCGGGGTGGAGTACACAGGTACGGATATCCGCAACGTGAACTTCGTTTGAAGCAAGCTTGAGAGAATCCATGAATTTAATGGCTGTATTTCTGCCGCCTTTGATAATGAAGGATATAACTCCGCTTGTACCGTCGGGGAGATACTTCTTTGCGAGCTCGTGATACTTATTGCTTGCGAGTCCGGGGTAGTTTACGGATTCAACCTTTTCGCTGGATTCGAGATACTCGGCTACCTTCATTGCGTTCTCGCAGTACTGCTTCATACGGATATGGAGCGTTTCAAGACCGAGATTAAGGTAGAATGCGGACTGTGCTGAAGGATAGCAGCCGAAGTCTCTCATGAGCTGCATCCTTGCCTTTATGATATAGGCTGCCTTGCCGTATGTCTTTGTATATACCGTTCCGTGATAGCTCTCGTCGGGCTCTGTGAATTCCGGGAACTTGCCGTTTGTCCAGTCGAAATTGCCTGAGTCAACGATAACTCCGCCGCCCTGTACGGCATGGCCGTCCATATACTTTGTTGTGGAGTGAACGATTATATCAGCTCCGTGCTCGAAGGGTCTGCAGAGTATAGGGGTGGGGAAGGTGTTGTCGATGATGAGCGGAACACCGTTCTTGTGAGCGATATTTGCGAACTTCTCGATATCGAATACAGCCAGTGCGGGATTGGCGAGGGTCTCGCCGAAAACAGCCTTTGTATTGGGCTTGAAAGCTGCCTGTATCTCCTCTTCGGGAGCGTCTGCGTCAACGAATATGCACTCGATACCCAGCTTTTTGAGGGTATACGCAAAGAGGTTGACAGTGCCTCCGTAGATAGTAGCTGCGGAAATGAAGCTGTCTCCTGCCTTCAGGATATTCAGGAGAGAGAGAAGAGAAGCTGCCTGGCCGCTGGAAGTACACATGGCTCCGATACCGCCTTCGAGGGCGTTGATCTTTTCCTCAACCGCCATAACTGTGGGGTTCTCAAAGCGTGAATAGATAAGGCTCTTGGTAGGATCATCGAATACAGCCGCAACATCGTCTGTTGAATCATAGACGTAAGTAGTGCTCTGTACGATAGGGACTACTCTCGGCTCGGTATTCTTTGGGGTGTAGCCTGCGTGCAGGCATTTGGTTTCAATCTTCATTGTTGGGGTACCTCCGTTAAATATATGTTACTGTGCTTTCCCTCGTACTATCCTTTGTACCTTTGGCACGCAGAACTCAAGGACAGCGCAGTATTTGTCTATAATAGTGATTATGTATGTCTCCTTGTATTTCGGCATCGGTCTTGTGGCGGGCCACATATGCTTTTCTATCATGTCCCGTTCGAGCATTGTGATATCGGTCACCTCCGCAGCGTTCGCGCAGGCCTCCATTGAATGCTTCCTGCTGTGGGAAGCCTGCCCCCTGGACTTTGTGGAGTTGTACTCTCTGCGGTCATAGTAGAAAAGGTCGTGGAGAAGTCCGGCCCTTGCGGCTGAACGGGCGTTAAGGCTGAATCTTCTGCAGACTATGTAGCTGTAGTATGAAACATTGAGACAATGCTGAAAACGAGTGGTAGAGACATGGTGTGTGATGGCTTTGAGCTCCTGCAGCTGCTGACAGTCTATTATATCTTTTACGCAGTCATAGTAGCTGTTTCCTGTGAGCTCCTTTGATGAGCATATCGCTTTTAACATCATACTGGTCTCCTTATATAATGATTCCCTCTCATTATACGGTTATGCCGTTATGAATATTATACAATACAATCAATAAAAAATCAATATAAATTCCAAAAAAACTGCTTGCATTACCAAAAACAGTGTGGAACAGCCGGGACATGGAGGGGAGATTGTTGAAAAAAATATAGACAGTATGCACAAACTTATGCTTTAAATTTGTGCGTTGGGGATTAAAACGAAGAAATTTGCAAATTCACAGCAATAAAGTATTGCAAAATCAGCACAGTAGTGCTATAATCAATATTGTACTGCGGTCAATGCAGAATTTAACAAAGGAGGTTTTTTAACAATGGCGTTAAAAAATCAGTATCTTATCGATTTATTAGAAACAGTTAAGAAGAGAAATCCCGGCGAGCCTGAGTTCATCCAGGCTGTTACAGAAGTTCTTGAAACACTTCAGCCTGTTGCTGAAAAGAGACAGGATCTTATCGATGCAGGCGTTTTCGAGAGAATCGTTGAGCCTGAGAGACAGGTTATGTTCCGTGTACCCTGGGTCGATGACAACGGCAAGGTACAGGTAAACAGAGGTTTCAGAATACAGTTCAACTCTGCTATCGGACCTTACAAGGGCGGTATCAGACTTCACCCCTCAGTATACCTCGGAATCATCAAGTTCCTCGGTTTTGAGCAGGTATTCAAGAACAGCCTTACAACACTTCCTATGGGCGGTGCAAAGGGCGGTTCCGACTTCGACCCCAAGGGCAAGAGCGACGCTGAGATCATGCGTTTCTGCCAGAGCTTCATGACAGAGCTTTGCAGACACATCGGCGCTGACTGCGACGTTCCCGCAGGCGATATCGGAACAGGCGGAAGAGAGATCGGCTTCATGTTCGGTCAGTACAAGAGACTCCGCAACGAGTTCGTTGGCGTTCTTACAGGTAAGGGTCTTACATACGGCGGTTCACTCGCAAGAACAGAAGCTACAGGCTATGGTCTCTGCTACTTCACAAACGAGATGCTCGCTGCTAACGGCAAGAGCTTCAAGGATCAGAAAGTTGTTATCTCTGGTTCAGGAAACGTTGCTATATATGCTACAGAGAAGGCTACACAGTACGGCGCTAAGGTAGTTACTCTTTCCGATTCAAACGGTTATATCTACGATCCCGACGGAATCGAGCTTGATCTCGTTAAGCAGATCAAGGAGGTTGAGCGCGGCCGTATCAAGGAGTACATCGGCAGAACTTCACACAAGAACGCTGAGTACCACGAGGGCAGCGTTTGGACACTCAAGTGCAACGCAGGCAGCATCAAGCTTGACATCGCTCTTCCTTGCGCTACACAGAATGAGATCAACGGTGACGCTGCTAAGGCTATCGTTGCAAACGGCGGTTACGCTGTAGCTGAGGGCGCTAATATGCCTTCAAATCCTGACGCTATCGAGACATACCTTTCAAACGGTGTTCTCTATGGTCCCGCTAAGGCTGCAAACGCTGGCGGCGTTGCTACATCAGGTCTTGAAATGAGCCAGAACAGCGAGAGACTCAGCTGGACATTTGAAGAAGTTGACAATAAGCTCCACGGCATCATGAAGTCTATCTTCAAGGCTTGCGATGAGGCTTCCAAGGAGTACGGTATGCCCGGCAACT
The DNA here is from genome assembly GCF_016287535.1 of Ruminococcus sp. Lineage (GTDB taxonomy): Bacteria > Bacillota > Clostridia > Oscillospirales > Ruminococcaceae > Ruminococcus. Next base: position 46,428 of record NZ_JAEFAJ010000009.1, read on the forward strand.
ATATGGCAGGCGCTAACATTGCAGGCTTCCTCAAGGTTGCTGAAGCAATGAAGGCTCAGGGCTGCGTTTGATTGATACTGATACGATCTGTCAGTAACAGCAGTAAAGTAAAGAATGTCTCCCGTTGTAATATCCGACGGGAGACTTTTTATATAATGCACAATTAATAATACTTTGAATTGGTGAAAACATAGAATTTTAACTATTTAAACAATTATTATCGTTGACGAGGTTGAAATATGTGCAAAATGTGATATAATGTAAAATATAGTTATTATATCAATATTTGTAATAAGAATTTTGCCATGGGGGTAATCAACTAATGAAAAAAAACATAATTACTATCGAAAGACAATACGGAAGCGGCGGCAGTATAATCGGCAAGCTCGCTGCGGATAAACTCGGAATCAATTGCTATAACAGGCAGATACTTGAAATGACAGCCGAAAGATGCGGTATTGCTCCCGAATATCTTGAAAACGCAGAGGAGAATGTCCCTACAAGCTTTCTCTATTCGCTGCTCCTGTCAGCAAACCCTGCAAGAACTATGGAGGAGAATCTTCCTCTTTCAGATAAGGTGTTCCTTATGGAAAGCCGTATCATCAATGAGATCGCCGAAAAAGAAAACAGCTTCGTTATCGTTGGAAGATGCGGCAGCTATATCCTTGAGGAAAAGGGCTGCTTCAATGTATATATCTATGCTGACCCTGCGTACCGTGTCAAGCGTGCGGTATCAGAATACGGTGTCGGTGAGAACAAGGCTGAGTCTATAATGAAGAAGGCTGACAAGCGGCGTGAGACATTCTATAATGTCAATACCGGCAGAGTCTGGCAGGACAAGGATCAGTATTCCCTCTGTCTTAACAGCGGAGTGCTCGGAGACGAGCTCTGCGCCGAGATCATAGTAAAGGCTTATCGGGAGTACAATGAACGATTTAAGGACTGATAAAGTATAATAAAGCTCCTTTGCGGAAGAATAACCGTAAAGGAGCTGTTTTCATGTGCGTTGTTCTTATTCGTTCTTTAATGCTTTATTTACTGGTAATATTCGCTGTGAGACTAATGGGAAAGCGTCAGCTCGGAGAGCTTCAGCCCTCGGAACTGGTGATAACCATACTTGTATCAAATATAGCCACTCTTCCCATAGAAGATGTCAATATCCCCGTTATAGTCGGTGTTACGCCGATACTGTCCCTTGTGTGCTTTGAGGTCATAGTTTCATGGGCTGACCTTCGCTTTCCCAGGCTCAGGCGACTTATTTCCGGAAGTCCGAAAATAATTATCAGGGACGGCTGTATTGAACGTGATGTCATGCGGGAACTGCGCTTCTCTGTGGACGACCTGCTCATGGCTCTGAGAAGCAAGGATATATTTGACCTTGATGAAGTGCAGTTCGCTATCGTCGAAACAACAGGCAGCGTTTCCGTAATGAAAAAGCAGACCGAGGATACCCCGACACGGAGCGATACCGGCATAGCTGCGGATATTGCCGATCCGCCGGTGCTTATAATCTCGGACGGGATTTTCGTGGGAAAGGCTATGCAGTCCTTGAAATTGAGCAGAAGTACCATTGAGATGCTTCTTGGAGCATACAATATAAAATTGAGGGACGTTTTTATAATGACCGTTGACAGCTCAGGAAAATGCTTTGTGGCGGACAAGCAGGGAAGTACGCCGCAAATATTGTTTCTCGGAGGTAAAAAATGACAAGGGTAAGGATCAGTGCAGGCGTGCTTTTACTTCTTGTGCTCGCAAGCGCTTTTATGAGTTCATGGGTGAACCGCCGCTGTGATGAAATGCTTTTCGATATCAACAGACTGAGCATTGCTGCGGAAAATGGTGAGTGTGAGATACTTGCAGACGGAACAGATGAGCTTAACAGAAAGTGGGAGAGATTCCGTGACAAGGCTTCTGTGCTGCTGAAATACGACAAGCTGGTGGAAGCGGACAGGATAAGCGCAAGGATAGTCAGGCTTGCGGATAATGACAGCGAAGAGCTGAAAGCCGGTCTCGCAGAGCTCAGGGAACTGCTTGAAATGCTGAAAAGCGGCGAAACGCCGAGCCTTACCAGTATCTTTTAGCTGAAAGCGCAGAGAGCCGAGTTGCCATTTACGGCAAGATATAAAAAAGGGCGGAGTGTTCCGCCCTGTAGTTTACTATGCATATTTAGTTTATGACTGTACAGTCGAAAGTTCCCTTTGTTTTTAGGAAAAAACTCTCAACTCTCCACTCTTGACTCTCAGCTTACTTTTCAAGTGTTCCGTGTGAAAGAGACTTCAGGTAAGCATTTATAAAGCCGTCAAGGTCGCCGTCCATAACAGCCTGTATATTACCGTTTTCAAAGCCTGTACGGTGATCCTTTACAAGTGTGTACGGCATGAATACATATGAGCGTATCTGCGAGCCCCATGCTATCTGGTTCTGAACGCCCTTGATATCCTCGATCTTTTCGAGGTGTTCACGCTCCTTGATCTCAATGAGCTTTGAACGGAGCATCTTCATTGCGTAGTCCTTGTTCTGGTACTGGCTTCGCTGTGTCTGACAGGAAACTACGATACCGGTGGGCTTATGGATAAGACGTACGGCAGAGCTGGTCTTGTTTACCTTCTGACCGCCTGCGCCGCTTGAACGGTATACTTCCATTTCAATGTCCTCTGGACGGATATCCACCTCGATGGAGTCATCTATTTCGGGCATAACTTCAAGAGCGGCAAAAGAGGTGTGTCTTCTTCCGGAAGCGTCAAATGGAGAGATACGCACAAGTCTGTGAACTCCCGATTCAGACTTCATATAGCCGTAGGCGTTGTCACCCTCGATAAGTATGGAAGCTGACTTCATACCTGCGTCGTCGCCGTCGAGGTAGTCAAGGAGTTCCACCTTGAAGTCGTGGCGTTCAGCCCAGTGGTTGTACATACGGTAGAGCATTTCCGCCCAGTCCTGAGCCTCGGTGCCGCCTGCGCCTGCGTGGAAGGTGAGGATAGCGTTTGCGTTGTCATACTCGCCTGTGAGCAGGGTAGAGAGCTTTTCGTCCTCCAGCTTTGTCTTGAAGGACTCAGACTCGTTCTTTATCTCTTCGATATCGCTTTCGTCCTCGGCTTCTATGGAAAGCTCGATAAGAGTTATGATATCCTCAAGATTGTCGTTGAGCTTGTTGAACTTCTCGATCTTTCTTTCAAGGGATTTCTGCTCTTTCAGAACCTTCTGGGAGTTTTCAAGGTCGTCCCAGAAGCCTTCCTTTGCGGTCTCGTCACCAAGCTCCGCAACTCTTTTCTTTGCGGCTTCTATATTCAGGACGTCTGCAAGCTCCGCCATTTCTTTGCGGTAGCCGGTCATTTCGACTCTGAGTTCGTCAAGTATTATCATGGTTTCAAATCCTTTCAAACATAGATACATACATTATATCATAGTTTTGGACTGAACGCAAGTGGAAATTCGATTTTTTTACGGGCATTTTTTAGCCTTTAGCTGTTAAGACTAAGAGCTAAGAACTAAGTAGGGAACGCCGCCCTCGGCGTTCCATTTGTTACGTAATATGTTTCGCGGAACTGCGGGGGCGCCGTTCCCTACACATGGTTTCGGCATACATAACGGTTACGGGACACGGGCGGATAATATCCGCCTCTACTACTCTCTACTTTCTGTTCACTACTAATTTTTTTGGTCTTGACAAACAGGATTTTATCGTGTATAATAGTAAAGTATTCAAAGGCGATGATGAAGAGGAGTACGCAGGACCCCCGATTTTCAGAGAGCTGCCGGGCGGTGAAAGGCAGTATGACGAACCTGCGGAAGTAGCTTCGGAGCTTCGCGTGCCAACGGCTCAGGCTCAGTAGTATGCGGCGTGTTCCTCACGTTACAGGGGAAGAGGTTTTGCGACCTCGCAGAGTGCGGGAGCATATTCCCGAATTCAGGTGGTAACACGGACAATCGTTCGCCCTGAGCCGACAATGCGGCTTTGGCGGACTTTTTTTATTGTAAGTTGAGAGTTCAGAGTTGAGAATTGAGAGTTATGGTGCCGTCAAAGACGGAATATTTAAATAGATCTGCGGAAACAGATACAATAACTTTCAACTCTCCGCTTTCAACTCTCAACTCATGACCGAAAAATGATTTCTAAAGGAGAATTGATCACGATGGCAAAGGAACTTGCAAAGGCTTATAATCCCAAGGACTTTGAGGATCGTATCTATGCGGCATGGAACGACAAGGGCTGCTTCCGTGCAGAGGCTGATCCCAAGAAAACGCCCTACACTATAGTTATACCCCCTCCGAACATAACAGGACAGCTCCACATGGGACACGCTCTCGACGAGACGCTGCAGGATATCCTTATCCGCTGGAAGAGAATGAGCGGCTACAGCGCACTTTGGCTTCCCGGCACCGACCACGCCGCTATCGCTACAGAGGCAAAGATAGTTGAGGCTATGCGCAAGGAAGGCGTTACCAAGGAGGACCTGGGACGTGAGGGCTTCATGAAGCGTGCATGGGAGTGGAAGAAGCAGTACGGCGGACGTATCGTTGAACAGCTCAAGAAGCTGGGCTCTTCCTGCGACTGGTCACGTGAGCGCTTTACTATGGACGAGGGCTGCTCAAAGGCTGTAAAGGAAGTATTCATAAAGTACTACGAAAAAGGTCTCATCTACAGAGGCGAGCGTATAATCAACTGGTGCCCCAAGTGCCGCACATCGCTTTCCGACGCTGAGGTAACATATGAGGATCAGGCTGGTCATTTCTGGCACCTCCGCTACAAGATAAAGGACAGCGACGGTTACCTTGAACTGGCTACAACACGTCCGGAAACTCTCCTCGGCGATACAGCTGTTGCAGTAAATCCAAAGGACGAGCGCTATACAGCTCTTGTTGGCAAGACAGTGATACTTCCTATCGTACATCGTGAGATACCGATAGTTGCAGATGACTACGTTGAAATGGATTTCGGTACCGGCGTAGTTAAGATAACTCCTGCTCACGACCCCAACGACTTTGAGGTAGGTCTCCGTCATAATCTGCCCGTTATAAACGTAATGAACGACGACGCCACTATCAACGACGATTATCCCGCATACGCAGGCATGGACCGCTATGAGGCAAGAAAGAAGATAGTTGAGGATCTCGAAAAGGAAGGCGCTCTCGTAAAGATAGAGGAGTACAGCCATAACGTAGGTACCTGCTACCGCTGCGGAACTACCGTAGAGCCTAAGGTATCAACTCAGTGGTTCGTTAAGATGCAGCCCCTTGCAGAGCCGGCTATAAAGGCTGTAAAGAACGGCGATACAAAGTTCGTTCCGGAGCGCTTCGACAAGATATACTTCCACTGGCTGGAAAATATCAAGGACTGGTGTATCTCCCGTCAGATCTGGTGGGGACATCAGATACCCGCGTTCTACTGCGACGAGTGCGGCGAAATGGTAGTTACAAAGGAGAACAGCGCGGTTTGTTCCAAGTGCGGAAAGCCCATGAGACAGGATCCAGATACTCTCGATACATGGTTCAGCTCGGCGCTGTGGCCATTCTCAACTCTCGGCTGGCCTGAGAATACAGAGGACCTTAAATACTTCTACCCCACAAATACCCTTGTAACAGGTTATGATATCATATTCTTCTGGGTAATAAGAATGATGTTCAGCGGTCTGGAGAACATGGGCAAGGTTCCTTTTGATACAGTTCTTATCCACGGTCTCGTTCGTGACGCGCAGGGACGCAAGATGTCCAAGTCTCTCGGAAACGGTATCGACCCTCTTGAAGTCATCAACGAGTACGGCGCTGACGCTCTCCGCTTCATGCTGGCTACAGGCAACTCTCCCGGAAACGATATGCGCTATATCGACGACAAGGTAAAGGCTGCCCGTAACTTCGCAAACAAGCTCTGGAACGCTTCACGTTTCATTATGATGAATCTCCCGGAGGACTTTGAGTTCACTGGACTTCCCGCAGAGCTTGAATTAGAGGACAAGTGGCTGGTCAACAAGTTCAATCAGCTTGCAAAGGAGGTAGGCGAGAACCTTGAAAGATATGAGCTGGGCGTTGCTTCACAGAAGATATACGACTTTATCTGGGACGTATTCTGCGACTGGTATATCGAGCTCACAAAGCCACGTATACAGGCAGGCGGCGAGACAATGGCAAAGGCTCAGGCTGTTCTTGTATGGGCTATGCAGGGTATGCTGAAGCTTCTTCACCCATTCATGCCGTTCATCACTGAGGAGATATGGCAGGTACTCACAAACGAGAAGTCCATGATAATCCTCGAAACATATCCGACCTATGACGCTTCCATCGACTTCAATGCCGAGGAGAAGGCATTCGAGAAGATAATCTCGGCTATCAAGGCTGTAAGAAATACACGTACAGAAATGAACGTACCTCCGTCTGTAAAGGCTAAGCTCTTCATCGAGACCGCCGACAAGGAGCTCTTCAACTCCTGCGCGGTATTTTTCGAGAAGCTCGCTTCCGCTTCCGCAGTTGAGACAGGTGATAAGTTCGATATCCCCGATTCCGCAAACGCTGTTACAGACTCGGCTCGTATATTCATTCCTATGGACGAGCTTGTTGACAGTGAAAAGGAGATAGCACGTCTTGAAAAGGAAAAGGCAAAGGTCCAGAAGGATATCGACTTCCTCAGCGGAAAGCTGAATAATCAGGGATTTATCGCAAAGGCTCCGGCTCAGCTCATAGACGCTGAAAAGGCAAAGCTTGCAAAGGCTGAAGAAAAAATGGCCAAGATAGAGCAGTCTATCGCAGCATTCAGAAAGTGATACAAAGAAAAAGCTCCCAGAACGGGAGCTTTTTCTTATTTTATTATTATAAAGGAGTTGAAAATGAAGATACTTAGTTATCTGTTTCTGATCTGCGCTTTTTCTGAGTTGTTTCCTCTTCTTCGTCTGCCTCGGAATCGCTGTTTTTCTTTGACTTTTCCTGAGTCTTTTCTTCAAGTGTGATCTCCAAGGTCTTTTCATCACCGTTTCTTACGACTGTTACCTCTACCTTGTCGCCTGCGGATAAAGCGTTCAGTTCAGCAAGCAGGTCGGAATCCGACTTTATCTTCTGACCGTTGAAGGAAACGATTATATCGTTTTCCTTTATACCTGCCTTTTCAGCTGCGCTGCCTTCATTGACCTTTGCTACGAATACTCCTACAGGGAGATTGTACATCTGTGAAGCTGTCTCAGTAACATTGCGGCAGGAGATTCCCAGCTGTGCCTTGCCTGTAACATAGCCGTATTTCATAAGATCATCAATGATGCTTGCCGTTGCATTTGAGGGGATAGCAAATCCGATACCCTCGATGGAAGCCTCAGACGAACCGTATGATGAGGACATCTTTGAAGAATTGATACCGATGACCTGACCGTACTTATTGATAAGAGGACCGCCGGAGTTTCCTGAATTTATTGCGGCGTCGGTCTGGATAAGGTTCATCGCCTTGTTGTTGATTGTAATGTGACGGCCGAGACCGGAGATCATACCGCCGGTTACTGTGTCCATCAGATCAAAGCCGAGAGGATTTCCGATAGCGATAACGGATTCTCCGAGCTTCAACTCGTCGCTGTTGCCGAATTCAGCGGCTGTAAGGCCTGTCTCGTCTATCTTTAATACTGCAAGGTCGCAGTCAACGTCGTATCCGATTACCTCAGCGTCATAGGTCTTTTCATTTTCAAGGAGAACAGAAACACTGTCTGCTTCGCCTGCACCGTATTCGCTGTCATAGATAACATGGGCGTTTGTTACGATATAGCCGTTTTCAGATATGATAACGCCTGTACCGGTACCCTTGTACTCCTGTGTTGAAGAACCGCTGTTTCCGTTTCTGCCGCTGCCGTAACCGAAGTCAAATCCGCCGAAGCCAAAGTCGTCGAAACCAAAGTCGGAGAAAGGATTTACCGACTGCTGTACTTCCATGGAGAATGTGGACTCAACACCTACTACTGAGGGGATCATCTTTTCTACGATCTCTTCGGTGGAGAGTGCGCTGCCGCCGACCTCTTCGGGCTTTATGATGCTTACAGCCTGAGCGGCAAGCGTATCGTTCCTGTTTTCCTTTGTATCCTTGCCGTTATCATCCTCAGCTTCCTGAACGGTAGCTGTGCTGCGGAGAGAATTCTCACGTGAGAATATGCGGTAGCCCTCGATGGAGCCTGCGGAAACGATTCCCATTGCAACTACGAATGCAGCGATCTTGAGGAATGAATGCTTTTTTTCTTTCTTTGCAGCAACGGGAGTATCTGTACTGAAGCCGTTGTAGCTCTCACCGTTCTGCTGATCTTCGTTATTATTGAAATTGTAATTGTACTCACTCATATTATCCACTTTCCTTTTCGTTTTTTTCTGAGGTCCTCCCTCAGCCTGTGATTATATTATATTCAGCCATTGTGATACTGATTTGCGGTAATTGTATAGCTTTTGAGAAGTTTTTGTGTAATTTTTTTCACATTTCTGCGGTCAATGTGAAAAATGTGAAAAGGAGATAACAGAAAACAGCGCGGTATATCACGTTTTTCAGCGCTTTTTATCCACGCGGCGGAAATCTGAGCGGAAATTCACGCTGTGACGGTATCATCACATTTCTCACATATTCGCAGTTACGGGAGTTATAACCTATGCAATAAAAAGGTATGCAAGTTTTTCTGAACTTGTCTTGCTATTTTCGGTAATGTATGGTATAATAAAAAATATTATTATATAAGGAAAGGAAATTTATGGACAATTCAGATATATGGAAGATAGTTCTCGTCATTGCGATGATGATATTTTCAGCCCTGTTTTCAGGTACTGAGACCGCTTTTTCCAGTGTAAACAAGCTCCGCCTCAAAAATTATGAGGCTCAGGGCAGCAAAAAGGCTAAAAAGGCTCTGAAGCTCGCCAACCGCTTCGATGAGGTGCTGACGGCAGTGCTTATAGGCAACAATATCGTAAATATCGCTACATCATCAGTGAGCACACTGTTGTTCATAAAATTGGTGGGAAGCAAGGGACCGGCTGTTTCTACTATAGTCGTTACTGTGCTTGTGCTGATATTCTGTGAGGTGCTGCCAAAGTCCTACGCCAAGAAGAACGCGGAGAAGCTTGCCCTTGCTTTTGCGCCGCCGCTGACCTTCCTTGTTACGGTGTTCAAGCCCTTTGTATGGCTGCTCAACAAGCTTTCATCTGTTATATCCAAGGGCGATGAAGCTCCGAGCGTAACTGAGGACGAGCTGAAGTATATGATCGACGAGATCGAGGAGCAGGGCGTTATCGAGGAGCAGGAGAGCGAGCTGGTCAAGAGCGCTCTTGAATTTGACGAGATTACCGTAAATGAGATACTTATTCCGAGAGTCAAGGTCATAGGCGTTGAGCTGGGCTCGACTATCGACGAGATAAAGGAGCTTTTCAGCAGGGAGATGTACTCCCGTCTGCCGGTATATGAGAAGAGCCTCGATGATATCAAGGGTATCATTACCAACAAGGCGTTCTTCAAGATGCTTATTGAGGGCGGCAGCGATATCACTCCTATAATACAGGAGGTACCGCATATTGCCGATACCAAGCTCATAAGCGAGGCTATGCGCGATATGCAGCGCTCAAAGGTACACCTTGCCGTGGTCATCGACCAGTACGGCGGCACAAAGGGCATAGTTACCCTTGAAGACATAATCGAGGAGCTCGTTGGCGAGATTTACGACGAGGACGACGAGATAGAGACCAATATAATGATGCTTGCTCCCGACAAATACGAGGTGGCAGGAGATATGAGCATAAGCGATATGCTGGAAATGCTCGACCTCGACGAGAATATGATAACTACGGATTATACCTCGGTCGGAGGCTGGGTGACCGACGTTATGGAGCATATCCCGGAGGCAGGCGAAACTGCCGAGTGCGGCATCTTCCGTATCACAGTCGCAGAAGTTAATGAGCAGACTGTGGAAAAGGTCATAATAGAGGTTCTCCCTGTTGATGACAATGAGGAAGAGGACGAGGATGAAGAATGAAAAAGGGACTGTATACAGTCCCTTTTTATTTATTCTACTGTTCCTTCGCTTCTGCCGATAGTGAGGACAAAGTCCTTGTTTATAGGCATAATGCCGTTAGGATCAACTGTTTTTACTGTATTGTCAGGAAGCTTTACGTTCCATGTCTGCTGTGTGAGATTGCGGAGAGCGTGTTTGCTGGGGTCCTTCTTGTTGCGGACTACCTCGCCGATGATCTTGTGGAAGTCGCCCTCGGTATCGCTTGCCATACCCTCGTACAGCTTGGCTCCGCCGAATGCAGGGAGCTCAAAGCGCTTGAACTTTATACTCTCGGTGCAGGTCAGCTGACCGCCGCAGTACATACAGCTTACCGAGTATTTGGGAGTTATGAATGTCTCCTTGCCGCAGTGAGGGCAGGGAACTGTCTCGCTCCTGAGCTTTACGAAAGCGTCGAGCCATGTCATTTCGATAACACGGTCATAGGGAGGCTGTACCGACTTCTTTCCGAAGGACTCTATGAACAGGTCACGGATATAGTCGGGATATATCTTCCAGAAGCGGAGAGTATTTGTATTCAGCTGATTGTTTGCAGCGTTGCGGTCGTCCTCAGGGTCGAGAACGAATACAGGGTCGGAGCCGTAGAATTTCTTTTCAAGCTCCGGCGTCATACATGGCGGAGTGGAATATTTTCCCTCCAGCGGGTGCTCTATGAATAGCATACGGAAGAGTATTACAGCCAGTGAGAAGCGGTCCGAGCGCTTGTCGGGAGAGCCGCCGAGGACTACCTCCGGAGCCATATAGCGCTGCTTGCCGGCAATGCCGAAGTTCACGCCGCGCTCAGAGACATTGTCGTTGTCGCATATAAGCACATCGCCGTTCTTAGGGTCGATGAAGAAGTTTCCGTTATTGAGGTCCTGATAGCTGTAACCGTCGTTATGCAGGGCGCGGAAGCCTTCTATTATATTTATAGCTGCGTTGCAGCGAGCGGTTATATTTGCGAAGCTTGCCTTCATGCGGCGTGTTTTAGGGTCCCACAGGAGAAAGCGTGTGAGCTCCTCGTATCCTGCAGGACGAAGAGGCATGATATAACCGAAGGAACCGTCTATCCAGTCTGAAAGCTCCTCTGGCCAGAGGAAAGCCTTGGTGGGAGCGCCTTTTTTTATGTTTGCCTTGAGGTTCTCATAGAATTCCTGAGGATTCTTCATCTTGTCAACGGTGGACTTGTGATACCATTTGAGCGCCATTTGTTTACCGTTGCACTCGACTCTGTATACGTTTCCCTGTCCGCCTCCGCCGAGGAATTCAAGGATAGTGAATGTGGAATTATATATAGTTCTGCCTGTGTAGCCTACTTTGAGTTCTGCCATGATATGCTCCTTTCGCTTTTAAGATCAAAGGTTGGAAAATTCTTCGTTCTGCGGTTTTTTGTTGGAAGTGGTGGTCTCGGCTGCTTCGGAAGTATATTCAGTCTGAGACTTATTATCTGCTGCCGGGGCAGTTGCCGCAGCCGGGCTGACAGCGACCGTATTCTGACAGAGCCAGTCGCACCAGTCGGTGTAGTACCTTGCTAAAACGTGTAAGCCGTCACTTGTGATGTCCGCCTGAAGAGCGCCGTTTTCATCATCGAATACCGGGTTTACATCTATATAGTATATCCTGCTGTTGTCAGCCATTGCCTGAAGATTGCCGTTGAGGGTGTTTATCCTCTCGTTGTTTATGACAGAATCCTCCTTGTATGAAGCAACGTGGAGATTTGCCTGTAAATAGATGACAGCGTTTGGCTGCGCCTCCTTGATGCCGTCGATGAAGCGTCTGTACTTTGCCGTAGTGCCCTCGATGTCGTTTCCGATCTCGTTTACGCCGAGCATTACGTATATTTTAGCATACTGCTTCTTGCGGAGCTTGTCCCATGCCGTCATATTGTCCACAGTCGAATCATCTATGCGTGATACCATAAGACCCTTGTCGCAGAAATAATCCGCGTTTTTCAGCGTGCCGTAGAGCTTTATGCCGACTGTACGCGAGTCTCCTATGAACAGAGCGTCATCGAAGTATTCCGGACCGCTTGCTGTGAAAATGTTATGCGAAGTATCAGGTTCAGTAGACGGTTCTGTTGGAGCAGTTTCACCATCGGAGGAGGGCTGCGCTTCGGTAGTTCCCTCCTGAGGAGCGGTTGAAGCTTCAGATGGCTGAGTTGCGGCAACGGTCTCCTTTGCCGCTGCCTTCTGCTTTTTTATTTCACTGTTGTTCCATATCTGCTTATATATGAAAGGTGAAGCGACAAAGCAGGTGATAAGAAGTATCACTGTATATATGCATTGTTTTAACTTGCTCAATTTTTTCTCTCCTTAAAATCTGAAATACATGAAAGGATCGTCAAGTCCCTTGTACATACAGTATACGGAAGCCCAGAATACCGCAAGCAGGGCGATGTCGGTGATAAAGGAATTCTTTATTTTCTTGTAAAGTGCTTCCGGCAGCCTTGTTGAGAATACCAGTGCCGCCGCGAAATATTTCCAGTAATCCTTCCAGTACTGTATATAGTCTCCCTCCATTATCGCGTATGTCTTCTGCGGCAGGAAGGGGAGAAGTCTTTTGAAGTAGATGCCCAGCTCATGGAAGTCGGTTATTGCGAATATCAGCCACGTAAGCGGTATGATAAGCAGCATATACGCATGACCGAGGGGCTTTATTTTATTGAGGGTCTTGCCCGTCCAGAACTTCTCGCTCATTATTATGAGGAACAGGACCATTCCCCACAGTACGAAATTCCAGCTGGCGCCGTGCCACAAACCGGTGAACAGCCATACTATAAAGGTATTGAACACCATTCGTCCGCTGCCCTTGCGGTTTCCGCCGAGGGGGATATATATGTAGTCCCTGAACCATGAGCCCAGAGTGATATGCCAGCGTCTCCAGAATTCAGTCATTGTCAGCGACATATAGGGGTGGTCGAAGTTCCTGGGGATATCAAATCCCATTACTCTTCCGAGACCTATCGCCATGAGGGAGTAGCCGCAGAAGTCGAAGTAAAGCTGGAATGAGTAGGCGAATATGCCCAGCCACGCAAGACGGGAGGACACGCTTTCATATCCTATCATAGCGATATCGCTCCACAGACCGCCTATCTGGTTGGCGATAAGCACCTTGTAGCCGAGACCTATGGTAAAGGTCTTGAGACCGTCCTCAACTCTCTGAATGGTGTGTGTCCTGCTTTTCAGCTCCTTTGCAACGTGGTCGTAGGTCACGATAGGACCTGCTATGAGCTGAGGGAACATGGTTATATAGGCTCCGTAGTTTATCAGGTTCTTTTCGGCTTTAGCCTTGCCTCTGAAAACGTCTATTATGTATGAGACGTTCTGGAAGGTGTAGAAGCTGATACCTATTGGGAGGATAATATCCTTTACGGTGAAGCTCTGGTGGAAGAAATGATTGATATTCTCAGTGCCGAAGGTCCAGTATTTGAAGAATATCAGCCACCAGAAGTTGAATAGTATGCCGAAGGTAAGCCAAAGCTTTTTAGTATGCCGGCTGTGCTCTATGAACTGCCCGACTATGAAGTTGAGCAGTACCGTCAGCAGGAAAAGAAGTATATAGACCGGCTTTTTTACGCCAAAGCTGTAGAATACAACGCTTCCGGTGAATAACACGAAATTCTTGTACTCTTTTCGTACAGCCGCGTAAGCTATCATAAAAACAGGCAGGAATATAAAAATAAATTCCAAGCTGCTGAATACCAAATATATCACCCTTTAGTTAATTCATTTGTTAGAGCTTCTGCAATTTTATTGTTTCTGCAATCAGCGAAAAATAGCATTATAAAAACTCATACATTATTATTTTACACGTTTGACGATAAATTGTCAATAGCTTTGGGATAATGTAGCAATTTGCAGTAAATCGCCGCTTTTTAGTAATCAGTTATTAGTGATTAGTATGGGCGCACAGAGTGCGCCGAGCCGTTAGCCGTTAGCTTTGCAGGGGCGCTTGACCAGCGCCCGTCAATGCGGAATTCGGAATTATGGTGTCCGCTTACACGGACGAATTGAGAATATCCACTGATACACACAATCTGCCTTCCTTCCTTTTATCCATGCAATATACTTTCATGATTTAAACTGTTCAAGAAGGAAAGGAAGAAAGATGGAAACTTTTTATTGTTCCCATAAAAAACAAACCCCAGCAGAGCTGCTGAGGTCTGTGTCATATTCACGGGCGGAAAATTATTCCGAATTAACAGGACGCCGAGTGACTTCATGTAGTACAGGGAGATGTCCGCAGGACAGAAAGTCGCGGCGCCTGTTGGCGGTGTTCCCTACTAAGTTCTTAGTTCTTAGCTCTTAGTTCTTAACGGCTCACTCGATACCTGCCTGCTGTTTAGCGGCTGTGAGGGTGTTCTTCATGAGCATGGCGATAGTCATGGGACCAACGCCGCCGGGTACGGGAGTAATGAAGGAAGCCTTCTTCTCCGCTGACTCGAAATCAACGTCGCCGCAGAGCTTGCCGTTGTCGAGACGGTTCATGCCTACGTCGATAACAACAGCGCCCTCCTTTATCATGTCGCCGGTAACGAAGTTAGCTTTTCCTATTGCAACTACAAGGATATCAGCGCCGAGGCATACTTCCTTGAGGTTCTTTGTCTTGGAGTGGCAGATAGTAACTGTTCCGTTCTTCTGGAGGAGCAGCATTGCCTGCGGCTTGCCGACGATATTGCTTCTGCCGATGACTACGCACTGCTTGCCTGTGATATCAGTTCCCGTGCTCTCGATAAGGCGCATAACTCCGGCAGGAGTGCAGGGGAGGAAGGAATAATCGCCGATCATTATCTTTCCTACATTTATGGGGTGGAAGGCGTCAACGTCCTTTTCGGGTGAGATAGCGTTGATTATAGCCTTCTCGTCGATATGCTTGGGGAGCGGGAGCTGTACCAGTATGCCGTTTACTCTTGTATCACGGTTGAGCACGTTCACAAGGTCGAGGAGCTGTTCCTGCGTTGTGGACTCCTCCAGTGCGTACTCGTAAGACTGGAAGCCTACAGCCTCGCAGGCTTTCTTTTTGTTGTTGACGTATACCCTTGAAGCGGGATTGTTTCCCACGATAACTACTGCAAGACCAACTCTGAGTCCTTTTTCTTCCCTGAGCTTTGCAGCTTCATCGGCTACCTCCTGCTTTACTGCTGCGGATACTGCCTTTCCGTCGATAATCTGTGCCATGTTATTTATCCTCCTTGTTATCCCCGGAATTTTCATCCGGGCTGCCGGCTTCTTCAGTTTTGTCGTCACTGCTGTCATTTTCGTCGTCGCCATCATCGCCGAGTATGCTTAGTTCGGACATATCGAAGTCGTCATCATCATCGTTAAGTATATCAGGATCGCTGTCGCTTCCGTCGATCTTAGCGTCCTCCTTGGAAAGTCCCATGCGCTTCCTGCGGGATTCCTCTATGAGCTGGTGGGATTCCTCGGTATTTACATATAGCTTCATGCTTTCGGGATCACGTTTCCTCCTTACGAGCAGAAGTATCTGAAGTATCACGGAAAGTATGAAGAGTACCGCCGAAAGAGCCTGTGATATACGGATATTTCCGAGCATAAGACTGTCTGTGCGGAGTCCTTCGACTATAAAGCGCTCAATGCCGTACCATGAGAGGTACATAAGGAATATCTGTCCGTCGTACTTCCTGCGCTTTGACCAGAAAGCAAGTATCGCAAAGCCCAGCAGACACCAGAGCGATTCGTAAAGGAAGCAGGGATGTACCGGCTTTTCCCAGAGCACCTTGACATCATTGAAGTACATATTGCCGCCTATCTGCATATCGTAGCTGATAGAACGCTGTATGGTCCCGCCGGTCATGCCGAGGAAATTCTCCGTGTTTATGCCGAATGCCTCCTGATTGACGAAGTTGCCCCAGCGGCCTATGCCCTGACCGATAAGGAAGCCGAGGGATACGATATCCAGCATGGGCAGTGCTCTGACCTTGCGGATACGGGCGATAACATAACCAACGATGATAGCGCCGATAAGACCGCCGTAAATTGCGAGACCGCCGTTCCTTGTATTGATTATGGCTTTCCAGTCCCATTTGTATTCATCCCAGCGCATAAGTACATAATATGCGCGGGCACCGATTATTCCGCCTATGACTCCGCCGATTATAACGTCGATCGCTCTGTCGGAGTCAAGTCCGAAGCGTTTCATTTTCGGGAGCACATATATAAGTGCGAGTATCAGTCCGAATGTAATGATAATTCCGTACCACTGGATATTAAAGCCGAAAATGGTGAAGGCGGTGGGATCAATATTGAAGGACCAGCCCAGCTTCGGGAATTGTATTACGTGTTCGTCTAAGAATGTTTCGGTTGTCATTGATTATGCCTCCTTTTCTATTACAGACAGAACGCATCTGTCAGTATGCATTTCATTCCGCAGGAAATCAGTAACATCGCTGCTGGTAAGTTCATACAGTACGTCTATTGCGTCATAGGGGCCGACGTTATCCATATAGGCGTTTAGCATGAGATTTGATACAGCTTCCACGTTGTTCAGCTCACGTATCATCATACCATAGGCTGATTTTTTGATACGCTGGAAGTCCTTTTCGCTTATCCCTTCGGATATGAGCCTTGCCGTTTCGGCGTTTATCGAGTCCATTACCCGTTCGGGATCATCTGATTCCCCGGAGAATATAAGTGAGAAATAGCCGTTTCCGTAGAATACCTCGCCGCAGAAGGTGGAGTTTATCACTCCTTCTTTGAGCAGGCGGTCATACATGGGCATGGCGGGATCGGTTATAAGTGAAAGTGCTATACAGGCGGCGGAGGTCCTCTTCAGTCTCTCTATGCCGTCACCGGGAGCGCATTTGTATCCTATGTGGAATATCGAAGCTCCGACAGGCATGGTCTCGCATATCCGGGGAGAAACGATCTCCGCCGGTTCTTCGGGAAATACTGTTTCAAGGCCGTTGTCCTCGCAGGGCTTCAGGCATTTGTCGCATATTTCAAGCACCTTGCCGGCATTTATGTTTCCTGCTATTGAAAGCACCATATTGTTCAGATTGTAGAAAGTATCATAGCATTTGTAGAGCAGAGGAGCGTCGATATTCTGTATGCTTCTGACAGTTCCGGTGATATCGGTCTTTACCGGGTGGCTGTGGTACATATTCTCCATCATGTTGAAGAATACACGCCATTCCGGGTTATCGTTGGTCATCAGTATCTCCTGGCTGATTATGCCCATTTCCTTTTCCACGTTTTCCTCGGTGAAAAAGGGCTTCTGGACAAAATCAAGGAGTATCTCCAGGTTTTCCTCATAATTCTTTGAGCAGCTGAACAGGTAGCAGGTCTTGTCGAATGATGTGAAAGCGTTGCACATGGCTCCTGTCTTTGCAAACAGCTCAAAAACGCCGCATTCCTCGTTCTCGAACAGCTTGTGTTCAAGAAAATGGGCGATACCCTCCGGAACGGTGGTATATCCGCTGTCCGCAGACGTTCTGAACATGGTGTTCACAGAACCGTACTTCGTTCCGAAAAGCGCGTCTACTCCGCTGAAGCCGGGCATCTCACAGATGTATATTGTCAGCCCGCTGCTGTGCTTTACCTGTATGCAGCTGTCACCTGTGTGCCGGCTGGTGAGTATCTTCTTTTCCATCAGTCATGCACCTCCTTGTTCAGCATGATATATATGCTGTCAAGTTTCAGTGATCTTGCGGCTGCGATTATGCGCTCCCTTGTCACGGAGCGGAAACGCGCGAAATGTTCTTCCGGCGTTATGAAGTCGTTATCGCAGAAGCAGTCAAAGTACCATGATATATATGAGGACGGCGTATCTCCGCACTGCTGTACAGCGTTGTCCAGCGCCATTATCGCACCGTCTGTCTCCTCGTCGGTGATATTTCCGTTCTTTATTTCCTCAAGCTGGGCAAGTATCTCAGCCTTTGCCCTTTCGATATTGCAGCGGTCAACGCCTATATCCACGGACAGAGTGCCCTTTACGAATGAAGAATTGCTGCTGCAGTAGTAGCAGAGGCTCATTTTTTCACGGACATTTGCAAAAAGCTTTGATATGGGCAGCTCGCCGTAGATGATGCTTGCCATTTTCAGCGCGTATTTGTCCTGTGTATCCGTTTTGAAGGACATTACCATCTTGCACTGGTTCACGTCGAATTCCTCTGAGATTGTCTCAGGCTCTGGTTTCAGAGGGCTCGGACAGTAAAAATGAAGGTCTATCGGCGCTCTTTCAACACCTGCGAAGCATTCGCGGAACATATCCGCAAAGGAGTCGTCCTTTTCGGGGGATACGTAGTATATCTCTATCCTGGCGGTTTTCAGCAGCTCCTGATAAGCACGGAAGGTGCTGCGCGGGTCGGCGGCAAGAGCAGTTTCCCTGTTGCCGTAGCTTGCGGTCGCGGCAGGTTCGCCCCTGAATGCCAGCTTTGAAGCCTGCATAAGCGCATATGAATGCTTGTCGTTGAGTTCGCAGTCGATACGGTCGAGGAGCTCTTTTTTTGATATGGCAAATGATTCGTCGCTGAATGCGCCGTCATCAGCGTCGGGAGAAAAAATGCAGTTCTTTATGATTCCACGCATCTCTCCGCTTATATCCTCGCCGTCTATGGCATACTTGTTGTCCAGCCAGCTTGCACGTACTCCCAGTATCTGTGAATCGCTTTTTTTCCTTGTTGTCGAACTGAGCATGGCTCCGTACAGCTCTGACAGCTTTTCGGAGAATGCAGCGTATGACCTGTATCTGCTGTTCGAGTTCGTAAGCACGCTGACCGCCAGATTGTTCACTGCTGCAGTTTCCGGGCGCAGTTCCGTAAGGAAGAATACGGAAAGGGAACGGCTCTTGAATTTTCCGTCTGTGACAGAAGTAAAGCCTACGCCGTTTCCTATGCAGGATCTCTGATATATCATAATATCCGTACTCCAATCGTTAAAGCTCTGCATTGCATGAGCGTTATTTCATAAAAGCTGCCTGATGACAGTGGATTTCCAATATCCGGCAGTCAACAGGTTTACACTCTATTATAACACAATCAAAAAGAAATTACCATAGTATTTTTAATTTTTTTTTATTTTTATTAACGTAAAGTTTATATTATATCGAAAAGCTTGATTTTTATACGTCAGAAGTGGTATAATATAATGAAGAGTTTTTGAGCAGTTTGAGAAAGGAGGCATGAACATGAGATACACAGGCGAAAAGTGTCCTGTATGCGATAAGGAATTCACAGCTGACGATGATATAGTGGTTTGTCCGGAATGCGGTACTCCTCATCACAGGGAATGCTACATGATCGGCAACAGGTGCGCTAATGAAGAACTTCATGCCAAAGGGGAGAAGTGGGAGAAAAGAACAAGGAAACAGAGCTTCAGGACCTGTCCTTCATGCCATTTCCCGAACAAATACACAGATACATCCTGCAGCCGCTGCGGTGCGGAGCTTTCGGACTATACCGCGGACAGCGCAGACAACAGCACTGAGAACGGTCAGCAGATAAGAGATCCTTTTTCAGCACATGAAGCTGAAGAGCTGATGAATCCGATAAAATTCCTCGGACTGGATCCGGAGGAGGATATGGGCGGAGCTACAATGAAGGAGGTCACCGATTTTGTCGGTACCAGCGCTATATACTATATCCCCAAGTTCAAGCAGATGAAGGAAAACGGTGTAAAGCCTACCTTTAACCTGTTCAGCTTTTTCTTTCCGTCGTTTTTCTTTGCGAACAGAAAAATGTGGGGCTGGGCTGTACTTGCCGCTGTTCTCGGAGTATTATTCAACCTTCCCGAAAACCTTCTCGTGGGTATCGGGAGCCTTCCTAAAGATATAGCGGCGTTTGTGAGCAACAACAAGCCAGCTGTGGAAAAGTTCCGGGATATAATGGTCGTTGTGGATCTTGGCTTGCGGGCTTTATCATGCTTCTTTGCGAACTGGCTGTATTACCGCTTTTCTATGAATTCGCTGAGAAGATTCAAGAAGGATCACAGGACCGCGGCTGACATAAAGGCTGCCGGAGGCGTAAAGCCGATAAATATGGTTCTGGTAATGCTTATAAAATACGGCGTGATAGTCGTTCTTTATATGGGCTATGAGATGATAACTGCCATGCAGGATTTCAGTACGCTGTAACGCGCTGATATGTTTTTGGCACGGAAAAATGATGTAATGTATAAAAAAGCTCCTCTGCAGGCTTTGCGCTTTTGCAGCAGGAGCTTTAATAATGCAATAAAAAGGTCATGTATGCATTGCATACATGACCTTTATGACGTTAATCATACGTACCTGCTGTCCCTGTCAGGGTACATTCTGTACTTAGGTTCGTTGGATTTTCCGTCACCGACCCAGATCTCAATCTGCGAAGGATCATCTTCATGATAGCAGATGAACCAGCGGTTGAGTAATTTGCCTTCCTCAGACTTTGTGTACTTTACCGGCGTTTTGGTCTTGCCGACCACGGTATTGAGTTCCTCCTGAAATGGTTCGGTCTTAGTAGCCGCACCGTTCCAGAGTGAAGCATCACCGCCGCCGTTTTTTACGCCATCCTTGGCACAGGCAACAGAGAGAGTGTACTTTTCTTCCGCACCGCCATATTTTACGGTAACGGGAATGTCCTTCTCGCTCTGCATCGATAATGACTCTTCTGCCTCGTCATTATCGGCGATGGTTGCCATTACAGAGTCATAGATTGTTTTTGCGCTTGAGATGTCGGAAGATCTTCTTGACTTCTTGATATAGCCCATCATTGCAGGCACCAAAATAGCCGCAAGAACCCCGATAATAGCTATAACAACTATCAACTCAATAAGTGTAAAACCATTCTTTTTAGAATTTGCCATTATTAATCCCCCCAGATCATAGTATGCAAATTGAAAAAATAATAATTTCCGATATTATTATAATTCCTTTTGATGTGTTTGTCAAGAGGTATTTACAAAAAATTCATAAAAAATGGCAATTGTAGCTATTCTGTAATATTTAAATTTGTTATTATTTAACAATAACTTTTTTAAATGCTTTCTTACCTTTGCGGACTATTATATCACCCTCAAGGCGGATCATTTCCTTGGGATCGGACTTCTTTTCGTCGTTTACAGTGATGCCGCCCTGCTGTACGAGACGTCTTGCCTCGGATACTGACGGAGCAAGCTCTGCCTTGACGAGAAGATTGAGAAGTCCTATGGAACCGTCGGTAAGGTCGGCTGGATCTATTTCTGCCACAGGCATATTCTCATCTGAACCGCTTCCGCCGAAGAGTGCCTTTGCGGCAGCCTTTGCCTTTTCAGCTTCCTCTTCACCGTGAACGAGCTTTGTGAGCTCATAAGCGAGAAGCTCCTTTGCCGCGTTGAACTGAGCTCCTTCCATAGTCTTTTCCATTTCCTCTATCTGCTCTACAGGTACGAAGGTGAGCATTTTCAGGCACTTGATAACGTCGGCGTCGTCAACATTTCTCCAGTACTGGAAGAACTCGTAAGGAGTGGTCTTTTCGGGATCGAGCCATACTGCGCCCTTTTCGGTCTTGCCCATCTTCTTGCCCTCGGAGTTGAGGAGAAGTGTGATGGTCATAGCGTAAGCGTCCTTGCCAAGCTTTCTTCTTATGAGTTCCGTACCGCCAAGCATATTGCTCCACTGGTCGTCGCCGCCGAACTGCATATTGCAGCCGTATTTCTGGAATAGCTGGTAGAAGTCGTAGCTCTGCATTATCATGTAGTTGAATTCAAGGAAGGAAAGACCGCGCTCAAGTCTCTGCTTGTAGCACTCTGCTGTGAGCATACGGTTTACGCTGAAATGTGCGCCGACTTCACGGAGAACTTCTATGTAGTTGAGGTTCATGAGCCAGTCCGCATTGTTGACAACGATAGCCTTGTCCTCGGAGAAGTCGATAAAGCGGCTCATCTGCTTCTTGAAGCAGTCAACATTGTGCTGTATGGTCTCAGGGGTCATCATCTTGCGCATATCGGTCTTGCCGGAGGGGTCGCCTATCATGGCTGTGCCGCCGCCGATAAGAACTATAGGCTTGTTGCCTGCCATCTGGAGTCTCTTCATAAGGCAGAGCGCCATGAAGTGACCTACATGGAGGGAGTCCGCTGTGGGGTCGAAACCGATGTAAAAGGTAGCCTTGCCTGCGTTGACAAGCTCCTCTATTTCATTTTCGTCTGTGAGCTGCGCGAGGAGACCTCTGCGCTTGAGTTCTTCAAAAGTAGTCATGATTTATTTCTCCTTTATAATAATTTGTGTAAGTTTTTCTTTGTAGCCTCAAGTTGTGTTTTAGATTCTTCACATAATTCGTGACCTTGTAACGAGGCTACAGCGTTTTCCATGGACCTTCCGCCTCCATGGCAACGATTGCATAAGTATTTTTGTGAAAACGCATTTTTTATTAATTTGAATTCTTTTGATGCTAAGTATTCATCCGCATTTCGCACATTACAAGAGATACCTAAGAAATTTCTTTTTTTAGGTGTACCGTTTTCATTCAAAACCATTTCCCCAAACTCGGGATGAGGTTCAACAAGTATCCTTGTTGTATCATAAGCGCGAAAAGAATCAATACTTAGAATAGAGTATTCTGGACTGCCCCATATTAGTTTATCTAAAGGCTTTATGCTTTGCCAATGTGCTTGTATTCTGCCTTTTATACCTTGTTTGCATCGAGATATTCCAATATAGAGCTGTTTATACTCATCGAGTATCATTACATATACGCCTGAAATATTTGCATATTTCTTTAAATCATCAACAACTTCAAATGTTGGATAGTTAATTAGAAAATTATTTATTTCAGTGTTAAAATCTTTAGAATTTAAGGAATTAAAATATTTTATATTGTTATCAAAGTTTTTAAGGGCGCGTTCTTGCATTATTTTACATTCTGTATTTGTATAATAAGGTGCTTTCTTTAAAAAATATTCTTTTAACCAATCATCAGGGATATCGAATGAACTATTTTGTTTAGGGTTTAATTTATACCATTTTTTTAATATATGAGGCATTCTTATCCAAAGTAAATTGTTTTTGTCATAATATTTGATTTTCTCTTTATCAAGTTTGAACTGCATGAATTTTTCCTTGATTAGGTCATCACAATTATCGTCGATATTGTCCCTTTTTAATACTTCTTCATATTTTTTTCCGAACAATTGCTTCTCAGGATCTTGTGATTCAATGTAAAACATTCTGTTGCTCTCGAATTCTTGGTTAATTCTTTTGATAGTCTCTGTTCTGATGAAACTTTTTAATAAAGCTTCCTTTTGAGTAGAATCATTTAATTCTTTAATTAGATTTATGTATGAAAGCTTTTCTTTTTTGTATTCATTGAGTTTTATGTTTTTTATTGTATTCCAATATTTTTCGTTTGCTTCGTCAACACTTAATCCTTTAAAATAAGATTTATTTGAAAAAAATGAATTCTTTCGTGTCACATCATTTATTTCTGCATAATTTTCACGAGTAAGCTTAGCATTTTCGGGATTCATGATTCGACAACCAAAGTGTAATTTATATTTTGACAATCAAATCACTCCCTTATAAGCAATGAAAACGTCGGGCGTTTTCATGTATATCACGACCTTTCGGTAATACTGTTCAGTCCGCGTGCTTCATTATGGCTTTCAGCAGACCGAGGAAAGCGGAGTGTATAAAGGTGCGGACGGCAATGAGAGCGTGTCCGCCCATAAAAAAGTATTTAACGTAACCGTAGAAGGTTTCGCCCGGAGCTCCGGCGCTTTTTTCAGAAAGGGCTGACAGATAGGGCTCAACGGTGCTGTTCCCGAAGGTGACGAACTGCACGAAAAGCGATAGCAGAAGCGCTGTCGTAAAGCAGAGATTGAGCCATGCGCTGTCAAGACCGGCAAGTCCGGAGACAGGGTGTATATATCTTGTGAACAGGGCTATACCTACTACGGACAGGACTGTACAGACGGTCATGCGTATAAAAGGGGAGCTGCTGCCTGACTTGGCAGGGCTGATAAAGCCGATGTACAGCATGAGCAGTGAGAACAGAAAGACCGCAAGTCCGAGACTGAGGTAACCTATAGTTCTTTTCATTGTCCGTCGTCCTTTCCAAAATAATAAAAGCCCCCGAACAGCGGAAAACTGTCCGGGGGCGAAGTTACTCGCGGTACCACCCCGATTTGCCGGGCTGAGCCGACCTTTTGAAGCTGTAACGGGCGCACCCGACCGCACCTACTTCCTTTCAATGCGGCAACTCCCGAATGTAGGTCACTGTACGCCGTCATTCCCTCACACCTTACGGGAACTCTCTGTATCGGGCACTGCACAGGTTTTATTCGTTCACAGTATTTGTACACTTAATAATAGCATATCTTTTTTTTCTTGTCAAGAGTTTCGTTAATGCGTAATTCGTAATTATTGTAGGGGCGCTTTACGAGCGCCCGTGATAATATATAGGATAGTTTTGTGAAAATGCAGAAGTCAGCAATAAATAAAGAGTTAAGCTGATAGCCGCAATAATTGCACAATAACTGAGCCCCGTTTTTTTGCAATATGCAGTCCCTCAAAAAATAATCCAATGGCTTCCCGTGGGATTTTTTCCCGTTCCGGACTGCGTATACAAGGGAATATATAAAAGAAAGAACTTTAAATGATTTATTTTTTGCCTGACACTTGAAATTTGACATGGTTTGGTATATAATAAATTATTATAGTTTATCGGGAGGAAGAAATAATGAGTTCCAAAATCGGATTTGACAATGAAAAGTATCTCAAGACCCAGTCAGAGCATATCAGGCAGCGTATCTCGCAGTTCGGCGACAAGCTTTACCTTGAATTCGGCGGAAAGCTCTTCGACGACTTTCACGCTTCAAGAGTGCTTCCCGGCTTCAAGCCTGACAGTAAGCTGCAAATGCTCTTACAGCTGAAAGACGACGCAGAGATAGTCATTGTCATCAATTCTGATGATATCGAGAAAAACAAGGTAAGAGGAGACCTCGGCATAACCTATGATATAGATGTTATCCGTCTTTTCAACGTCTTCACGAAGATAGGACTTTACGTCAGCAGCGTAGTTCTTACCCGCTATGACGGTCAGCCCACGGCAGACGCCTTCCAGAAGCGCCTTGAAGCTCTCGGCGTAAGAGTTTACCACCACTACAGCATAAAGGGCTATCCTTCCAATTTACAGTACATAATCAGCGACGAGGGCTATGGCAGGAACGAGTACATAGAGACCTCCCGCAAGCTCGTTGTCATTACCGCTCCCGGTCCCGGAAGCGGAAAAATGGCTACCTGCCTTTCCCAGCTCTACCATGAGCACAAGAGGGGCATTAATGCCGGTTACGCCAAGTTCGAGACCTTCCCCATATGGAACCTTCCTCTCCGCCACCCTGTAAATATCGCTTACGAGGCGGCTACTGCCGACCTCAACGACGTTAATATGATAGACCCCTTCCACCTTGAAGCCTACGGACAGACTACCGTAAACTATAACCGTGATGTGGAGATATTCCCTGTACTTAACGCTATGTTCGAAAAGATACTGGGAGAGTCTCCCTACAAGTCGCCTACGGATATGGGCGTAAATATGGCAGGCAACTGCATAGATGACGACGAGGCTGTTTCCGAAGCCGCAAGACAGGAGATAATCCGCCGCTATTATACAGGTATGTGCGAGTACCGAAAGGGTCTTATTTCCGAGGACGAGGTAATGAAGCTGGAGCTTCTCATGAAGCAGGCTAATGTCACAGTCGAGGACAGAAAGGTAGTATCCGCGGCACTTGACAAGGAAAAGGCTACGGACGGTCCTGCGGCTGCTATGGAGCTTCCGGACGGTACGATACTTACGGGACGCACATCGAACCTCCTCGGAGCGGTATCGGCTCTGCTCATAAATGCACTGAAGCATTTTGCGGATATAGATGATGATATACCGCTTATGTCGCCCCATGTTATCGAGCCTATCATGGCTTTGAAGGTGAACCACCTCGGCAACAGCAATCCGAGAATGCACACCGACGAAACTCTTATCGCACTTTCCATATGTGCAAATACCGACGGCAACGCAAAGAAGGCTATGGAGCAGATATCGAAGCTCCGCGGCTGTGAGGTGCATTCAACTGTTATACTCTCTCAGGTGGACGAGCGTATCTTCAAGAGACTGGGTATAAACCTCACCTGCGAGCCAAAGTACGAGGCATAAACAATTAAAGCTCCCATACTTTATAAAGCATGGGAGCTTTTTTATTTACTGTCTGTCAGGCTATGTCACTGTGCAGAGAAGGAATCCTTTCCTGCTGCGCAGAGAGGACATTCAAAATCATCAGGAAGATCCTCGAACTTTGTTCCGGGAGCTATTCCCTGATCCGGAGCGCCGAGCTCTTCGTCGTATTCCCATCCGCAGATATCGCAAACGAACTTCATTTCCACACCCCCTTTTGGTGGCTTTTCAAAAATTATAACATTTCACACGGGGTATGTCAAGAAGCTTTTGTCAGCCCTCTATCTGCTTTGACAGGAACTGGGCTGCCGCATTTATCAGACTCTTGTGAATGTCGGCTGCCTCCTTTGACTTTTCGCAGGTAAGAAATACCACCGCTCCCGAAACATCGCCTGCGGTGATTATCGGGACGGCTGCTATAGCGGTCCTGTCAACTCCTTCAGCCGGAAAGAAACTGTTGGTGTTCCCGTCCGGACAGAAGAACTGTCCGCGGTTTTCCATCAGCTCTTCAAGCTGTCCTGTGACCCGCCGCTCAGAGAACTCTCTCCGCGCTGCTCCTGCTGTTGCGACAACATGGTCTTTATCAAAGATCAGTACGGGACAGCCCGATATCTTATGCATTATATCCGCTACATATCCGGCGTTTTCACTCATTTCACTGATGGCGGAGTACTTCTTGAAGATAACTTCGCCTTCGCTGTTTGTATAAATTTCAAGCGGATCGCCCTCACGTATACGCATTGTCCTGCGTATTTCCTTGGGGATCACTACTCTTCCGAGATCGTCGATTCGTCTGACGATGCCTGTTGCTTTCATTTTGTATTACCTCCACAAATAATAGGTTGCGGTAATATTATCTGCGGAAAGAGCTGGATTATACGGAGAATAAAGCGGAGCCGGTTCAATAATTTCAGCTGTATCTGATATCAGCTGTTTTTTTGTCCGTGGAGCTACGGTTAAATTGATTGTTTATTGATATGGCATATTACTTGTAGCGTTGGCATTTGGTTGAATAATAGTCAGTGGTATTATGTGCAATTTGTGAACACATACAAAAACGGGCAGCATTTTTTGGTTCTGGCTTGACATTATTATCATATTTGTATTATAATAATAATCGGTAAAGTTTATGTATTACTGTGCGTATATTGTATACAAAGTAATACGAACTTTATAAAAGGGCTCTATGAGATAATATGAAAGAATGCGAGGATCTTAAAAGTGCATAAGGACGAAATGGAAAATTATATCGACTTGAAATCTCTGTTTTCACTCATAATAAACAAGTGGTGGATAATCATACTTGCTGCGCTGGTGGGCGGCGGTGCGGCTTTCGGCTTTTCAAAGCTGTGTATGCCGCTGAAGTATTCTTCAGAGCTTGCAATGTATGTACAGAGCTATACTACTTTCAATGAGAATCCGGAGCACAATTACAATAATATCAACAATTCCAAGCAGCTTATAAATACATATGAAAAAGTGCTCGTTGACAATGCGGTGCTTAATGATATCGGCGAGAAGCTTACCGAGACATTTGACGAAGGCGTTATCGCAGACAGCTTTGCCGTTTCAGACGGCAGGATCTCTCCTGCTTCACTTCGCAGTTGTATAACCATCACTTCTCCGACGGATACCAGTGTGCTGAATATGACCGCGGTGACAAAGAATCCTGAGCTTTCCGCTGCAATATGCAACAATATGGCGCTTGTTGCTCCTGACTATATTCAGAGAGCTGTCGGCGTAGGTGAGATCAATGCCATAGATACGGCGAAGGTGCAGTACAATCCTGTTTCGCCGAATGTAAAGAAGAATACCGCTCTCGGCGCGTTTGCGGCTGCTTTTCTTGCTGTCGTTATCATAATACTCATCGACTTTTTTGACAATACCGTTAAAGAGACGGAATGGCTCAGCGAAAAGTATAAAAAAGCTATCATCGGTGAGATACAGCAGTTCGAGCAGGAAAAGAAAAACGACAAGGCTGACAAGCACATAAGGCTCACCGACAAGGACGTTCCGTTCGCTGTCGTTGAGAGCTACAAATCCATAAGGACAAATGTAAACTTTGCGCTTTCTCCTTTTGAGAAGAAGGTCTTTACAGTGTCGTCTACAAGTCCGGCGGAAGGTAAATCCACGACCTCCGCGAATATTGCTATCGCACTCGCACAGGGCGGAAGCAAGGTCCTTCTTATAGACGGAGACCTCAGAAAGAGCGTTCAGCATAAAATATTCGGTGTAAGAAACAGAAAAGGTCTGTCAACGGCTATAGGCAAGATGGCTGACATTGACGAATGTATAGCCAAGGACGTCATGGAAAACCTTGATGTTATGCCGGCAGGTCCGATACCGCCGAACCCTTCGGAGCTTCTCGCTTCAGAGAATATGACCTCTATACTTGAAAAGCTCAGCGAGAGATATTCGATAATCATTATTGATACTCCTCCTGTAAATGTGGTCACAGATTCCATGGAGCTTGCAAGGAATGTCTCTGGTACGATCATGGTAATACGCTACGGTGATACCACTACTGACGATGTTGATGAAGCGATGAAGAAGATAGAGTTCTCAAAGATGAATATGCTCGGATTCATTCTGAACGGCGTAAAGACAAAGCACAAAGGCAAGTATTATTCAAAGTACAAGTACAAGTATTATAAGTATGACAAGGGCTACGGCTACGGTTACGGAAGCAAGCCCGATGAGACCGACGATGAGGAGGGCGATTCTCAGGAAATAAAAAAAGAAAACAGGAAAACAAATACAAATAAAGGAAACCAAAACAATAAAAGCAAAAAGAAAAAAGGCGGAAAATAATGCTAACTGAATATCATTGTCATGTACTTCCCGGTCTTGACGACGGTTCCCAGAATCTGGGAACATCACTTGCTATGCTCGAAATGATGAAGGATCAGGGAGTCAAAAGAGTTGTCTTTACTCCACATTTCTACTGTCACAGGGAAGAATCGGTAGAGAGCTTTCTCGAAAAAAGACAGGCTGCTTTTGAACTGCTCAAAGAAAAGTCACCTATAAAGAATATGCTGCTCGGAGCTGAGGTGGCTGTCGAGAACGGCATATCAGATGTAAAGGATATCGAGAAGCTGGCTATAGAGGGCACAAGCATCATGCTTATGGAGCTCCCTTATCGTAAATACGAACAGTGGATGTCTGAGGAGATGTACAATATCTCCGTTGAGTACGGTATAGATATAATGCTTGCTCACATTCATCGCTACGTTGATTACTGTAACGATGATGAAATTGAATCCCTTATCTTTTCAAATGCTATAATGCAGGTGAATAACGACGCTTTTTCACATATAAAAGAGAAAAAGCTTGCCAAACGCATAATCGACGAGTGCGACAGCTTCGTTTTCGGAAGCGACTGTCACAACATCGACGACAGAATGCCTAACTGGGACGTACTGAAAAGAAAAGTCAGCGAATCAGAGCTTGAATTATCTGACGGTATCATAGAGAACTATTCCTGTGTACTCCATCGCTGATACAGAGAAAAGCGCTGCCTGCAAGGGCGGCGGAAAAACATGAAGAATAGATATCCTCTGCGGGAGCTCCTGCGGAGGATATTTTTTTCGGCAGCGGTTATTGAGTACACATTATGTATTACTTTTATCAAAATGGTAATTCGTTGATGTGGGTGGACTTTCTTATGGAAGTATAGTGCTGAAAGATGTTTTGATATCCACAATCTTCACATTGTGGGTTGACATATCACAAAATTTATGGTAAAAATTAAACATGAGATTGTTTTTTATTTTTTTTAAAGGAGGAAAAGAGAATGAGAAAAAGGATTTCTATTCTTACGGCAGTGATAACCGCGCTGTCAGCGCTGGGAGCTATGCCTTCCGTTGCTGCCGACAATGACTATCTGCTTCACAGCACTTTTGAAGATGGAAGTGAACAGTGGAGCGGCAGAGGCTCTGCTTCTGTAAAGGTAGTCACAGGCATTTCACGCTCGGGAGAATGTTCGCTTAAAGCAAGCGGCAGAGCGAGTGCCTGGAACGGTGCTACTGTTGGACTTGGTTCTGACTTCAAGGCTGGTCAGGATTATGCCTTCAGCGCCTATGTAATGAATGAGGAGGAAGCTTCGGAGAATTTCTACCTGACACTGCAGTACAGTGACGGAAGCAGTACAAAATATCCTAAGATCGCAGAAGTTACCGCTGAAAAGGGGCAGTGGGCTCATCTTGAGAACAAAAGCTTTACGATCCCGGATGGAGCTTCTGACATTCAGCTCTATATCGAGTCTGAGTCAAGCAGGTGCGACTTCTACGTTGATGAAGTAGTGGGTGCGAACAGCGGTACAGAAATAGGGGAGCCGTCAGCACCTGTTGCAATGCACAAGGGCGATATCAACTATGACGGACAGATAGACTGCTATGATGTCGTGCTGGCGAGAAAAGGTCTTATCAGCGGTATTGAGGACAAAAAGACCCTCAAGGCTGCCGACGCCGACAGCAACGGCGTTTTTGAGCTCAATGACGCTCTGTTAATTACTAAGTTCATACTCGGTACTATCAGTGAATTCCCTGTGATCGAACCGGAGATCGTTCCCGGTCAGCAGAAATACACCATGGAGGAGCTCACTCAGATGGTTCAGGATTCACTTGTAAACAACGAGCCGAATGATTCACACATGGAAAAGAACGGAGTGAAGTACGGCACTATAAAGAAAGAGACCTACTTCTCCAAGAAGGCTAACAAGAACAAGCCCTACAATATCCTTCTTCCCGCAAACTATGACGAGAGCAAGCAGTATCCTGTACTCTACGTTCTCCACGGTTTCTTTGAGAATGAGGACCGTATGATAACTACCGGAAACGGACAGATGTATACTCAGCAGATCATAGGCAATGCTATCGCTTCCGGCGAGGCAAAGGATATGATCGTAGTCGTACCGTTCGTATTCACAAGCGCTACTATGAATGACGCTACAGGTTTCGCGGATCAGGGCTCGAACGAGGGCTACGACAACTTCGTAGACGATATAGTTGACAGCCTTATGCCTCATATCGAGAGCAAGTACAGCGTAGCCACAGGCAGAGAGAATACGGCTGTTACAGGCTTCTCAATGGGCGGACGCGAGTCTCTCCAGATCGGTATGAAGTACGGCAGCAAGTTCGGTTACGTGGGAGCAATATGTCCCGCACCGGGCACACAGGGCTCATTCAAGTGGAACAGCGCCGATGAGACACCGTATCTTATCATGATAACCGGCGGTACACAGGACGATGTTGTCGGACTGAATACTCCTGAGGGATATCATAACAACTTTAAACAGAACAACATACCTCATGTATGGCACGTTGTACAGAACGGTCACCACGGTGACGACTCTATCCATTCACATCTCTACAGCTTCGTAAGAGGCATATTCCAGGCAACTGAGGGAACTGTAGCTCAGTCGTCAACGGTAACTACCGCTAAAACAAATACGGAAAAAACCACAACGACCACAACTACAACGACCCAAAAGACCGGTACTTCAAGCGGTCAGCTGAGATACACTATGGAGGAGCTTACCAAGATAGTGCAGAATTCGCTGGTAAACAACGAACCGAATGATTCTCATAACAAGAAACAGGGAGTTCAGTACGGTACTATCAAGAAGGAGACCTACTTCTCAAAGAAGGCAAACAAGAACAAGCCCTACAATATCCTCCTGCCCGCAAACTATGATTCAAGCAAGAAGTACCCCGTGCTTTACCTGCTTCACGGCTTCTTCGAGAACGAGAACCGTATGATTACACAGGGCAACGGTCAGATGTATACTCAGCAGATCATCGGAAACGCTATAACTTCGGGTGAGGCTAAGGATATGATAGTAGTCATACCCTTCGTATTCACAAGCGCTACGATGAATGACGCTACAGGCTTTGCGGATCAGGGCTCTAATGAGGGCTATGACAACTTCGTTGACGATATCGTTGACAGCCTCATGCCTCATATCGAAAGCAAGTACAGCGTTGCTACAGGCAGAGAGAACACAGCTGTAACAGGCTTCTCAATGGGCGGACGCGAGTCTCTCCAGATCGGAATGAAGTATGGTGACAAGTTTGGTTATGTAGGAGCTATATGCCCCGCACCGGGCGCTTCGGGCTCATGGAAGTGGAGCAATCCTGATGAGACACCTTATCTCGTTATGATAACGGGCGGTACTCAGGACGATGTTGTAGGACTGAACACACCTGAAGGCTATCATAACAACTTCACAAAGAACAATGTACCTCATGTATGGCACGTTGTAAACAATGGACACCACGGTGACGACTCTATCCATTCACACATCTATTGCTTCGTAAGAGGAATCTTCCAGGCAACTGAGTGATAGTGCAAAAGCCGGCAGTTTGGCTTTGCGATAACTCAAACGCACATAATTTACGGCAAAATAAACACAGCAGATCTGAGACAGTAATATTACTCAGAACTGCTGTGTTTTTATTTATTAATAGAATGTAAAATCGCGGAATCTTCTTGTATTTATTTCAAAAGTATTATATAATATCCTTATCATGATATAAGGAGGGATCACTATGATGATCAGAAAAATGATAGCTGCAATATCAGCTGTCGCAATTATGGGTACCTCAGCGGCTTACAGCGGAGCTCCGTACAGCTTTTTCAGCTCTTATGCCGCAGAGACAGAGGAACAAATCTCAGAGGGCTGTGCGATGATATCTATCATCGCGCCGCATGACAAGCTTCCTGAGGGACTGACCGCGAAACTCGTGGAAATTAAGGGGGAAGAAAGAAAGGTACTGGCTGAATGGGATCCTGCAAAATCCGATATACAGACCTTCTCAAAGCTCAGCCTGAGCGATGATACCAGCTACAAGCTGATGATCGAAAACATTCCGGAAATCTACTATCTCCCTGAGGAGTCGGATATTATACTTGAAAACAACGAGCATACTGATAAATTAGTGATATGCGGCTACGATCTTTCAGAATATTACAGATCAAGTTACTCAAAAAACAATGAACCCCGGTTTTCAAGACGTATTGTCATTTCCGGGAGCAATTCTTCATCCGGCATATTCAATGCTGAAAAAGATGAGATCGAAGAAGCGTATGTAAAAGACGATCAGGGCTTCAGATACATAAACGCCATTTCTGACACCTCTTCTTTCCTGACGCTGCCTGACGGTCATTATACCGCTTATGTAAAGCCTGCGGAGAAATACCGTTTTGTGAAGAATAATTCCGAGACTGAAGCACGCATTGTATCACTCTCTTCATTTACATCTGACTGGTACAGGGATCATGCCCGTGATTACTTTGACTATGATTTTTCCAAGGGAATAGAATTCAATGTAAAGAATAGTGAGGCAGACAGAAAAGCCGAATTCTACATTGAGGAAGCTCCGACTGCCGAAAACAGCTGTTCAGCAAAGATATCTGTCATTGACGAGGATACGGGAAAGCCCCTTGAAGGCTGCGTTCTTCAGTTAAAGATCAAATCCATTTCGTCCGATCCCATAAAATGGTTATCAGGAGAGCAGCCGATGGAATTCGACGATCTCCGTACCCTGAACTCAGACTATGAGCTGTCAGTGAAATACCTCCCCGCATACTATACAGCCGAGACCGATCACTCCTTCCGTTTCACTGAATCCGGAGAACACGAGGATATCGTTATAAAGGCAAAGCGTACGGTTTCCGAGGAAGAAGCGGCAACACTTAAAAAGGTGGAGCTTCCCATGGAAGACCCGGTGCCCGTTGACAGCGAACACTGCGCAGTTACGATAGCAGCTTATGACATCAATACCTTTCTGCCTCCGGAAAAACTCACCGCATTGATCGTAAAACGTGCAAATGACGAAAAAAATACCGAGACCGAGCTTGCAAGCTGGGATATGAGCGAAGAGCCCGTAAAGACTTTCACTGACATAGAATACGATCCCGGCACCGCATATTATTTAAGGTTCCCGTCAACAATGAACTCGTATAATAATGACGGCAGGATAGAGCTTGATTTCAAAAAGGGCGGAGATACCGACAAAATAGCTGTACCTCTCTATGGTCCATATATGTACGGCAATGTAAATGTTGACTGCTTTATCTGCACTCAGAAGAATAACGTCACAAGCTACGAAAGCGTATACAACTACGGCTTGAAGAACTTCCCTCTTGAATCCTACGGTATTTATGACGATAACGGCTACAGATACTGCTACGCTTCAGGATTATCATCATTTCAGCTGGGCAACGGCGCTCTGCCGGACGGCGAGTACACCTTCAGGATAACTCCAAAGGAAGGCTACAGGATCCTGCAGACAGGCAGTGAGTATATGTGCGTAACATCTTTGCGTGAAAGATTCTCACTCGAAGAGCTTGAGCAGAATTATGAAAAAGGCAGCAACGGTATCAGATTCAAGGTCGAGAACGGCTTGCTGCGTAAAAAAGTCATTATCCTTATCGAAGAAGCTCCTACAGCTGAAACTGCCTGCTCTGCCGATATATCAGTAGTTGACGAAGCGACCGGCAAACCATTAAACGATGTTCAGCTCAAATTTGTATGCGCAAAAAACAACAGCTACTCCTATTCGTGGAACACGACAGATATACCCGTGATGAAATACGACAATCTTCTGTATACAAACAGCGCTTACAAGGTCGTTGTAAATAACGCTCCCAAGGGCTATGAATACTCTTCACAGAGCTATCCGTTCTCGTTCACGGAATACGGACAGCATGAGGATATTGTAATAAAGCTGAAAAAGGTACTTTCACTCGGAGATGTGAACGGAGACGGTATCACAGACGCCGTTGACGCTTCAAATATCCTTAGATACTATGCGCTCATATCCACAGAGCAGGACGGAGAATTCACAGATGTACAGAAAGAGGTCGCTGACGTAAATAATGACGGCGAGGTAAATGCCGTGGATTCTTCAAATATACTTGCATATTATGCTTACGCTTCAACTTCGGACGAAACCATAAAAACTATGGAAGAATTTATAAATAAAAAGTAAATTAAACGTACAAAACGTGACATTTACCTGCACCAGTAAAAACGTAATATGACAAAAAGCCTCCTATGGTATAACAGAAACCATAGGAGGTTTTTCTGTGGAAAGAAGTTACAGACACATATGAAAAAAAGGCTTTCTCCACGAGTTGTTGCATATTTTACACCAAATGAAAACAGCCCCCATCCAAACTTAGGATAGGAGCTGTTGTAACATTATAGACTTTTTTATAAAACTTCAGCTTTCAGATAAATTCTGCTCCGACTCTTTTGTTTCGCTGTTATCATTTTTTCAGAGGCCTTGTCTGCAACAGCTCCTAAAACAGTCGGCAGAACATTGGATATGATAGTTATCATCGCTGCGATCTGTTTTGCTTTTATAATTCCCAATGCATTGTTGATGAACGTATTGCTTATTACAGAAGAACTCGATCCGCAGCTTTCAGCTGCAAGCATTACAGCAAACATCAGCCTCTGATTTTTATTCACTGATTTTTCATCAAAGCACTTGACTTCTGCGGGATTATCTGCCACAACTATTGCTGTTGATATAAGTTATTGCATTATTTACTCCCCTGCAAAACATTAATGATCATAATCCAAAGATACTTCTGACAATGGATAATGATCATCCCGTATCATATATTGGGATCAGACAGAAATATGTCCCTGAATGGTTACTGGACAAATAAAAAATGCCGGCCACTGGATTAGTGACCGGCACTTAAATTATATTCTCACTGAGATCAAACGCGTGTATGGATCTGACCGCCTGCAAGAGTCTTGCCCTTTGCAGCTGCCATATCAGAGATATTTACATTCTGATAACCATTCTGAGCGAGCCATGGGAGAACTTCCTCCATAGCTGCTGCTGTTG
>NZ_JAEFAJ010000010.1 GCF_016287535.1 Ruminococcus sp.
GAAACCTAGATACCAAAGGTTACGCCCTTTCCGCAGATATCACATTTTGCCATTAGGTTGCACCTCCTTAACTAACCTGTAAAAATACAACATGATTATTTTATCACATAATCAGAAAAAAAGCAAGTGTTTTTTGAAAAAAAACTAAAAAAATTTTTTTTGACGTATAAAAATTCTTTTTTACTTGAAATATATAGCGATTTATAGTATAATATATGTTGTATATATCTATACAGCAATAAAAGCAGGTTTCTGCTTTCAGGAAAGGATTTTCATATGTTCGGCAGTTTGGATATTGAAACATTTTTAAAATATTTTTCGAGAATAGTTACACTTCTTCTTGTAATACCAATACACGAATCAGCTCACGCTCTCACGGCAAAATGGCTTGGTGACGATACGGCGATGAGGCAGGGAAGGATATCCCTTAATCCATTCGTGCATATTGATCCGTTAGGCGCTATCCTTATGATATCCGGCGGCTTCGGATGGGCAAAGCCCGTTCAGGTGAATCCTCTCAGGTTCAAGAAATACCGTGCAGGTTTTGCTCTGACGGCTCTTGCAGGACCTCTCTCAAACCTTATAGCCGCTTTTCTGTCAGGACTGGCTCTGGCTATAATACTCTGCACGGAAAAGGGAGTTTTGGCATGGGTCTATACCTTCGGAAACAAGTTCACTACACTTGGCTGTGTGACTTTGCTTCTTTATTACCTGTTCTACATCAATATCGGACTTGCGATATTCAACCTCATACCAATACCGCCTCTTGATGGCTTCAATATACTTCGCGCCTTTACTCCGGAGAAGTTTGACCGCTGGATATTCCAGCATCAGAGAGAGATCAACTATGCATTCTTTGCACTTCTTATTCTTATAAGCGTTATCCCCGGTGATCGTTCGCCCCTCAATATCGCTACACAGAAGGTCGGCGACCTGCTCTGGAAGGCTGTCGCCTGGATACCGAATAAATTCGGACCCTTTAGTGGCATATTATAAAAAGGATCTTACTAAAGTATGCTTTACAGAATATTGATAGTATTTCTTGCTCTTCTGAGCAGAGGACTCATACTGACCGCTTTAATGCCTCTTGCCTGCTATGCAAAGGTATGGACGGCAAAGAAGCTGGGTGACAGAACTGCCGAAAGAGAGGGCAGGCTTTCACTTGATTTCAGAAAGCACACCGATTTCTTCGGTATGATGGTTATACTTGCATTCGGCTTCGGCTGGTCAAAGGAGATAAATATCGATGTATCAAGGCTGAAGAATATGAAGCGTGATGTTACGCTCATATCTCTTGCATCGCCTTTGACGTACTTTCTCCTTTACATCGTTCTCAGGAATATCGGAGGAGCTTTACTGAGCATATCTCCTGATATGTTCATACTTCAGTGTGTGTGCGCAGTATTATACAGGGCGGCGTTTGCCTGTCTGTTCTTTGGTATAGTAGCGCTTCTGCCAATACCGCCCCTTGACGGCTTCCACATATTCTATCAGTTCTCATGGCCGAAGTTCAGGCGCTGGTATTTTTCAAACTATCAGAAGATAACGGTCTGGTCAAGATATATCCTTATATTTATATTCTTTATGGGAAGCATAACAGACGGAGCCTTCTCTTTACTTGGTCTTTTTGAGAGTATGTGGAGACTTCTTCTTGACCGCCTGGTTTTCTTCGGCGCGGGACCTATACAGATTTTTTGACGATCATCAACGGCATCGCTGCGGTAACGGCATCTGCGGCGGTAAGTGGATTCATGGTGAAATATGGAAAGTATATCATTCAAGCTTGAGGTCTTTGAAGGACCTCTTGACCTGCTGCTGAGCCTTATCGCAAAGCACAAGCTGAATATCTGCGATATCGAGATATCGAAGCTGCTGGAGCAGTATCTGCTCTATATAGATCAGGCTCACGAGCAGAACCTTGAGCTCGCAGGAGAATTCCTGGAGATGGCTGCAAGGCTCATATATATAAAAACAGCTTCGCTCCTGCCGCAGCCGGAAGAGGCTGAGCAGATGAAGAAGGAACTTGAGGGCGCTCTCATTGAGTATTCGCTCTGCAAGATAGCCGCAAAGCAGCTCGCGGACGCTTATGTGGGCGGAGATATATTCGTTCGCAGTCCTATGAAGATAAAGGCTGACATGACCTATACTCTTGTGCATGAGCCTGAAAGACTTGCCATCGCCTACAGCGCCATATCGCTGAAGACCATAAAGTCTGAGCACGCAAAGCTGCACGTTGAGAGCAAGATCAATTCAGTGGTTAAGCGGCGTATCGTTTCGGTAATGTCAAAGGTGGTCCATGTGCTCAGGGAGCTGTACACCACCGGAGAGGTATGCATGGACAAGCTTTACGACGGAGTTACCGACCGCTCGGAAAGAGTCGCTACTTTCCTTGCAGTGCTGGAGCTTACAAGATCCGGCAGGATAACAATAAGCGACGACAATCTGATGATCTTCTTCAAGGGAAGAAAGAACGGAGTGAAGAAATCTTGGAGATCAAGGACAAGCTCGGAGCAATAGAGGCTATACTCTTTGCAAGCGGAGAGCCTATTGAAATATACCGTCTTTCAGAGGCGAGCGGAGTTGACGCGGGAACGCTGCCTTCCATGATAAGGCTGCTCAATGAGCGCTATGAGGATTACGGCAGCGGTATATGCATAAAGAAGCTGGACAGCAGCTTTCAGATGTGTACCCGTGAGGAGTATGCGGAGCAGGTACGTTCGGCACTTGAGACAAAAAGAACGACGCCCCTGTCAAATGCTGCAATGGAGGCTCTCACAATAATCGCGTACAACCAGCCCGTTTCAAAGGGCTTTGTGGAGAATGTCAGAGGTATCGACAGCTCATCTGTAATAAATAATCTTGTGGAGAAAGGACTCGTTGAAGAAGCGGGACGTCTTGATGTTCCCGGAAAACCGATAGTATACAGAACTACTTCAGTTTTCCTCAGAAGCTTCGGACTTAGCTCAACGGCAGACCTTCCGCCTCTGCCCGGTCAGAGCGACCTTGTTCTCGAAACCGAGGACGAGTTCGTGGAAAGGGAGATGGCAGACTCCGCACAGGAGTAAAAACAAACGAAAGGAGCGGCAGGAATGATCGTACTGAAGATTCTGCTGTATATACTTCTTGCCGTTCTCGGCATAATACTTATTATACTTATGATCCCTGCAGGCGGCGAGTTCAGTTACATCGACGGCAAATTCACTTATAAGGTGAAGCTGTGGGTGATAAACATTATGGATTCCGGAGGCGGCGGTCTTTACAACTGGTGGAAAAAACGTAAAGCAGCTAAAAAGGACAAGCCTGAGAAGCCTGAAAAACCCAAGCCTGTAAAGGAGAAAAAGGCAAAAAGGAAAAAGAAGCGGGAGAAGTACGAGTGGGAAAAGGAACTTGACGACATCCCTGTAAACGATCCGGAGGCGGATATGCTGCCGGCAGAAACAGTTTCCGATATGTCTTCGGCTGTGGGAACTCCTTTTGACGGTGTTCCAGGTGACAGCAGCGAGGAAGAAGCTGCTGAGAAGAAGGACAAAAAGAAGAAAAAGGACGATGAGGATAGCTTCAGGGACGAAGAGGAGGAGAATTCCGGAGACAGTGATGAGAAAAAGGCTCTCAGCGATAAGGTCGAATTTCTTGTGGATATATGGGAAAGCGCTCAGCGTCCGATGCTGAAAATATTCAAGGGGTTCAGACTGAAAGATCTGTATATCGACTTTGTTATAGCTGACGACGATGCATATGACTGCGCCCTGAAGTACGGTAAGTATTCCGCTCTGGTATTTAACGGCATTGCCTTTTTCAGTCAGCTTTTTACCGTAAGGCTGAAAACAATAGATGTGCGTCCGCAGTTCGGCGTTTCAAAGGGACGGTGGGACGCAGCCGGAAAGCTTTATTTCCGTCTCGGAACAGTGGTTATCGCAGGAGCATGGTTCCTGATAACATATTTCTTCAAAACATTCCTACCAAATAAACTCAGAAAGCGTAAAATGAAAAAATCCGCCGCAAGGCAGAAGTGAGGTATTAAAATATGAGTGCAAACAATACACCTGTAAGTGATCTCCTGGGCATATCAATCGAAAAGATCAAGGAAATGGCTGATGTAAATTCTATTATCGGCGAGCCCATAAAGCTTCCGGACGGTACTACCGTTATCCCCGTATCCAAGGTGAGCTACGGTTTTGCTTCGGGCGGCTCAGATCTGCCTTCAAAGTACGACAAGGATCTTTTCGGAGGCGGCGCAGGCGCAGGAGTTTCCATAAAGCCTGAGGGCTTCCTTGTTATAGCTCCTGACGGTTCAGCCAAGATGGTGAATATGGAAGGCGCTAATGATCCTATCAGCAACGCTATCGAAAAAATGCCTGCTATAATCGATAAGGTAAGCGGCTTCATAAACAAGAAGAAGAGCGGAAGCACTGATGATAAGGCTTCCGGTGTCACAGACGGCTCTGTACCGATAAACTGAGCATAAACTGCTGAAATGAGGCATATCCTTTAGCATAGCTTTTATGCGGAGGTGTGCCTGTGAAAAGAATTATATCTGTATCTGCGGCAGTTTTACTGACGGTCTTATGTGTATGCGGTACTGCTGCTTACGGTGCTGAAGGACCTGATATTTCCGCAAAGGCGGCAGTGCTTATCTCCGCTGATACGGGAGAGGTGGTCTACAGCCGCAATGCTTCGGAAAAGCTTCCCATGGCAAGCACTACCAAGATAATGACGGCTCTGCTTTGCCTTGAAAGCGGAGGGCTCTATGACGAGTTCACTGTGGACAGTCAGGCAATAAGGGTGGAGGGCTCCTCAATGGGGCTCTGCGAGGGCGATACAGTCACAAAGTATGCGCTGTGCTGCGGTATGCTGCTGCCATCTGGCAATGACGCGGCAAATGCCGCTGCCGTAAGGATAGCAGGAAGTATCGAAGCCTTTGCAGGACTTATGAATGAACGTGCCCGTAAAATTGGGCTTTCAAAGACCTATTTCGTTACACCCTCTGGACTTGAGGGTGAGGGACACGGCTCGTCGGCTGCGGATATGGCTATGCTTGCCCGTGAAGCTCTGAAAAATGAACTTTTTCGTGATATATGTTCACGGGAGTCGATCAAAGTGAGGTTCGGAAGTCCGCCTTATGACAGGTGGCTGAAGAATACAAACAAGCTGCTCTCCATTTACGAGGGCGTTTACGGTGTTAAGACCGGATTCACCGATGAGGCGGGACGCTGCCTTGTGTCTGCCTGCAGGCGTGACGGCAGGGATCTGATATGTGTTACTCTCAATGGCCGCAATGACTGGGACGACCACATCGCAATATACGAATATGGCTTCGGTGCGGTCAGGCAGCTTGAGCTTGAGCTTCCGGACGATATCAGCGCAGATATTGCCGGCGCCGCTTCGGATAAGCTGCGGCTCGTTCCGGGGAAAAGCAGCTGTAATGTCACGACTGTGACAGGAAATGCCGATGATTTTACATATACCGTTCTCAGGCCGCCATTTCTCTATGCTCCCGTCAGGGAGGGCGATGAAGCGGCTGAGCTGAGGATAAGCTTTCTCGGACGTGAGGTATGTACGCTGCCGCTGTACGCAGCTGAAACTGCTGAGATAAAGGCTGCGGATAAGTCGAAAAGCAAAAAGGGTATGTTTTCAAGGCTGAAAGAATTTCTCGGGGGATATTTCTCCCGTTAAGGACAGGATAAAAGTGGAAAAAATAAGGATTCAGAAAATGATCGCCGACAGCGGCGTTTGCTCCCGCAGAAAAGCAGAGGAGCTTATAGCACAGGGCAGGGTAAAGCTAAACGGTCACCCGGTAAAGCTGGGTGACAAGTGCGGCATTAAGGATCTCATCACCATTGACGGTGAACGTATTGAAATGCCGAAGAAAAGG
The DNA here is from genome assembly GCF_016287535.1 of Ruminococcus sp. Lineage (GTDB taxonomy): Bacteria > Bacillota > Clostridia > Oscillospirales > Ruminococcaceae > Ruminococcus. The sequence goes on from NZ_JAEFAJ010000010.1 coordinate 5,873, forward strand.
AGCTTCCTTTACCTTATGATGAACAAGCCGAGAGGCTATGTCACTACGGTCTCGGACGAACTTGACAGAAAGTGTGTCATGGATCTGCTCACTGACGTTGAAGAGAGGGTATATCCAGTCGGTCGTCTCGACCGGAACTCCGAGGGACTTCTTCTCTTTACGAATGACGGCGAGTTTGCCAACAGTATCATGCACCCCAGCCGCCATATATCAAAGACCTATCGCGTAACGGTACGCCCTTCTGTCAATGATGACCAGCTGGTAAGGCTGTCAGAGGGCGTTGAGATAGACGGTAAAAAAACTCTCCCTGCGACTGTTGTCGTAAAGGACAAGGAAGAGGGCAGAGTAGTTCTCCTCATGACCATAAAGGAGGGCAGGAACCGTCAGATACGAAAGATGTGTGAGGCTGTGGGACTTGAAGTCGCAAGGCTCCGCCGTACAAGCATCGGTCCGCTGAAGCTGGGTATGCTGAAGCCCGGCAGCTACCGCGAACTGACTGCAGAGGAGCTCCGTGCCATACGAAACGCTATAGGCAAGGAGAAGTGAAATGCTGGAGATACAGGAAAGATTAAGCTCCGACGGCTATGAGGAACTGAGAAAAGCCGCAGGCGGTGCTGAGCTCCACATAACAGAGGCTCTCGACAAAGGAGAGGTCATAGGCTATATCGCCTATTCCTATGGTACAGACAGAACTGTGGTATACGGTCTTGACGACGGCGGAGATATTATGCTCTGCGACGGGCTTGTCAGGTCAGTGATGCTGAAAAGCGTAATGAAAGGCATAAAGCGTATGCTGTTTGAGCTTGATGACAGCTGCTTTGATAAACTGAAAAAGCTGCGCTTCGTAAAGGGAGACAGCAGACAGTGCGGTGATCTTGACAGCTTCATGAATGGCTGTCAGAGCTGCAAAAACAACAGGAAAGAATAAATACGAAAGGAACGATCAGGATTGCCAATAAGGATTTCTTCAGAGCTTCCTGCTTTCAAAACTCTCGGAAACGAGAACATCTTCGTTATGTCAAAGGAGAGGGCGGAGCATCAGGATATCCGTCCGCTGAAGGTAGTTATCCTGAACATCATGCCAAAGAAGATAGAAACTGAGTGTCAGCTTTTAAGGCTTCTCAGTAATACTCCTCTTCAGGTAGATGTGGATCTGCTTCAGATGGCTTCACATAATTCAAAAAACACCTCGCATCATCATCTTGAAGCCTTTTACAAGACCTTTGACGAGATATACGAGGACAGATACGACGGTATGATAATCACAGGCGCTCCGGTAGAGCTTCTTGATTATGAGCAGGTTGACTACTGGAATGAGATATGCAGGATAATGGAGTGGTCCAAGACCCATGTATTTTCCACTATATATATATGCTGGGCTGCACAGGCAGGTCTGTACTACCATTACGGCATACCCAAATACACTCTTGACCATAAAATGTTCGGTATATTCCCCCACAGGGCTGAGGTAAGCAACTGTCAGCTGCTAAGGGGATTTGATGATATATTCTATGTGCCGCATTCGCGCAATACTGAGGTGCGCAGGGCTGATATCGAGCGGATACCACAGCTTGAAGTTCTTACCTCGTCAGATATTGCAGGAGTACACATAGTAGCCAATAAGAACGGCAGACAGTATTTCATTACAGGTCATTCGGAGTACGACAGGGACACTATAGCCAACGAGTACAGACGTGATGTTGAAAAGGGCATAGATATACAGATACCGTATAACTATTTCCCAGGGGACAATCCGGATAATATGCCGGTGTTCTCATGGAGATGCACAGCTAATCTTATGTTTTCAAACTGGCTCAATTACTGCGTTTACCAAAAGACTCCATACAATCTTGAGGAGCTTGAGGTCCGCAACTGGAACTGGGAAACAAGCCTTTGAAAGGCTTTACGCGGAGGTAAAAAATGGACGATCTTACACCCAACAACGGACACAATGACGGCGGTTACGACAACAACGGATATGACAATAACGGTTATAACAACGGCGGTTACGACAACAGCGGATATAACAATAACGGTTATAACAACGGTGGTTACGACAATAACGGATACAACAACGGCGGTTACAATAATTACGGCTATGGCAATAACGGCGGGGGATATTTCCCTGACGGACCATTCAGGGGAATGTATGATGAGGATAATGATTTTCCTGAACCGCAGAAGGGCAGCGGTTTCGCGATAGCTTCATTTGTTATCTCGCTTATCAATCTTGTTATCTGCGGAACTCTTCTTTCGATAATAACGGTTCCGCTCTGCCTTATCTTTTCTGTGGTCAGCCTTGCCGGCAGGAGAAAGGGAGCTGTCTTTGCAGTAATAGGTATAATCATTTCGCTTGTATCAGCTGTATTTTTCGCTTTTGCGGGATATATTTTCTATAAGATAACTCCTGATTTTATTTATTTTTTAAACAACGCACCGCAGATCATCGAAGAATATGACAGGGACGGTTCTATACCGGAGCAGTATGAGAAGTACAGAGATCCCAAATACGACAAGTACTGGGAAAGATTTGGCTATAACAGCTTTGACGAGTTCTTTGCAAAGGAATTCATCGAAAAAAACAGAGCTCAGGTAAAAGAATACAGCTCTTCTGATACAGGTACAAGCGCAAGCATTTCATCCGGTTTCGCACCTGCATTAATAGAATAGATATATGGCACCTCTGATATAGAAGTCAGAGGTGCTTTTTCATTGCTTTGGCATATCCTTCATCAGAGCAGACATATATTCCTCTGTTGTAAGGAGCCCGCTTCGGTTATACCTGAATATACCGTAAAGGCAGTCGGGGTCACGGGTGATATGGTTCATGCCCTCACGGCAGGTGAGGGTCAGAAGTATGCCGCTGTCACGCAGTACAGGCAGGCTTTCCCTGCTGAGTGCGCCGAAGGGATAGGCGAATACTACAGGAAAGATCCCACAGTGCCGGTTGAGTTCTGTTGCCAGCAGACCTGTATCCGCTCTGAGCATTGAAGTGTATTCGTCGGCGGTCTCATCCGGAAGCTTTGAGCAGCCCTGTCTTCTGCCGTTGCTGGAATGCAGATCATAAGTATGACTGCCGATCTCTATTCTTCCAGAGGCAGCAAGCTCGGATATGTCCTCCCAAGTAAGGTATGAATAGTCATCAGCATGGGGGTCCGTTGCTGCATAATCGTCAGTATACCTGCCAACAATAGAAACAACGCCGCACATATCATATTTTTCGAGCAAAGGGAGTGCAAGGGAGAGATTGTTGTAAAAGCCGTCGTCAAATGTTATGAGAACCGGCTTATCAGGAAGTTCGCCTGTTCCCTGGGTATAGCAGATGAGCTGCCGGGCGGAAACTGCTTTGAAACCGTTGGAGCTGAGCCATGCAAGGTCGCTTTCAAGCTGAGCCGGAGTGACAGTGTAATCTGAGGAAGTTTTTTGGCATACGCTGTGGTACATTATCACAGGCAGCGGGACAGGCGGTTCAGTGCTTTTGCCGGCAGCTGATGAAAACAAAGAGCCGACCGCAAAAACTATAGCGGCGCATATAAGGACCGCTGCAGCTGCCTGAATACACCTGCGAATGATAGTGTCAAGAGAAAAGCATTTGTACATCGTTATCACCTCGTAGGATAATATGCCGGAAAATGCACGAAAATGACAAGATCTTGCGGACATACAGCGATTAATATCTGAATATACTTATCCTGAAGAAAGAGGTGAGTATATGACGCGCCATAAACGCAGAAGAATAAAAGGGGCGGTCAGATGTATCGCGGCAGTGCTTGTGCCGGTTACTGCGGCTGCCGGTGTCAGGGAAGTGTCTGTAATGAGGAGGGCATTTACGGAAGAATATGCCTATACTACTGGAAGCACAGGGAAAGCAGCGGCGTATCGCGCAGTTGCCGATCCTGAGGTGATAAGCCGTATAAAGCGGGAGGACGAACTGCTTTCGGGGGCGGATATACTGTCTGAGGGCTATGGGTATGCTTATGAAAATGACACTGACAGGGAATATCTCAGACTGCCTGATCCTCTTGACATGAGAGCTGACGATCCGGGAACGAAGCCATATCCGGAAGTATGGGGAACAGGGGGAGATATAGTTCGTATGACCTACGGGAAATACAGCGGGAACTGTTTCTTTGATCTTGAAAACGGCGGACAGGTCAATAACAAGACGGATATCCCGAATGAGGAGCTTATCCGTGAAAGCGGGTACTATCCTAATTTCACTGTGGAAAAGACAGACGAGCCCCTTGTACTGCTGTATCATACTCATACTACCGAGAGCTTTGAGCCCTTTGTGCGTGAGAGTTTTGATCCCGGATTCAATTACAGGACTACCGACGAGACTAAAAATGTGGTAATGGTGGGAAATGCTATACAGGCGGAGCTTGAAGCGCAGGGTATAGGAGTTATCCATGCCACGGACATACATGACTATCCATCGTACAACGGTTCCTACTCTCGGAGCCGCGAAACTATCCTGCCGATACTCGAAAAATATCCGAGCATAAAGGTGGTTCTCGATATTCACAGGGACGCCATAGCTGTGGACAATTGTGCATATCAGCCTTTTATAGAGGTCGACGGCAGGGAAGCGGCACAGATAATGATAATTTCCGGCTGCGATGACGGTACTCTCGGTATGCCGAATTATATGCAGAATTTCCATTTTGCCTGTATGCTGCAGAGCAAGCTTGAATCAGACCATGAGGGATTCACACGTCCGGTGCTGTTCGATTACCGTCACTATAATCAGGACCTCACCAACGGAAGTCTGCTTGTTGAAGTAGGTTCACACGGAAATACTCTGGAGCAGGCACAGTTTGCCGGGCAGCTCTTCGGACGTTCTCTCGGTGAGCTGCTGAACTCAATGAAAAGGTGATAAAAATGCGCAGAAAAAAGAAAAAGGCCGCCCTGAAAGCAGTATTTTTTTACCTGCTTCTGAGCGGCGGCTCATGGATGTTTATTAATTCATACGCAAATTCCTTCAATCAGATCAGTGAAAGGAGGATAGTTCCTGCCGGACTTGTTCTGAAGGAAGAAAACGCCTGTGTGGAGCTGCTCGGTCACAGCGGTAATTTCAGCTTATCATGGATATACCCGGAAAGCAGGGCTTATTGCGGAGCATACCTGATGTCGCCTGACGAGCTAAGAGCAGCGGCATACATTATATCATTATGTATATAACTTGGCTTTTCTTGTATAATAGAATGTGTTGAGCTCGCCTGAATAAATGAGGTCAGCTCCCGGAAAACTCCTGAAATCATCGGGAGTATAGAGCGAAAAGGCTTTTTCGAGAGGAATACCTATCTTATCCATAGTATAGGCTACGAACTGCGAACAGACGAAGCTCCTCTCACGTTTCCACTCGATATTGAAATAAACGGCAAGCAGTCCGAGAAGGTTATAGGAATAAACCTTGCGGTGCTGTGCGAAATGCAGTATTATCTTGTTATAAGCTTCCTTTTGTTCCGGAGATACGCTTATACGGTAGATCTCACAGGGAATATCCTGGTACTGACCAAGAGTACCCTGTCCCACAACTTCCTTATTGAATGTTGCAGGCAGCGGAAATGGTCTGTATGTACGGCAGAAGCTGTACATTTCAGAAAGCTCCATGTCGCCTGAAAGAGAAACGTGATTATAAGGCTTTTTAGTTAAGAATTTGAAGAACCGTGCAGGTCTTGTACCTGTTTGTGCAACTATCAAATAAATATAGTTCCCCAAAACGTTCCCTCCTAATTTATTTTTTATAATTATATCATAAACACTTGCAAATTTCAAGACTTTTTGCTATAATTATAAAGGTCTTTTTTTTATGCGCCTGTAGCTCAGTGGATAGAGCATCGGCCTCCGACGCCGTGTGCGCTGGTTCGATCCCAGTCAGGCGTACCAGCACAGAGCCTGTGCGCCCAACCACGTTGGCGCTCGCAGGCTCGCTTTCTTTTTACAAAAGTCTTACTCTGCTTTCGCTTACGGAAGTGTATCTAATCGTAACATATACAAAGAAATAGCACTGAATAAGCAAATAATGAATTTTAATGAAGGCACAGATAGTGCCTTCCTTCTTTTTTACCTTACATTGCAATAAACATCATGCTTTCCTTTTTTTATTAAAGAAAAATATACATTTATTTTAAGTGCAATAATGCATTCCTGATGGTATAATATGTGCTTAGTGTTTTCTTGTAAATATTTACAAATTGAAATAACGTTCATTGTTCAAGGTTACAAATATGTATTGGTATAGTGAAATATTAACAAAAAGTACACCATTATCATTAGTTGATATAGTATTATATAACTAAAGAATACATAAGCTAAAAATGTTTTTAAGTTAATGGCAAATGATAAATCTGAGTTGCGTTGATACAAGATGTGTGCTGACCTTGATATGAAAATGGGGCAGCAGAAGGGCAGTAATTTCCAGGTTAAAATGCCATATACCAAGCGTGAAGACGGCAGCAGCCTGCCGTTGGTACGCCGGCTGATAGTTTACCGTTATATAAAAGGTAACATGAAGTAAAATTGTTTTGTACCATTACAGCCAGTATAAACAATATGAATAAAATTAAAACAAAAAGAAAACTTTTTTCTTTTGAATTCCAATTTTTTTGTATTCTGATTGTATAATTATACAAAATTTTATAATATAGTGCGTTAATTTAATTTGCTCACTTTACAAGTTATTTACATAATGTTATAATGTAGGCGTAAGATATATTTTAATATCAGTCTGTACTGATATAACATTTGTAAGAAGGAGGTTTGCCTAAAAGTGAGTACAATCGCAAAAGATATGACAGGTAATAGTCTCAGCAAAGGATTTCGCATATTTTCAATAGTAAGAATGGTATTTATTTACTGCCTGTCAATTTTTATTGTTATAGTCGCTATTTTCTTTGCAGCAAGTAAAAGTCCGAATAAGTCAATGTTTGGTTTCAGGTATTACATTGTACTTACTGACTCCATGAAACCTGAATTCTCAAGTGGAGATATGGTTTTTGTTAAGGTTTCGGATGCAAAGAACATACAAACTGGTGACATCATCACTTTCAACCCGTCAAGCGGAAGTGATGCATATCTTACCCACCGTGTAACTGAAAGGATTGCTGACTATCAAGGCACAGGAGTAACCTGTTTCAGAACAAAGGGTGACGCGAACATGGACGAGGATTCCTTCCTCATTGATGAGGACAGGGTCATCGGAAAGGTTCAGTTCCACGTGCCGAAATTAGGGGTAATAGTCAGGTTTGTTCAGCTCAGGTGGTATTTTATCCTGCCGTTGATAGTGCTGTTGTTTGTATTTTTCAGAATGATGAAGTATTACTTCGAGCTGAAAAATAAAAATGACAACAATCAGGGGAACAATGATGTTGTGACAGAAGCAGAAAACCAAAACTAAAAAATAGGAGGATCGAGTATGAAAAATGACGTTTCCAAGAAGAAAAAAAATTCAAAAGAAAAGCGAATTCTCATTGCTTCATTGTGTATAGCTGCCGCTGTAATTGCGGGAAGCACCTTCGCGTGGTTCAGTTCAACCGATGAAGTAACTAACCGCTTGACTGCTAACGCTGATTACGGCGTAAGCATCGTCGAGTCATTCGCACCGCCTGCCAACTGGCTTCCCGGACAGGCTGTAAACAAGGACGTTTATGCAACAAACACCGGCAATATCGGTGCGTTTGTTGAGGAAGACATCTCAGGTGTTCTTACTATCACAACTGAGAAGTCAGAAGCCACATGGTCTGCTGATTGTGTTGTTCTTACAGATGAAGAGCGTTATTCTATGGAAGCAGGTTCATTCCTTGCATTGAAGCCTGCAGGGGATACTACAAATCAATTAGGAAATCAGGTTGTTATCAGACCAGGCGATCAGGGCACACCGCCAACTACTGATTTCACACCTGCTGCAGAAGGCTTGTATGTATTCAGAAGACAGATCGTAGTTGATAATCCTTCTCGTGCTGAAACATTTGAGTATGCGGGTTATTATTACACTGCCGGTAAATATTATAAGGTAAGCCTTGACTCTGTAACTCCTGATGCAACTCCGGATTTCGCAAATGACGGATTGGTTACAGACGGTATTCTTTCCGCTGCTACAGCTTCTTATTATAAAGAAGTAAAAGAAGTTGTAAATCCTGTAGATTTAGAATATGATGCTGATAATAACAGACTGATCGCTTCTTACAATACAGGAAATACATCTGCGGATAATCTGATAGCAAAGGCTCAGGCTTATGATGACGCTATCGCAGCTTATGAGAGAGCAAGTGAAGCTGTAACAAGAGCAACTGCTGATAGTACCGCAGCAAATGCTACTTTAGCAACGCAGCAGGCAGCATTGGATACTGCGACAGCTGATCTCCAGGCGGCTCTTGCTGCACAGAGTGCTGCTGCAGCAACTCTGGCTAATGCAACAGCTGCTTATAACAACGCTGTAGCAGCACAATCTGCGGCACAGTCAGCGGTTGATGCTTCTAAGACCAGATTGTATGGTGCTGCTAATGGAACAGAATCATCTGCTACTGCGGGCAGTCTGAAAAAGAATTATACTGACGCAACAGCTGCTTTAGTAGCCACAAACGGCAGAGATCAATTTGAAAATGACTTTAATGCATGGGCTCCATCTAATCAAAATGCCAAGGGAACTTCTACACTTGCAGATTATACATATGATGAGTTTATGCATTTTACACCTAATGATCAAAATCAGGTTTACTATCAAAGAGTAGCTGCAGAAAAACGCGCTAAAGAAGCTTATGAAGCTGAGTTAACAAAACTCATCGGCGGTACTGATCCATCTGCTGCACCTACAGCAGATTCGTTGCAGGGCAAGCTTAATGCAGCGAATGATACTCTTGGTGACGCAAGCAGCGGTGCAACCAAAGCCATGAATGATGCAACAGCAGATAAAGCTAATGCTGATCAGGCTGTAAGTGATGCTCAAACTGCTTATAACACTGCTTTAGGGAATTATAACACAGCAGCTACTAATAGCGGCACCGATACCACCAATCTTAATACAGCAATAGCTAATCTTGCAGCAGCTTCAGCAGCTAAGAATGCTGCTCAGGCTGCATATGAAGCAGCTCTGAATGAAACTCCATCTGACGGAATACTGAAGGTTAACATCTATCTTAGTGATGATGTTGTTACAGCCGGCGGCGAGGCTGATAAGTGGCAGCTTAGCCCGAATCCGATCAGCGACGATGTAGCTAAGTTCTACTATACAAGTATCCTCGATGGCGGCGAGACATCAAGCAAACTGGTTGACAGAGTTGAGCTCGACGGCAGTGCTACACAGGATATGTACAAGTCGTTTGACTTTGATGTCAATGTTGCTCTCAAGTCTGCTCAGATTACATATGCAGAAGATAACGAGACGATCCTTGGAACTGCTGCAACATCAGAACTTAACAAGACACCTACTCTGACTGATCCTAAGGATATCAATACTGCTCTTACATGGAACTGATTCTGAATAATTCTATAACATAGCAATTACTGATTAATTAATAAAGGAGGCTTGTATAATGAGTTTAAAGCGTATATTTGCTGCACTCAGTGCAAGCCTCCTTATATTTTCATGCAATCCCTTAAATGCTTTTGCAGATGTCACCCTGCCGGAGGGCGCGGTCAAGGGACTTCCCGAAAAACTGACTGCAATGGACTCCGAGGGCAGAGCGGTGAACAGCGAGAGCGGTGAGTATTTCTTCTACGTCGATAATATGGTTTACGGCGAGACATACTCTAAGGACGTTCAGTTGATGAACCTCCGTGACGATCAGGCGTATAATATTTACCTGCATACCGAACCTGTATCGAAAAGCGGCGATATAGACCTTGAAAAAGGCTGTGTATGCAAGTTTTACCTTGACGGCAGGGAAGTTTACAACGGAGATGTCAACGGAAAAGGAAACATTGACCTTACTCAGAACGCGCTTGATCTCGGCAACTTCAAGCCCGGCGATTCACATATACTGAAATGCAGCATTGTGTGGAACGATAAAGCTATCGGAGACTATGTTCAGAGCGGACACAGGATAGTCAGTCTGAACGGAACACAGGTGCTTGAAGAGGGCGAACCGGTCAGCTTATACGGTGATATAGAGTTCAAGTGGATATTCTATGCAGCGGTCGATGAGGACTTTGTTCCGCCGAATACTGGTCTTCTTGCGATAAACGGACGCACATGGCTGTATTGTATTGCGGCTGTGTCATTTATGATACTGCTGATGTTGCCACTGCTGCTCAGACAGAAAAGGAAGAAGAGAGAAGCATGAAGGCGAAAATTCTGACGGCTGCGTTATTGCTTCTTGCAGCTTTTGGCGCGTTTTGCGGTTACAGGTATTATGAGGATATACGTTTACCCGTAAAACAACGTGAGGAAGCAATAAAAAAACAAGCGGAGATAATCGAAAGGATAAGACCCGGCACTGAGGTGAAACCTGTAAGCACCGGTGAAACTCTCTCTGAACCGCTTATATTATGTGAAAATGTAAATGATAACATAGTTGGGTGGATCAACATTCCGGATACAAATATTGATCTTCCAATAGTTCAGGGAGAAGATAATGACTTCTACCTGCATAATGGAGTAGACGGGCAGTACAACTATGAGCTTGGCTGTCCGTTTCTTGATTATCGGTGTGATGCGGGTTTCAACGGCTTCAATTCCATTGTGTATGCTCATAACATGGAGGGGCATCTGATGTTTTCAGACATTGATCTGTATAAAGACAAAGCATTTTTGCAGTCTCACTCCATGGGAACTCTGACACTGAAGGACGGAGACCACGATGTAAGGTTCTTTGCTTATATGACGGCAAAGAGTACCGCACCTGCCTATCATGCCGTATTTGTGAGCGAAGCCGAGAAAAAAGAGTATCTTGAGTATATTCTTTCGGCAGCTAATTATACAGTACTTGATGATACTGATGAGATCAGAGATAAGACCGATCTGAATCTGCTTCTTCTCACGACCTGTACTTTTGAGTTTGAGGAAGCAAGAGGGATCCTTTTCGGAGTGATCGTGAGATGATAACAGGTAAAATCTGCGATCAGACATGGTTTTGCAAGTAAAAGAATAAAAAAGAGCAGCACTGCATATCGCACTGCTGCCCAATATCTGATTTAATTATCCTGACTGTTTTCGGGTGAAGCTGTCTTTTTTTCCTTTTCAGGAAGAAAATTTGGTATCAGCAGGAGCACGATCACAGCAGCTGCTGTAAGCAGACCGGCCTTTGTATGCAGGAAACTGAGAATATGACCTGTTTTGGGTATCATAAATATGATCTTGCCGATATAGTTTCCCTCTGTGACTGGTGCAGAGTCTTCGGACAGATTGGCGTCTCCCTTGGTAGTGTACTCTTTTCCCGAAATAGATGTTACTCTGTGTGTAACGACTGTATCATTTCCCATGCTGAATGAAATGACGTCGCCGACAGATATCTCTTCAAGGGGGATATTCCTGTTCACAAAGCATAGACAGTTGACTGGGAAAGCAGGCTCCATTGAACCTGTCTTTACAACGTAAGGTCTGATCCCGGCGATGAAAAGTACGAATACGATCAATGCAATGAGGAAAATCAGTGTTGACAGAAAAAGCGGGATTTTCCGCATGATCCTGCTTATTAAGCGGAGCATGACCGCGGCAGCTCCTTTTATAGAAGATGTCATATGATATGCTCCTTCGTTTCATAAGGATTTACTGTTAAACTTCCGGCTGCTGTAAAAGGAGCCGCAAGTAAAGAGAAAGAAAGATTATTTGATTTTTCCATAACAGCGCCTCGATTCTTCATGATAATGATGTGGTATTATTAATGATTATACCATGAAGCGGCTGAAAAATCAAGTGAAAAGAGCATATTAAGCGTTTGTTAAACAATGATAAGAGAAAACAATATCCTGTCTGACAGGATATGTATGATAGATGTTATGTATCCGAACTGCGGTACATTACGGTTTTCAGATCAATATCACCACGGGAAGGAGAGATATGATGAAAAAGATCAATCATTCGGCAACAAAAAAATTCAATACAATGATCTGGTTTGTTGCAGTGCTGTTTGTTTCGTTTGCACTCAGCAATGTCATTGAATATATATATCATAATTACAGCAGTAAAGCGCTGGCAGATACAAGTGAAGAGCCTGAAGACGATGAAACTGAAGACGGCCTGAAGTATCAGCAGATCAGCGTCTCTCCCGGTGACAGTGATGACGAACTGATAACACTTGACGGCATGATGCCGGTTTCTGCTGATGTCACCGTTGAAAGCGGAGACACTTCACCGGATGACACTCTTTGCTCATACGATATCACTATAACTGATACCGTAGGCAACAGCTTTCAGCCGAAAGAAGAAAGCCCGATAACAGTTGAGATAACCAATAATGCTATCAGCGGATATGATGAGTCCACGCTGCACCTGTGGCATATTGATGAAGCAGGCATACGTGAGGAAGTTACTGAGTTCACAGTTGACGGAGATTCCATAAGATTTGAGGCGACAGGCTTCTCTCTGTACGAGATATCACAGGGCGACCCGCAGCTTTGTACATATGTTTTCTATACTCCTGACTCAAATGGTGTCTATAGAAAATATTACTACATGACTACTACAGGAAAGCAGATATGTCAGCAGATCATCAAGGACTCTGACAGCCTTATGCCGCCGCAGCTTCCTGCGAATGACGCAAACTATACCTTTATAGGCTGGTACATACTTGAAGGTGATGAGAATGCACTTTCCGCGACAGATGAAGAATTGTTATTTGATGATCCGCAGGACTTTACGGACGGCGGAACAGTACGGATAGGCGCAGTTTATGCGGATTGTGTTTATCTTATCTTCCACGACCAGTATAACAGTCAGATCGAATCCTATCCGATCGTCGGAACCCGCCGTGGCACACTGGAAAACGGAACGGCTAAAATAGATCTTGACGGCATTGAAGTTACCTATGACGATGAAGAAGAGAACACACATATGGTATTTAAGGGCTGGTCAGAACAGATAGTTGAGCCCGGCGAATCTGCGCCCTTGATCGGATATACGGAAAACAATAAGCTTTTTTATGATATCTCTGTGAATAAAGATGTATATCCTGTATTTGAAAGGAGTGCGTGGCTTACTTTTTCAACAGGCGGTATTGCTGAAGGCGCCGATTCCGTACCAATGCAGATAATAAGCGTCGATACTCCTCTCGGACAGCTTCCTGTCCCGGAACGTACAGGTTATTCATTCGGCGGCTGGTATGCTGACAGTGCTGCGACATCGATGCAGATCTCATACGCAAACGGTAATCTTATCAGCGGTGCAACTGTTCCCGATACAATGGAATGGGACAATGGTGATCTGTATCTGACAGGAGATACAAAGCTGTACGCAAAATGGACAGAGGCTGCAACGAATTATTCCGTAGTCATCTGGAGACAGAACGTAAATGACGCTGCAAATGCCGCAGATTACGACAAGACATATGACTATGCGGAGAGCTTCAGACTGTCGGCAACGACAGGCTCGACCGTATCGGTTTCGAGTACATATCAGGGGTACGGCGGCAGCGGTAATTATACCGGATTCCATTACAGAACGTGTGATTCCGCAAAGACAGTCGCAGCAGACGGTTCGACCGTTTTGAACGTGTATTATGACAGAAATGTTCATACCTTGACTTTCAAAAGTGGTAATACTACTATACAAACGATAACAGGATTATACGGAGCATACATTAATGATTATTTTCCAATCGACGGAGATGCCAATTGTCATTGGAAGGCAGATAGAACAGATATATATAAATATATATTGGTAACACTTGAAACCATGCCTGATAGTGATGTAATTTTCGATAAGACTTCTGCAAATGCATTTGGTACGATATATTATTATGTTGAAATAGATGAAAGTGATGCAAGTGAATATAGTGTTACTAAACATTTTAATTATAATGGCGAACAGCTTCTCTACGGTCTGTACAAGACCGCACAACATCCGTTTACATATTTAACTTACAATGAGGAATATCACCCTATTGACGGTTATTATCGTGACAGTACTTTAGCTGAACCGTATTTTGGAGAAGAAGGAAGGAATGTCGGAACAAACAATACTAATAGTAATTATTACTCGCAAGATGATAGGGCGCCGATTGGCGGCTATACCAGAAGGACAACGGAAAGTAATGTCAATTATATGTATTATAACAGAAATACATATAATTTGAAGTTCTATAATTCAGAAAACAATAATATAATTGCTACTGAGAGTATCAAATACACGCAGAGAACCGAATCCTTCATTCCTGATGCACCGGAAGCTCCGACAGGAAAACAGTTTGCGGGCTGGTTTGCTGATCCCGGCTGTACGACAAGAGTGTTTTTCCATACCCCGTCACAGGCAGAGATAGATTCTACAAAGGATAATAATGGAGTCCCTCATTATCAGGTATATGAAAAAATGCCTTCCCATAATCTTGTGGTGTACGCAGGCTGGGAGAAGCTCTGGTATCTTGTTGAGATTGATCCCAACGGAGGAGAGTTTGAGCTCCAGAGCACAGGAAATGACAACAGCGGCTACTCTACGTGGTTCTGGGTGAACTATGGCGACATTATCAGTGAATACAAGGAGGTCACAAGAGACTACGAAACTTCTTCAGAAGGTACATATTTCTACAAATACTATGACCGAGAATACTACCAGCTTGGAGATGAATATGAGTCCCGTGAGGACAGCATAACAGAAAGAAGCGCAGGCTATACACAGAATATAATGGAAGCCACTGATTTTGAGCATACATATGAACTATCGGAAGGTGCTTACCGCTATGCAGGCTGGTATAAGGTCGATAAGCAGAGCGGTGCGGAAACGCTGTATAACTTTGATAATCCGGTGGAAAGCAACACATTCCTGCGCCTGCACTGGAAAGCTGTAGGAACATACTATATCCAGTACAATCCCGCAGGTGGCGTTCTTGATGAAAATGACAAGAACGAGGCTCAGTTCAAGACCCTTGATACTGCTGATTATGCCGACAAAGCACAGGTCATCATAATGAGAACTGTTGTTGAAGCGCCTGAAGGAAAGAATTTCATCGGCTGGAGACTAAGGAACGATCCTTCCGGAACGATCTATTATCCGGGCGGAACATTTGAGTTCAATGCCGCATACGCAGAAACCAGGATCGACGAAAATGGCAATGAGCGAAAATATATGACCCTTGATGCTGTGTATCAGGAAATAGACGTACCTTCAGTCATATATGATGCCAACGGCGGTACGATGACTTCCACAGCTGACCACGGCAGCGGCACATTCCTGAAAAATGTCAGCCATAATAACGGCGTGACTACGGAAACAGAACTTACAGATTCTGAAAAGTATCAGTATAATGTAGATGCCGGCAGACTGACTGTAAGGAATCTTGAAAACAATAAACCGATCACACTTAGTGACGGTACAGGTTTCAGTTACACGTATAGTAACACTGATTATATTTTCGGCGGCTGGAACACAGAGCCTGACGGCAGCGGCATACACTATGATGCAGGCAGCAATTTATATCATATTGATACCGAAGGTGATAATCCCGTAATACTTTATGCTGAGTGGAAGATCAGGGTGTATTTCGACAAGAACAACGACGATGCAGGCTGGGGTGGTGACTGGACTGGATCAGCAGACCATGTTTATGTATGGGACAGCGCCAGAAATCAGTATTATACCGAGATCAGCATCAACTCTATGCTCGACGAGCCGTCTTATACTCCCGTTGCAGCAGACAGTATATTCTGTAACTGGAGCACGACACAGTATGCGGCAGTTGAGGATAATGAACCGTTTGATTTTTCGGAGCCTGTTACACAGGAGAGAATATCAGCAGAGAGCTCCGGGCAGTATCTTACACTGTATGCGATCTGGGATACACTTCCGGAGATAACGCTTCACGCAGTTGATTCGTCAAATGAAACGCTTGTGTTAAAGGACGAAGCGTGGCTTTATGCAGAACATCTGACTGTCAGCAGCGACAGTACCGAACTGATAACCTTCAATGATGTGCAGGGATATGCTGATCCTGCAAAAGAAGGCTTAACAGGGTATAAATACGCATTTGCCTGTGTCAGTGATTCACTCGGAAATGTTTCGGACGAAAAGCGTATCAATGATATTTATTATAATGTTGCAGAACGCAGTGTGTATGTGACGTATGCAAACGGTACAGAAGAACCTCTGGCTAACGGCGAAGAGATTTATCTGATATATTATGACACAGTTCTGCCAATCGGATATGTTGCAATGGGTACAGACGGCAGTATTACAGAGGTAGCCGTTTCTAATTCTGCACCGGTTACCGCAGCTGTAAACGGTATTTATAAAATTGCTGACAATCTGACAACTCCTCTCAGTTATCCGACTCTCGGCACTAATAACTACTACTCTTATGCGGTAGGTGATGAGTTTTCTGCACAGGCTGACAGTTCTGTCCTGCATATGATCACAGGATCGTCGAACACTAACAATGCACCGCGTCCGACCCTTTGGGTGCGTGATACATGGCGTGGCTTCGAGTATTCAACAAATGGCAATACATGGGTAAGCGCAGGTTACGATCCTCAGCTTTATGTGGTATACTACCCAAGCCAACCTACTATCGTGAATCTGAATGAGAAAACCGTCGGCTTCCCTGAGGATATGGATAAGAAGTTTACTTATCATGTAACGATAAAGCAACAAGAAAAGCAATTTACTGTAGATGAATATTATTATGATGATAATGGTTCAGAGCATCATTTAGATGGTAGCGAATCTATATACGGAGGCAATAGTTTTGGAACTGTTTTGGGCGGTGCAATCAGTAATTTGCATTTTTCTTCTCAGAATTACGCAAATCAGAGTAGTCAGGCTTCTTTTGCTCCTCCTGTTGAATTATCTTCCAATACAGTTGAACTCTCTAACGAACAAGTCGAATCATTTGCCTTATTATACAATACAAATGAGTCAATGATTCAAGAAAATGCTACTTATGGAGATCATGAGGCGCTGTATTGTAGAACGGGTTTTGTAATTGGTACGTATCATCAAATTCAACACAGAAAAACCACTTACATCATAACTCAGCAGATTATAGAGATAGTACAAGAAGCTGAAGAAGATTTCACAACAACGATGACTCAGTCTCCAGCAAACGGCGGTACAATCTACCAGGATGCGCTGACATATACCTATACTGCTCCGACAACTCCAACAACACAGAATATTACATATACCAATTCCCGTGAGTCCGCACCTGTTGAAGTACACGTTGCGATAGCAAAGGGAAATGGTTATTACGAGCATGACGAATACAGAACTGACACAGAGAACGATTACAAGGCGGATATCGCACGCGGCAGCACATTGACCCTGCTTGACAGATTTTCACCTGAAGATCTGCTTGATACAGAGGATAATTCTTCCTACGTATTTGCAGGTATAGTATACGGTGAGAAACAGAGCTATGATAACCAAAGAATTGATGTGGCGGGCAGCGATACCGAGAGTATCACTTTCGGTCTGACAGACTCTGATAATATTTACGATCTGTATCTGGACGGCAATACCGACAACCTTCTGGGCGATTATGAGATCTATTATGTATACTATAAAGTACCGACCATCATTTATTGTATTGAGGGTTCAAGCGGAACATTAGTACCCTTTGATCCTCCGCTTACGATAAACGGAAGCGAAGTAACGCTGAACGGCGGTACCGTAGTGCAGAACAGTCAGCTGCCGCTGGACACGGCTTCATATTATTCCAATGGTGAGTTCCTGATATCTCAGGCGATAAGAAACGGCTATAAGATACCGCCGGTTCTTGACTATGCAGGCGGAGATGTTCCTGTGGAATACGCATTTCTCGGTGTCGGACCGTCATCAGCATCAAGGATATCTGATCTGCAGTATTCAGAAGGCAAGGAGCTGAGAATGTCTGTGGAGGACGGTATTGTGAAATACCGTTTCAATGCCGCAGATACGGCTGAACCTCTCGATTCTGCGGATGATCTTGTAGTTTATGCGATATATAAAGGCGGAAACAAACTGACGATATCCAAGACTATCAACAGAGTAAGGACAAAGGTTGGCTACCCGACATTCCAGTATCGAATAAGACGTGTCGCCGACGGTAACGGTGTGCCATTATCTGCTGAAAATTCAGAGGAATCAGTAATTGCGATGTCATTTACGTCATCAGGAACAATGAACTCTGAATTTGTTAAGCTGCCGGTCGGAACATATGAGATCACCGAGCTAAGCAATATCAATTATACTCTCAGCGATATATCAGTTTCGCCGGGCGAAGCCGGAGAGACAGAAGGAGCAACAGCGACCGTAACGATAGGTGCAAGAAGTGAAGTAATTGTATCATTCACCAATTCCATCAACAGCAACGATAAAAAGACATATCAGACGTTTACAGATAACCATATAGACTACACCGGTCAGTAAAAAAGGAGGTGAGGGCAAAATGACAAAACGCAAACGAACAATTTTATGTATTACAGCTGCGACAGCGCTGTTTTTGATAATTGACCAGACAATAGCATATTTCAGAAGTGAGGATTATATCACAAATCGCCTGAGTGCGAAAGTAATTCCTCCAAAACCTGAAACCTATGTCAGAATTGAAGTTTGTGAAGATTTTGCCCCACCTTCAAGTAAAAGCAATGAGCCCTTCCGGAAAGATATAAAGATCGGCAATACCGGAACAGAAGACTGCTATGTAAGAGTACGGCTTGAGTTTTCTGACTCAGAATACCGTGATATCACTGATTTTTCCCATGACGGAACTGTCTATACGGATGCTGTATCATACAGCGGAAATTTCCTGCCGGAAGGCTGGATATACAATGACGGTTTTTACTATTATACCTCTTCTGTTGCCAGTGGTGCGATGACAGGCACAAGCCTGTTAAGCTGGGTAAATGTGGATTTTTCATCTGCTCCTGTTGATTTATCTGATGAATTTGATATATATGTCTACGCGGAAGCCGTGCAGGCGAGTGGTGAAGACGGGGAAGAGGTCGGATATCAGGAAGCATGGGGAATATAACAAGTGTATAGCAAAAGGCTGCGTGACAACATGGTCACGCAGCCTGTATTTGTAATCTCCCCCGGCTCTGCCGGGGGAGATTCGTTTACTTATAAGTAATCAGATCAGGTTCCTCTGTGACTGTGATCAGGCTCACATAGCTGACTGATTAAAGATGAGCAAAAGATCGACCAGATTAATGAAATTGTTTCCGTCCATATCGGCATACTTCTTTTCATCTGCTGTAAGCGGTCTTACGCCGAGAATATGTGCAAGGACATATACAGCGTCGGTAGTATCTATCAGACCGTCGTTATTTACATCACCGGCAGGTCTGATGTCTGCAACGGGCTCTGAAGAAGGAACTGTATCTTCTTCGGTTATCTCAACAGGGAGCGGCATACTGTCGCAGATGAGCTGATAAAGATCATCAAACAGAATACCTGCGATTTCTTTGTGTCCGTTTGCATTCGGATGAGGGTCAAAATCATCTTCAGTGGATATATCGTATACGTCAACATATATTGCGCCTGTTTCTTCCGCAACGACCTTCAGCTGTTCATTGAGGCGGCGTATCTGCGGATCAACATTTTTGCCTGCCATTTGCATTGCGATAGGAGTTATGAGCTCAGCTACGATAGCACTTTCAACGGCAGCATCACTTGCTGTGCGGTTCATTGATGTGATCTTTATGAACTGTTCAAGCTGTGCGATGTCATCGTAGTTTTTTGCTATTTCGAGAGCTGTCTTGAGTTCACTGATATCATCGTATTTCAGCATGATCTCAAGAAGCTTTTCCTCTGCGGGATCACCTTCTGAAGCGGATAAAACCGCTGCAAGCTCTCTGAGCTCGTTTATGTCGTCATACTCCTTGACCATATTGATTATCTCTGCAAGCTCATCAGCATCTTTGTATGTTAACATCTCTGCAGTGAGCATATATAACATATAAATCTTATCTTCAACACAATTTATAAGGTTCTCTACCGGATTGCCGTATGATACGGGTTCATCCTCACTTTCAGCGGCAGCATTTGCAGCAGCGGCATATATCCTGCCGAGTACAGCAAAAACGTCTTCCTCCATATCATCGGAGCTTTCCTCTGTACGGTAAGGATTGAACATACCGACAAGAGCGATGTCAGCGTCACCGTTGAGTTCCTTTACTGCCTCAACAACTCCCTTTACGTGTTCAGCGGATTCATCTACAAGCTCGTCAGCCTTATTGCTTACATTATACATAAAGCTTGCAGCTTCGATAAAATCGTCAGAGGTTATATTGTCCTTGTTGGCTTCGATCACCTGTAAACCTCCGCCGATAGCTGTCTTTGAATCGGTGCCGAAGAGTGTCAGCATAAGAGAGATACCGGACGCCTGAAGTATGGGATTTTCGTTGAACACCATCTGTGGGATTATACTCATGATAATATCATTTCCGCCAAGCTGTATGCTAACAAGGTCTGCCTCGGACAGATACTTGTTATATATATCATGGTAAGGCGTCAGAACACCGCTTGCGCCGGGAGCTACATATGTATCGAGGATCGTTGTAGCGAATTCACCCTTATAGCCCGGAGTCTTTATTGTTTTTTCAATATCCTCTGCACGGTATGCTGTGGAGGCGAGATTTGTTCCTTTTACGTCAAATTCTCTTTCCTCGCCGAGTTCTTTAAGATATTCTGTGAATATCGCAGGATAAGCTCCGCTTACAGGATCTGCGAGCAGCTCGTCGGTTATTACGAGTGCAGGATCATCTGCGATATTTTCGCCTGCCAGTCCGAAGCCTGCGGCGATACTGTCTCCCAGTGCTACATAGTTATAGGTTCTTGCTGATGTATTTTCATATTTGGCTGCAAAAGCTGTTGCGCCTGCTGCACTGTTCAGCATAGCTGCTGAAACAAGTACTGATAAGATCTTTGTGATTTTCATATTACTTTTCCTCCCTGCCGTATTTTTCAGTTATTGGTATAATAAAATTCTTTCCTGTTCTGATCCTGACAGTGTTGCCGTTCTCAGAATAATCCACAAGCATAAGACGACCGTCTTCACCGGGGGTGATATATCCCTTATAGTCGTGGGTAAGAAGTATGTAGTCTCTCTTTGCTGTGATCTCGCCGATCTCGAATTCCTTGTAGAACTTTACAGCGTCGAGATGATATTTATCACATATATACTTTACAAGTTCGGCACTCGGTTCTGCTTCATCGGGATCGAGAATGATCTGACCGACAACATCATATCCGCCTTTTTCATTTCTGAAAGCGCTTATCTCCCATTCGTTTATAGGGTCGTTCTCATCAAGAGTGCTCTCGATCATGAAAAGGTATACGCGCTTGCCGTTTTCGTCAACATAAGAATCGGAGGCTCTGCCCATTATGGTATATGAACCGTCAGCGTGTCTTACGGCGATATCGCCTGTAACGCCCCATTTTGTGCCGTTTTCGTCATAGTACCAGCGTTCTTCCGTCGCCTTTGGGTTATTGAGATAACGGTCAGCCGCTGCAGGGCTTGTAGCATGGAGGTTGGCAAGCACCTCATTTTCTTCAACAAGGTTTCCGTTGTCGTCAACGAGCTTTACGTGTACATAAGGCTCAAGAGGCTTTCCGGTCTCATTGGTCTTTGTCTCTTCGTCCATAAAATATGTTACCAGCGTAGCGCCGCCTTCCTCGCTGGCGCCTCCGCCGAGAGAATACCTTACGCTGCAGCCGTTGTCACGGAGCCATTTGTCTATCTTGCGGATAGAATTGATGTTTACAGCCTCTCCGCCCGATGCGGGACGCTTGAGCATTTCAAGGGCTGTAGGTGAAATAACTCCCTGTCTTACGCTTGTAAGATAAAAGCTTGCAGTTGCGACTACGCAGTTGCAGCCAGTCTCCGAAAGATCTCTTGCAAATGTGTATTTGTTGTATATTGGTCTCGGTACGAGCGTACCGCCTCTTGCAAGGGGCATGATGGCGCATACTCTTTCTCCGGTCATGTGGGTGAGGGGGATGCACTGGAAATTACGCTCGCCGACATAGTTCTGTGTATCAAGTCCTGCGTGCATCTCAACATAGGCATTCAGTGAATACTCCTTATATACGACGCATTTAGGCTTGTTTGTAGTACCGCTGGTGTAGAAATAGCTTATATCACGGTCGAGATCTGTAGGACCGAGATCAAGAGGGATATCACTGTTTTCTCCGGCAATGCGAAGATCCTCAAGGCGTATGAACTCTACTCCCTTGATCTTATCAAGATTGCTCAGGCATTCAATGATCTGATCTACATTGAATACTTCCTGCATTTTTTCCGGCATTTCAGATGTATCCATGAACATTCCCTTCTTTTCGGGAGGAAGGAAGTCATCAAGACTCATAAGTATTACCTTTTTGATGCTGCTGTTCTCAAGGTGCTTTGTAAAATAAGGAAGAAACGCATCAAGGGTAACTATTATCTCCGACCCCTTGTCCTGTGTATAGAGCGGGAAATCTTCCTTCAGGAACAAAAAGTTAACATTGTTGCTGACAGCTTTGATGAGGTTGCAGGCAAAAAGGAGCATAAGGTTCTCTACGCTTACCGGCATACAGAGAGTAACTACGTCGCCCTCCTTTACCCCTGCCAGTTTGAGTCCTCTTGCGTATGCTTCACGAAGTGCCGGCAGTTCGCCGTAAGTGATTTTTGTGCCAAAATAATCGATCGCTTCTCCTTCAAGATTATCCTGATTGAAAGACATGATATTATCAAAAATATTCATGTTGTAAATCTTGACCCCGTTGATAATGCGATCTACCTTCACCCATTCAGGAAATTTTCTTTCAATGGTGCAGGTATTGATTTGTGTCGTTGTTCTCATAGATGCTGATCCTTTCATGGTAGTTTCTGGGCAGACGTCTTCCGCCCCCTGAGTTCGGATATTATGCCGCTGCTTATGTATGGCCACAACATTTACCCCGTTAATTCCCTACAATACTATGTACCGCAGCCCCGAAGCACTCAGGCTCACCCTGCATTACAAAGTAATTATTATAAGTCATTAAATATGCCGTTGCAGCACTGTAATTTAATAATCGGCCCGGATCATCTAAAAGAAAAATCATCATATGATATCATCGCTTACTGTTTTATGATACCGTTCAGTTTTACCCCGTTCACCTCCCGATACTGTACAATAAGGTTGTTTGACAATTATTTAACATCATGTGGTTAAAAAAAACTTTGTTTAAAAGGCGCTGCATTTAAACTCCCTGCAATGCCTTTTTTCAAATTGCATACAACTATTATTGCTATGGTGATTATTATTCTGATAGAACCATTAAATAAGCAAATTAAAAATATCCTGAAATTATTATAACACAAGTCTATATAAAAATCAACTAAATTGCGCGGATTTAACCTTTTGTTAACATTACAATTTTGTCACATTGACTGCCGGTCATTTGCTGAGGCGTCCTGTCGTTTCCGCCTCACTTGACTTTCATGCCTTTATTGGATATAATAAAGAAAATAAGCAATGAAAGTGGGCTGACTATGATAGACCTTACTCACCTTGAAAAGTACAAGGAAAATAACAGAATAGAAGCAAAAAAGGCTATCGGCGGTCTGCCTCAGAGCCTGTGGGAGACTTACTCGGCTTTTGCGAATACTCTCGGAGGGATAATCCTGCTCGGTGTTGAAGAGCACAGTGACCGAACTCTTCATGCGGTGGATCTGCCTGATCCCGAGTGGCTCGTCAGTGACTTCTGGGACATAATAAATGATACCCGGAAGGTGAGTGTTAATATTCTTTCAGAGGAAGATGTGAGGATCAGGGAAATAAACGGAAAGCATATAATTTCTATTACTGTACCTCGTGCTGATGACAGTGTAAAACCTGTTTATATAAATGGCAGTCCGTTTACCGGGACATACAGGAGAAACGGTGACGGAGACTACCGCTGTACGATACATGAGGTGCAGGCGATGATAATTGCCGCATCTTCAGCTCGTCAGGGCTGATAATATAAAAAAGAAGGGACTGCCGTGAAAGCAGTCCCTTTATTATATGTATAAATATGTATGATCAAGCCATACCTGCGGTGATGATAGCCATCTTGTAGACTTCATCAGCGTTGCAGCCTCTTGAAAGGTCGTTGATAGGAGCGTTAAGACCCTGAAGAATAGGACCGTAAGCCTCATATCCGCCAAGACGCTGAGCGATCTTGTAGCCGATATTTCCAGCCTCGATAAGAGGGAAGATAAATGTGTTTGCCTGTCCTGCGACCTTAGAATCCGGGCACTTTGTCTTGGCAACTTCTGCAGAAACAGCAGCGTCAAACTGGAACTCACCGTCGATAACAAGGTTGGGATCGATATTTCTTGCTTCGATAACAGCGTCGTGGCTGAGCTGAACTGTGCCGCCCTTGCCTGAACCGTATGTTGAGAAGCTGAGAACAGCTACCTTAGGATCAATACCGAAGAAATCAGCAGTCTTTGCGGTTTCAACAGCAACCTCAGCAAGCTGTCTTGCGGCTGTGAGAACGACATTTCCGTCCTTGTCGAGCCTGTCTGTGTAGCCGAGGTTGATAGCACAGTCGCCCATAGCTATCTTTTCTTCCTTGCCGTCCTTCTCTCTGAAGAGAATGAATGAAGAGCTTACAAGGTTTGAACCCTTCTTTGTCTTTATTATCTGGAGAGCGGGTCTTACTGTATCAGCAGTTGAGTATGTAGCTCCTCCGAGAAGAGCGTCAGCCTTTCCTGCCTTAACGAGCATAGTACCGAAGTAATTGGACTTAGCCAGAGCTGCGCGGCACTCTTCCTCTGTCATCTTGCCTTTTCTGAGCTCAAACATCTGAGCTACGAGAGCATCCATTTCCGGATAGGTTGCGGGATCAACGATCTCAGCGCCGTCGATACTGAAGCCGCCGTTCTTTGCAGCAGCCTTTACCTCGTCAACATTTCCGCAGAGGATAACGCCCATAAGATTTTCCTTGATAAGTCTGTCAGCTGCGGAGAGGATACGGGGATCGCTGCCCTCAGTGAAGACGATGGTTTTTTTGCTGGATTTAAGGTTTGCTATAAGCTTGTCAAACATTCCCATTTTGAGAGACCTCCATTGGATTTAAATTTTACTTTACCATTATATCACAGTTGCTTTCCAAAGTCAAATAGTTATTAGTGATTAGTTAATGGCGGTTGCGGTGGTACCGCATTATTATATTGCTCATATTTTAAACGCCGTATTTTACTTTTATTCTTTGGAGCTTTTCGCCGAAGGGTTCTGCAAGCAGAAAGAGAAACAGCACATTTGAAACCACATAGGATACCGTATAAGGTACAGCAGATACAAGTGCAGCAAGATAAAGCTTGATATCAAAGCTTTGATTGTACCAGAGCACTGTCCATATATCCATAATGAACGAGTAGGCTATACCGGTAACTGCACCGTATACGAGCAGCAGGATATGGCTCTTCAGCAGCGGTTTTGAGAGTATACCTGCGAAAAGTCCGATAAGTCCCCATGCAAGCATCTGAAAGGCTGTCCAGGGACCCTGTCCGAAATAGAGGTTTGAGAGAACGGCTGAAAGGGCACCAACAAGGAATCCGGCTTCTCCGCCGAGATACAAGGCGGTGATTATCGTAAGAGCGGCAACCGGCTTCAGGATCGGGATAAATCTGCCTGCAAAGCAAAGAGCTGTCATTACTGCCGCAATTACCATACGCCTTGTTCCTGTGGACTTTTTCTCGAAGCCTGCCGCAAAGAGCAGAAGTGCGGAAACTGCCACAGCCAGAGAGATGATTATGTGTTTCTTTTCGTCAAAGATAAGAGTGCCGAGAATTGTTATCAGCGGGACAAATATAAAAGGAACAGTTACCTTTATGGCGTCCCGGATTTTTTTATTTCTGATAAGGAGCATGGGTCACTCCTTTCTGCCGTTGATAAGGCATAGTATGACTGCGTCGTCAAGAGTGACGGCATTGTCGTAATAGCCTCTTGTCATCCGGCTTACAGCTGTAGTGTAGAAGCTGTTCTGTGTGAAGAACTTCTGAGGAGTTCCGGAAGAAACGATTTTACCGCCGAAAAACATAGCGCACCTGTCGGAACAGGCTGCGGCAAATTCCACGTCATGAGTCACAGTTACAACAGTAACACCTTTTTCACTCAGGCTGCGGAGGATTCTTATGATATTGAGCTTTGCCGCAGCATCAAGTCCTTTTGTCGGTTCATCGAGGAGCAGCAGTTCAGGCTTTGCGGCCAGAACTTTTGCAAGAGCGACGAGCTGCTGTTCGCCGCCTGAAAGGTCGTAAGGGTGCTTGCTGAGCAGATGTGAGATATCGTATGGGAGCTCTGACAGGTCTGCTCCGCATTCGTCAAGTTCATCACGTACTGTGCTTTTCAGGAATACAGTCTGCACGTCCTGCGGCAGCATTGCCAGACATTCGCGGTAAAGGGAGCGGTTCCTGTAGTCTTTGAGCTTTTTCCCGAATACCTTTATACAGCCGCTGTGGACTTTGAGAATACCTGCCGCTGCGGAAAGGGCAGTTGTCTTGCCTGAGCCGTTGCCTCCGAGAATACAGAAAAGCTCGCTCTTATATACTTTGAAGCTGAGTCCTTTCAGTATGTCTTTTCCGTTCCTTTCGTAGCGGAAGTATATATCCTTGAATTCAAGAGCGGCAGCTTCTGATTGTTCATATGATGCCTGCGGAAGTCCGCGGGTGGTATTACAGTAGCTGTTTTCTATAAATGACCTGCCCTCGCGGACTGTCAGCGGACAGCGTCCGCTGCCGCTGAGCTTCGCGTATAAACGCGAAGCCGCAGGCATCCCGCAGAGTATATCGTCCCGTCCTCGGAGTTGGCTTATCACCTCAGCAGGAGGAGCGTCTGCGATAAGGGAACCGTTTTCCATTACAAGGAGCCTGTCACAAATCGGAACGACGTCTTCAAGGCGGTGTTCCGCGACAATAACAGTAATAGAAAAGTCATTGCACAGCCTTTTAAGAGTAATAATGAAATCCGAAGCGGCAATGGGATCGAGCTGAGCTGTCGGTTCATCAAGTATGAGCAGTTTCGGCTGCATTACCAGTACAGAAGCAAGGTTGATTAGCTGTTTCTGACCGCCGGAGATATCAGCAGTGTCCTTGTCGTACCATTCGCTTATACCGAAATAGCTTGCCATTTCGGCAACACGCCTTGAAATCTCTTCAGGCGGGATACCGAGATTTTCAAGTCCGAATGCAAGTTCGTGCCATACCTTGTCGGTAACGGTCTGCTGTTCCGGATTCTGCATAACAAAGCCGATGGCAGAAGCCGAGGTGATATCGTCAAGTTCTGAAAGAGGAGAACCGCAGAAGCTGATACTTCCGCTCATGTCTCCTACCGGAGTTAGTTCACGTTTCAGCATACGGAGGAGAGCGGATTTGCCGCTGCCGGTAGCTCCGCATAATACAGCGAATTCTCCGCGTTCAAGGCTGAAAGATATCTCCTTTGCAGCAGGTTTATCACATTCCGGATATGTAAATGTCAGATCACTGACCGCAAGTATTTCCATCTGAGGCACGCCTCCGTTTCTATAATTATTGGAAGAAGTATGAGCACACCGTAGGAAACAACCCCTGCCGCGCCAAGAATACCGGGGAGTTCCGCTTTTAACGACGGATAGAATTCAAAGCTGAGAGCGCCTGTTCCCACAGCAGCGGCAGTTATACCTGTCAGCAGCAGGGAAGCGGTCAGCAGTATTATATCAGCTGTTCTGAAGCCGAACTGTTTGAGCTGAGTTCGCCTGTGAACGCCGAAACCGCGGGCTTCCATACTGTCAGCGGTGATGATACCGTTTTCGAGAGCCCATGTGACGAGTATTGAAAATACACGTGAGCGTCCTTTTATATCGTCGATGATATTGTCATCCTTGTAAAGTCCCATAGCCTTCTGAGCATTGTTTATCTTAACGGACTGCCTGCTGAAAAGCGGTACGAAGCGCAGAGCCATTGATATTACGAGGGAGAGCTTCGGCGAAAGAGCCCCTGTTATGTAAAGCAGTTTTTCGCTGGTCATTATCTGGGTCAAAGAACGGAACCAGTACAGCACTCCCGTTATCATTGCAGCGGAATTCAGACCGTAAAGAGCGGCTTCAAGTGTCACGGGATTGTGGTTCATAACAAAGAGGACCGTCCTGCCATTGTGGGATATCAGCGGATTTGCAATTGCAAGCACTGCAAAAAGCAGCCAGAAGAAGATATGCTCCCTTCCGTGTGAAAGGCCGTTCCTTACTGTGAAAAAAATAACTCCGCCGATCAGAGACATAGCCATAAGCAGGGGATAAGTGCTGAACATGGCAATTCCGGTCACACTGAAAAACCATACTGTTATAACTATGGGATTGTATTCGGAAAAGCTTCTCATTTTTCGTACACCTCATCAAGGTCGTGACCTATTTCGCAGGTGTAGAGCCATTCCACCCTGTCACCGTCGTAAAGAACATATTCACCGCAGCTTTTTGACGGAGTTATGCCGTTGACATGGTATACCCAGCCTGAAAGGTCGCCGAAATCGTATTCATATATATAGTTTATTCCGGAAATGTAGACCATTCCGTGAGCGCTTCCAGCGCTGCCTTTATTTTCAACCTGAATGCCGTAGGTCTGAGCAGCTTCTGTAAGTATGCTGAAAACCGTTTCTCCCGCTTCGATATCGAAGGCTGTAGGCGGAAGAATTACTCCGTCTGCAGGAATATGCCCGGAGTCTGACTTGTCTGCTATGGTATCGCAGCGTATCTCCATTGTCACAGTACCTATTGCGTTTTTCTTTTCTTTTTTTCTGCCGCTGTAGTAGTCATCAACTGATTTTATATCTGTTACCAGTACAATAATTATGCATACTCCCGCAGCAATTCCGAGAAAGATAAAGTTCTTTATATTCCTCTTGCCGATTATGAGCAATATAAGTCCGAGCACGGCAGCGGAACATATTATTATGATAACAGCCTTAGGCTTATAGCTGCCTTTTTTTACCGGCTGCTCCTGTATCACAGCAGCTGTACTGACAGCTCCCGATGATACTGATGTGGTGATTGTCAGAGCGGAAATAGAGGTTGTAACTGTAGTTTTCAATACTGAGACTGTAGTTGTCATAACGGCAGAAGCAGTTGTTCTGGGTTCGGCAGATGCTGAAACTGAAGAAACAGTGTTTTCCTCTGAGTTGTTTTTTTCAGCTTCAGTCTGAGGCTGCTGAGTTTCGGGGAGCTTTCGGTTATCAAGAATGAGCAGCGGTGTTTTACCGTCAGTCATACGTCTGAAAGCAACAAAAGAATAGAACGCCTGCACAGTTGCCGTCTCATTGGAAGCGCCTCCTTCAGTGTGGGAGAAGCTGCCGTCAGGAAGGCAGAAACGTACAATTCCGTCGATAATATCGTTACCGTTTTTGATGAAACGCTCATCACTGCGGCAGTCTATACCAAGTGCGGAGAGAGCGGTCAGTACCTGTGACGCACTTTCGGGATTGGCATTGCCGAAGCTCTCATAGCCGCCGTTGTCTTTCTGCTTCCGTGAAAGAAAGTCAAGTGCACGTTCCACCGAATCTGTGACTGCACTGTTGCTATGATAGTAAGGCGCAAGAGCCTGAACTGTCATTGCGGTAACGTCTATGTCGCCGTAGTCACCGAACAAAGCCCAGCCTCCATCGGCGTACTGCATGGACAGTATAGTATCCGTAACAGAATCTGCGGTGAAATCCGAGCAGGTGTAGCCGTTGTTGAGCACATGGAGACCGTATATCCAGCTCATCATGCCCTGACCGCCTATGGAGCTGTCAAGTATATCGGTGATATAGCTGTTATCACTGCCTGCCGCACAGAGGGCAAGGGCATACTTTTCCCGTGAAGTGGCAGAAGTGACGTTATTGCTGTCAAGATATCCGAGTAGAGCGCTCTCGTATGCTGAAAGGTCTGTATATCCGTACTGACTGAGAGTCAGGGCGTACCAGTCCGAGACCGTTCCTGCACCTTCGGCAATACCGCTCCTGAGCCATTCTTCAATGCTTCCTGCACCTGCCTGACCGAGCTTATAATCAATTATACCGCCGATAAGGTCATCGACCTCACCGACGGTATGATCGCTGCATTCCGCAGTAAATGCCGGATTGTACAGCGAGAGTATTATCACGAGCAGTGAGCACAGGATACCGGGGAGTACCTTATTCCTCATCTCTTCTTCTCATCAGGAAGGCTGTGAATGCCGCTGCAAAAAGACCTGCTATTGCCGTTCCAGAGTTCTTAACTCCTGTCTGTGGCGAGCTGGAATTCTTGGATGTGGTAGTGGTAGTTTTTGCTGTGACCTTTGATGTAGTAGTTGTGGTAGTCGTTTCAGCTGCAGTGGTCGTTGTTGTAACGGCTTCGCCCTTTACATTTATGAGATATGAAGGCGGAGCTATATTTATGCTGTCCGAATCAGCGCTTATAACATTTCTGCCTGCCTCTGTCAGCTTTACAGTTGCGTTTCCGTCATCGTCTGTTACAGCTCCTGTATCCCTGCCGTTGACAGTGACCTTTGCGCCTTTGAGCTTGTTGCTTACCGGAGCGTAGTTCTCGTCGAAGGATACATAGGAAAGAGTGAGTGTGACCTCTGAATCAGGATCTGCTTCCTCGCCGTTCTTTTTGTCAAAGTACGAGTAAAAATAGTTGTAGTCATTTGGATCCGGATAGGTAAAAGCTTCGATATAGTCGCCGTTCTTTATTTCGTCAGCAAGTCCCATGGAAAAAGTATCATTTACGTAGAAGCCGAAGCTGAGATTGTTTTCTGTGCCCCAGAGCTTTTCAAGCTGAAGACCGTACTGTCCTACAGAAGACTTGTAGCCTGCTGCCGCACCGCCCTCGAACTTGATGTCGTGAGCGATACTGAGAGCGTCATTGATAGTGAGCTTGCCGTCGCTGTCGATGTCAGTAACGGTGACCGGCTCCTGTACAATGACGAGTTCTCTGTTTTTGTCGGAAACAGTAACGAAAACCTTCGTTTCATTTTCCTCAGCGGATACGTTCATACCCACAGCCGAGAAGGAAATAAGCATTGCAGCTGCCATTGCGATAGATCTTTTCATAAAACCGACTCCTTTAAAATATAGTACGGGCAACAAAAAAGCCTTTCCGCGATGCAGAAAAGCGCAGCAAAACAGCTCCACATATATGTGAAGTCAGCGGCATACGTTTTTCATTGTCCAAAAACGTAAATTGCCTGCAATGTCTGACGAGCGATCCGACTGTACGGCAGTGACTGCTGCGACGGATTTTCACCGTGCTTCCCTCAGTTTCAGACTGCAATTCAATTACGCTAATATTATAACACAGGGCTTTTTGACTGTCAAGTTTTAAATGTTAAGAAACAGCTTCAAAAGTGTTAAAAAATTTTTTGTGAGTTGGTTTTCTTCAACTGATATTGACTTGCCTGCATAAAAGTTATATAATGAAAGTTAAAACAGGTTAGTGTTCTGAAAGAAGGAATAATATGACATTAAAGGAACTGAAAGCAGGCGAGAGCGCTGTTATCGAGGTCGTAGGCGGAGAAGGCGCTCTGCGTCAGCATTTCCTTGATATGGGAGTTATCCCCGGTGCTGAGGTGACTATGCTGAAGCTTGCTCCCATGGGTGACCCGATGGAGCTTCAGATCCACGGATATTCACTCACACTCCGTCTTGCCGACGCGGACAGGATAGAAGTGACTCCGGTAAGTGCTAAGGAAGCTGAAGCAGCTGGTAGAAAGAAAAAGCAGAAGAGCCACCACCCAGGTCTTGGCGAGGGCGGTATCTTTCACGCAAAGGGCGACGGTGATCCGCTTCCCGATGACGAGCAGCTCACATTTGCTCTCGTGGGCAATCAGAATTGCGGAAAGACCACTCTTTTCAATCGCCTTACAGGTTCAAACCAGCACGTAGGAAACTTCCCCGGCGTTACGGTAGACAGAAAGGACGGTCCGATAAAGGGCTATCCAAATACTCTTGTTACCGACCTTCCCGGTATATATTCAATGTCTCCTTACAGCAGTGAGGAGATAGTTTCACGTAATTTCGTACTCAACGACAAGCCGAAAGCTATCATAAACATAGTTGACGCTACAAATATCGAACGAAATCTCTATCTCACCATGCAGCTCCTCGAAATGAATATCCCTATGGTCGTAGCGCTGAATATGATGGACGAGGTCAGCGGAAACGGCGGTTCGGTCGATATAAACGCTATGGAGCAGCTCCTCGGCGTACCTGTTGTGCCTATCTCCGCTTCAAAGAACAAGGGCGTTGACGAGCTTATTGATCATGCGATACATATAGCCCACTTTCAGGAGAGACCGCTCCAGCAGGACCTCTGCGACGGACGGCACAAGAACGGCGCTGTACACCGCTGTCTCCACGGAATAATCGCTCTGATCGATGACCATGCTTCAAGTGCGGGTATCCCTGTCAGATTTGCTGCGAGCAAGCTGGTGGAAGGTGATGGGCTCATACTTGAGCAGCTCGGACTTGACGATAACGAAAAGGAAATGCTGGAGCATATCATCAGCCAGATGGAAAAGGAGCGCGGACTTGACAGGAGCGCAGCTGTTGCGGATATGAGGTTCGCTTTCATACACCGTATATGCAGTGAGACAGTTATAAAGCCCCATGAGAGCAAGGAGACTATCAGGAGCAGAAGGATAGACAGGATACTGACAGGAAAGTTCACGGCTATCCCCGCATTCATTGTTATTATGGTGCTTGTATTTCTGCTGACCTTCAATGTTATAGGTGCGTGGCTGCAGGGACTGCTTGAAACAGGTGTCGATAAGCTTACACAGGCAGCTGACAGCTTCCTTGTGAAAATGGACATCAACGAGACCATACACAGCCTTGTCATAGACGGTATATTTGCAGGCGTCGGAAGCGTTCTGAGCTTCCTGCCTGTTATTGTAACGCTGTTCTTCTTTCTTTCTCTGCTGGAGGACAGTGGATATATCGCAAGAGTTGCCTTTGTTATGGACAAGCTGCTGCGAAAGATAGGTCTTTCGGGCAGAAGCATAGTGCCGCTCCTTATAGGCTTCGGCTGTACCGTTCCTGCGGTAATGTCAACGAGAACTCTGCCCAGTGAGAGAGACAGAAAGATGACCATACTCCTCACTCCCTTTGTGAGCTGTACTGCCAAGCTTCCTATCTATGCCTTCTTTGTGAGCGCTTTCTTTCCTAAGCGGGGCGGACTTATAATGGCTGGGCTATATATTCTCGGTATAGTTATGGGTATCGTGACTGCTCTGCTTTACAGAAAGACCATTTTCCGCGGAGAAGCGGTTCCGTTTGTAATGGAGCTGCCTAATTACAGGATGCCGAGCATGAAAAATGTTGTTCAGCTTCTTTGGGAGAAGGCTAAGGATTTTTTGCAGAGAGCCTTCTCGGTCATACTTATAGCGACCATCGTTGTATGGTTCCTGCAGAATTTCAGCTTCAGCTTCAATATGGTAAAGGACTCCGAGGAGAGCATACTTGCTGCAATAGCAGGTCTTCTTGAACCTGTATTCAGTCCTGTCGGACTTGGCGACTGGAGGATAATCACCTCACTGATAACAGGATTTATGGCAAAGGAAAGCGTTGTATCAACACTTGAAGTCCTCTTCGGCGGAAATGTAGGAACAGCACTGACAGTCAGCGGAGCTGCTGCGCTTCTGATATTCAGTCTGCTCTATACTCCGTGTGTGGCTGCGATAGCCGCGGTAAAGCGTGAGCTCGGAAAAAAATGGGCGTTTACAATGGCAGTATTTCAGTGTACTGTAGCCTGGGCGGCAGCTTTTGTCGTAAAGCTAATATGTATGGCTTTGGGAGTGATTTGAATGAATATATTTGATATCATACTTGTTCTGCTTATAACAGCAGCGGTAATATTTGCGGTAAGAAGTACGGTGAAGCAGCACAGAAAAGGCGGCTGCTGCGGCAGCTGCACCGGTTGTCCTCATGGGAAAGACTGTACGGGTATAAAATAAAATGAGCCGTTCGGAAATGCTCCGGACGGCTTTTTTGAAGGATATTATGTTAAAAATATAAAATTATTATCCGGTACTTGAAATGAGGAGAAATATGTGGTAAAATAATCATTGGATTTGTCCCAATAGCTCAGTAGGATAGAGCGACTGCCTCCTAAGCAGTAGGCCGGAGGTTCGACTCCTCTTTGGGACGCCAGCACAGAGCCTGTAAGCCCGGCTACGCCGGCGCTTGCAGGCTCAATTACTTTTTTAGCAGGCTTACTTGTCCTTGGCAACTGTTAAAAGCGTATAAATGAAAGCATTTTTTGCGGAATTATCCAAAAGGTATTGACATTTCAGCTCGGTAGGTATATAATGAAAGCCGCGGAATAAAGGCGTTTATGGGAAATATCCGCAGATGGAGAGAAATATGGAAGATATAGAAATTTTTCTGAGCAGGCTCGCGGCAGAGGATAAGCTCTATGACGAATTAGCCAAAAAGCTCGGAACAACTGATATAACAGACAAGTTCAGGCTTGCAGGTGCTGTTGCGGAAAAAGGCTCACCTGCTTCGTATAAGATATATATTTCCGATGAGGAGCTGCCTAATTCAGCCATTGACGAGATCAAATCGGTTTTTACGGAGGCAGCGGAGGAGGACAAGGGTATAAATGTTGAATTTATTTCCGATGAATTCCTCAATCTCATTGACGACAGAGCAAGGATAACTGCGGCAAGCAAGCCGCGTACACTTGTCCACCGTGACGGTGATCTGCATCCTACAGTGCATATATGGATGATAAAACGCCGTGATATGGGAGTATTCGTACTTCTCCAGAAGCGTGCCCACGAAAAGGAAATAAATCCTGACTGCTACGATGTTTCTGCGGCAGGTCATGTATCTCAGGGGGACGAGTTCCGCTATACTGCACTTAAAGAAGTACATGAGGAACTCGGACTTGATATCGGCAGAAGCAAGCTTGAATTCATAGGTCTGAAGAAAGCCGAGTATTCAAAGGGCGATATTCATGACAATGAGCTTGTGGCGGTATATATTTGCCGTGAGAACATAGACATAGAAGACCTTGTGCTTCAGTCCTCAGAGGTTTCGGAGGTATGCTGGGCAGAGATAGACGAGCTGCTTTCCGTTATGAAGTATGAGGATATACCCAACTGTATCTCGCTTGAAGAGCTTGACATGATAAAAAAAGCTGTTTTCTGAACAATAAAAAGGCTTCCATTCCGGAAGCCTTTAATTTTTTATATTATTCCGCAGATGCTGCTGCACCGCCTGCCGCACCGCCGCTGCTCTCTGCAGGAGCCGGAGCTTCGCTGCCGCCTGCCGCTGCACCGCCGCCATTATCTGACGGAGCCGGTGGAGTAGCGTTGCCGCCGCCTGAACCTGTATCACCTGAACCGCTGCCGCTGTCTGTAGGTGTTACCGGCGTTTCGTTGCCGCCTGCTGAATTGCCTGAGCCATTTCCTGAACCTGTACCGCTGCCTGAACCGGAGCCGTTTTCTGTTCCTGAACCGGTACCGCTGCCGTTACCTGAGCCTGAACCATTGCCTGAACCTGAACTGCTGCCCGAACCGGTTCCGCCTGTCACGGAGCTTACGGTAGTAGTTGTCTGAACATAGTATTCATTGGGATAAACTCCGGTAGGTATCCTTTGTTCCACGAAGTATCCCGAACCAGTTGTGACCTTTATAGTATAGTTTGTTCTTGTAGTTTTAGAAACCGTTGTGGTGCGTGTGGTTTTGACAACGGAAATATCATTCATAGTTGTTGTAATGACAGATGTGGTTATATTTGTTACAGCGTTTGTGCCGTTATTGATCTTCTCACGTCCGAACCTTGAGATTACCTTTTCTGTAGGTGTAAGGGGGAACAGTACAAAGAACGAAAGGATAGCTGCTGCAAGGGCAATGAAACAGCCGCACGAAACAAGGGTTATTTTTGTGGAATTTTTCAGATTGCTGAAAAAGCCGTTTCCTTTACTCATTAATTTTACACTCTCCTGTATCATAGATATTTTCATTATACAACTAATGTCGGAAAAAGTCAAGTCTGAGTATGTCCGCGTTTGTGACAGAAAAATGAAAATTCCCCGTATAAAGGGAAATGCTTTATACGGGGAAATTTTTACTGTTTCTTTTTAAGCTTTACGAGCTTGTAGATGAAAAGTTCAAGGGAGATAAGAGCTATAACTGCGGCTCCGGCAATGAGGGCTGTTTTTTTGACACCGTTTGAGTCATCTGTTCTGCTGTCATTGTCGCTGCTCTGTTTTGCAGTCTTTGTTGTAGCTTTTTCGGTTTTGTCCTTTGCTTGTTTTGTTGTTGTGTTTTTTTCTGTGGCATCAGTTTTTTTGCCGTTTGAATGATGTTCGGTATGTATTCCTTCATCAGTTGCTTCCTGTGCTGTGAAACCTGCGAGCCATGCAAGAGAAGCGTTCCAGTTTATTGTACATTCGTTTACGGACCATGCTTCGATATTGTCAAGGTAGCATTTCTGCGGAGCTATCTCTCCCTTCTTCCAGCCTGAGCCCTGCACCCACGGATCCTGCATACCGGAATTCGGGCCGCCGCACATTACGCCGTTTGGAGCTTTTGGGAATGCTTCGTCGATCTGCTTAGCCCAGTACCTGTGATGGGGATACTCTATAGCGTGTGTGCCGTAGCCTGTTACGTAGGAGTAGTCCATGGCGTTTCTGCCGAGTATGTAATCCATACCGCCTATAGCACCGTCGAGATACTGTTCCTCACTGGTGAGGAGATAAGCATAAGCCATGACTATGGAATTATCTGTGACAAATGAGTTGGAACCCCAGATGTAGCCCTGATCGCTGTCATTGTAGGAAAGTGTGCTCTGACCGTAGGGGAGACCGTAACCCTGATTTTCTTCGATAGCCATATAGCGGTCGGCAGCGGCAATTATGGCTTCATGGATTATCTCAACATCGCCCTTGTCGAATTTCTCAGGATTGAGAGCTGCGCTGAGAGTTGCGAGTGCGCCGGTATTGCCCCAGTCGAAGCTTCCTATGGTATCCACGCTTTCTCCGCCGCCGAGAGTTGAAGAAACGTCAAGGAAGAACTTGTTTTCAGTTGCTTCGTCGTAGTAGTCCTCGTTGCCTGTGGTTATGAAAAGCTCAAGGGCAGCCCAGCAGAATTCATCCTCAACGTCATCGTCGCCGTAAGCTCCGCCGCCTACAGATTCGTCAAGGGGAGCGTACATGGCAGGGTGCTTCTTTGCAGCCTTGAAAGCGTTTTCCGCGGCTTCAAGACATTCATCCGCAAAACTGCTGTCGATATCCTTCCACAGTCTGCTTGCCTGAGCGGCACAGGCTGCGAGGTTCAGGGTAGCGGCAGTGGTGGGGGGCTTTACGATACGCTTCATATTGTCATCGGCAGGAGCTATTCCCAGTGCAGTCCACTTTTCGTCGTGGGCTTTGTGGTATGCCATGCCTTTATACTCGCCGCTGTCAACGATCATTTTCAGCATCCATTCCATTTCCCAGCGGCTTTCATCAAGGAGATCCGGGATACCGTTACTGTTTTCGGGAAGCAGCATGGTGCCGTCTGCATAAGCTTCTTCAAAGCCGTATTTCAGCGCTGTTTCGTACTGATTCTGCATGAGCCACAGTGAGAATCCTCCGTTCACGACATATTTGCCGTGATCGCCTGCGTCGTACCAGCCGCCTGTAACGTCAACTGATCCGCTGCTGCCGCTGTAGCCCCAGGTATGTTCGATCTCAGCCATATCTTTCGGGTGACCTGCCGCACGGGCCAGTGCAGAGGTATCGCCTGAGGATATATATTCGCTTTCGATCTCTATACCGCTTCTGTTCTGGTAGAAATAGTTGAGGGAATCATAGAGAAGGCTCGAATATACAGATGAACCGCATATCTCGAAGTCTCTGCTCTCTGAGCCGTCAGCGGCTTCAATGTGATAGGTGCCTTCCTTTTTGAGACTGCTGAAATCGAGAATGTGTACCTCGTCGTCAGAGTCCTTGTCGTGACCGAAAGGAGTGCTTTTTCCTTCGTATACAGTTTTTCCCGAACTGTCCTTGACTTCAAAATCAACAGCCTTTGAGGAGTCACTCAGAAGTGTAGCTCTTTTGGCTCTTTCAGGGAAGTAGCATACCTGATTGGTGAGTATTCCGGCTCTTTCGTAGGGAGAGACATCGGGATAGTCGTTCTCGTCGCTTGTAAGGTCAATAAGCGACATATTGTCGAACTTTATCTCGGTGCCGGCAGGGAAGCAGTCACCGTTGGTATACTGACCGCTGCCGCCGAGGTGGAAAGCCCATTCCGCAACATCAAGGGACTTGTCAGCGGTAAAAGTTACATCGACCTTTTTAGTTTCGTTCTTGCCTATCTGTATACATTCCCATGTGCTGTTGAAGTCGGGACCGTTGTCCGCCATCATATTATGCCATATCTCGACATCGCCGTCGAGGTTGCCTATTTTGGTATAGTATTTTCCGCTTTCGGAGGGAGTTATCTCATAGGATACTTTATATTTGTGACCTGAGACTATCTTCAGACCTCTGTGTCTGAACTGGCAGTCCCATCTGTCCTCTCCGCCCCGTGAAGCTCCTCCGGGATTCACGATAGTAACTGTGTAAACTCCCTTGCTTATGTCGAAATCCATTTCGCCCGGTGCGGATTCCACGATATGCCACGGCAGGCCTACTCCGTTTTCAAAATCTGTCTGTCCCAGCTGCTGACCTGCATTTGCAGTGAAGCTTATGCCTGCCGGCATAACAGCAGCTGCGGCAATTATCACAGCGGCTGCCGCGGATACTGCCCTGACAAAGATAGATGTTTTCCTTCTCATATATATCCTCCTGTTTTCTGTATTTTTCCATATATACTTTAATACTTTTTTAGAATAAAGTAAAGCAGGGGAGCAGAAAATTTACAAATTGGACTTTTAAAACAGCATTTTGCTCATTAATTTCTTCCAAACCTGCAATATTTAGTTGAATTAGACCATTTGTGATGAATCCTGCAAAAAATCGCAAAAAATGGCAAGTTAAGCTCTTGATTTATCCTACATGGTGTGATATAATGTCTTAATGTGGAGTAATCTGCAAAAAATGATTTTATTTGTGGAGCTTTGATATGAATCATATTTTTTATATCATCGGAAAAAGCGCTTCCGGAAAGGATACCCTGTACAGCCGTATCGTTTCGGAACTTGAGCTTTCGCCAGTAGTGCTCTATACTACCCGCCCTGCAAGAAGCAATGAACAGGAGGGTGTGGAGTACCACTTTGTTGATGATGAATGCTTCCGTGAGATGGCAGGGAGCGGGAATGTCATTGAGTCGCGTACATACTCTACCTGTCATGGTGAATGGACATATTTTACCGCTGCTGACAGCATTGCGACAGATAAGGGAGATCTTGCCGGCATCGGTACAGTTGAATCGTTTGTACGCCTGAAAGAATACTGCGGTGAGGGAGCAGTTGTTCCGATATATGTGGAGGTCAGTGATGATGTACGTTTCCTCCGCGCTGTCGAGCGTGAGAAGAGACAGGCGCAGCCAAAGTATGCTGAGCTTTGCAGGAGGTTCCTTGCTGACAACGAGGACTTTTCCGATGAAAAGCTGAAAGAAGCCGGGATAGACAAAAGATTTGACAACAACGGTACTGCTGACGAGTGCTTTTCAGAGATAAAAAAATATATTTCGGAGATCCGTAAGGATTGCACAAAGTAATTTTCTGCATTTAGAAGCGGAAATCGGGAGGTTTATTGTGGAATCAGAGAAGAATTACGACTGCTGCGCGAAAAGAACGATGATAATAGGCGGCGGTGTAGCGGCAACTATGCTTCTGAACGAGATATTCAATGCTCAGAAGTCGCCTTATACCGATGACAAGTTTTCGGCACAGTTCAATCCAGTTTGTATCATCGATAATGATCCTGCCAAGCTTGGCAAGGAGATACTCGGAGTAAAGGTGGTAGGACGGTCTGAAGAGATCGTTAAATACGCCGAGGAATACAAGATAGAACAGCTCATACTTGCCATACCCTCGCTGACATCAGACGAGAGAAAGGCAATAATAGATATATGCAACGAGACAAAGCTGCCCCTTAAAATAGTTCCCTTTATCGGAAACCTCATCCTTGACGATTCGTCTACTCTTCTCGGACAGGTCCGTGATATAAAGGTAGAGGAGCTCCTCGGACGCAATCCGATAAAGTTCGACAATAAGGATATCAAGGAATTCATCGGCGGCAAGATATGTATGGTGACCGGAGGCGGCGGAAGCATCGGTTCGGAGCTTGTCCGTCAGATAGCAAGATATAACCCCAAGCAGATCATAATAGTCGATATCTATGAGAATAACGCTTATGAGATACAGCAGGAGCTTGTTATGGAATACGGCGACGAGCTTGATCTTGTTACGCTTATCGCTTCTGTCCGTGACTATTTCCGCATCAACCAGATCTTCGAGAGATACAAGCCACAGATAGTATTCCATGCGGCTGCTCATAAGCACGTTCCTCTCATGGAATGTTCTCCTATGGAGGCTATAAAGAATAACGTAATAGGTACATTCAATGTAGCTACACTTGCTCAGTTCCATGATGTACAGAAGTTCGTTATGATATCCACCGATAAGGCTGTAAATCCCACAAATGCTATGGGCGCTTCAAAGCGCTGCTGCGAGATGATAGTCCAGTACCTTTCACAGCAGCATGAGGGAACGACAGAGTTCGTAACTACACGTTTCGGCAATGTTCTCGGTTCAAACGGTTCTGTTATACCGCTCTTCAAGAAGCAGATCGAGCAGGGCAAGCCTGTCACGGTAACTCATGAGGATATAATCCGATACTTTATGACTATCCCGGAGGCTGTAAGCCTTGTTATGGAAGCCGCTGCGATCGCTCACGGCGGTGAGATATTCGTTCTTGATATGGGACAGCCGGTCAAGATCGTAACTCTTGCTGAGAATCTTATAAGAATGTACGGCAAGGTGCCTTATAAAGACGTTCCTATCGTATTTACAGGGCTTCGTCCCGGCGAGAAGATAAAGGAAGAGCTCCTTATGATGGAGGAGGGACTTAAAAAGACCTCAAACAAGCTTATCTTTATCGGAAAGCAGATAGATATAGACGAGGATCATTTTGCGTCAAGGCTCAAAAAGCTTCGTGACGCAGCTCAGCTCAACAATGAGGAAGTCGCTATCCACGCTCTGCACGAGATGGTACCGACATTCATCACACCTGAGGAATTCAACCGCAGAGAGGTGGCGCATGAAACTTCGGAAAAATAATAACATACAAAACTGCACTGCGGCATTTGGCTGAAGTGCAGATTTTTTTACAATAATGGAAGATAATATTGACGTTTTTTGCGAAATCTGTTATAATAATTATAAGTATACATATTATAATGCCTGGAATGTATATTACCATTTCTTACGGAGATGATTTTTTGACCGGAACACAGATCATTACAGGAACAAATACTGCGTCGCAGGCTGCGGTTGAAACTTCTGAGACAACCACAGGCGAGCTTATAGGTACAATACACGAATCAGTGGAAAAGACCTCTGGTGTGCTTGCAGAAGGACTTGAATATATAAAAAAGGCTCTTCCGCTTATAATTATGGCTTTGACTATACTGGTCATCGGTATACTGATATCAAAGCTCATAGCGAAGGTAGTCGGAAAAGCTGTATCCAAGTCAAATGTAAACGGAGCAGCAAAGAGCTTTCTTGTATCACTCATAAAAATAATTCTTTACATTGCGGTTGTGATAATGGCGCTGTCTGTGCTTAAAGTGCCTATGTCGTCCATAATAACTATCCTCGGAGCTGCGGGGCTTGCAATTAGCCTTGCACTGCAGAACTGTCTTTCAAACCTCTGCGGCGGATTCATAATACTTTTCACAAAGCCGTTTACTACCGGCGATATAATAGAGCTGGACGGCTCGGTCGGAACAGTAAGGGACATAGGGATATTTTATACCAAGATCAGCACATTTGACGGCAAGACCGTATTCCTGCCAAACGGAAAGGTCACAGACGCAAAGATAGTCAATTATACTGAAACTCCCACAAGACGTATTGATCTTAACTTTAACATAAGCTACGGTTCGGATTTTTACAGGGCAAGGGAAATACTCCTCGGCATTATAAGCTCGGATAAGCTTATTCTTCAGATCCCTGAGCCGGTGGTGAGGATGAGTTCCCATAATAACAGCTCAATAGGCGTCGATGTGCTTGTTTGGGTGAACAACGGCGATTACATTACGGAAAAGTATAATTTGACAGAAGCTGTTAAGGCGGCATTTGATGAAAACGGTATCGAGATACCTTTCAATCAGCTCGATATCCATGTAAAGGACAAGGTTTAATGTCAGAAAAGAAACAGAAAAAAGCAGACGGCAAAAAAACGAAAGATAAAAAGAAAAGGAAGAACATATGGCTCTGGGTACTTGTTATACTTGTGATATGGTGGTTCAATAACTATACTCTCAGAGTAACAAAGGAAGAAATTGTATCCGGCAAGGTGAATGAAACTGTTCGCATCGCTGTTTTAAGCGATCAGCACGCTACACGGTACGGTATCAGCAATAAAACGATTTTCAGCGCTGTTGACAATGCAAAGCCTGATATTGTTTTCATACTGGGTGATATGTACACCAGCGGCAGCGAATGGGAGCTGATGCACAAACCGGTAGATCTTGCGGGAGATATCGTATCAGCGGGTTATCCTGTTTACTGCGTTACCGGCGAACATGATTACGATGACCGCTATGTGGCGGAGCTGAAGAAAGCAGGAGCAAAGGTACTGGATTATTCAGGGGACACTGTAGAGATAAAAGGTAGCAGTTTCCGCATCATAGGCATAGACAACGTATACTACAGCCCGACCTTTGATCTGGGCAATGAGTATGTTCTCGATGACAGCAGCTTCAATATACTTCTCGCCCACATACCAAACTATGAAAAATTTGCGGATTTCGGAGCTGATCTTACACTCTGTGCCGATACACACGGAGAAATGGCACAGTTGCCATTCGGGGCGGGACCGCTTTACTGTTCGGAGAAAGATGTATGGCTTCCAAAGCTTCTTCACAAGGAGCTTGATATATATGACAAAGGTTTTTTTGACTACGACGGCGGAACGATGTTCATAACATCAGGTATAGGTGTTTATCCTGTGCCGGTGCGGTTCAATAACCGTCCGGAAGCAGTCATAATCGATATCAGACCTAAGAGGTGAAAAAAATGAGCAGGATCACGGATATTGCTGTTATAGGCGGAGGCGCTTCCGGACTTGCCGCGGCTGTTGAAGCAAAGAACATAATGCCGCAGGCAAGGGTGGTCATTCTTGAAAAGCTTGACCGTGTAGGCAAAAAGCTTCTCGCAACAGGCAACGGCAGATGCAATCTCAGCAACATCAATATGAGTCCGGAGCATTATCACGGAAGTGTAAGAAATGCAATGAGGATAATAAGCTCCACTCCG
Organism: Ruminococcus sp.; assembly: GCF_016287535.1. GTDB lineage: Bacteria > Bacillota > Clostridia > Oscillospirales > Ruminococcaceae > Ruminococcus. The sequence goes on from NZ_JAEFAJ010000010.1 coordinate 49,361, forward strand.
TCAGCCAAGGAGTTTTTCGGCAGCCTCGGTGTTGTTTGCTCTGCCGATCCTAAGGGAAGAGTTTACCCTAAAAGCAATACCGCGTCTACGATACTTTCAGCGCTGAGACTTCGTGCCGCCGAAGCAGGAGTAGTTGAGCGATGCGGATTTGAGGCTAATTTTATTGAAAGCGCCCCTGACTGTTTCAGGATATCTTCTGCTTCCGGAGAGAAATATCCCTGCAAGAGAGTTATAGTTGCGGCAGGCGGATATGCAGCACCGCAGTTCGGCACTGACGGAAGCGTGATAAGGCTGCTGCGCAGCAAGGGCTGCCATACAACAAAGATATGTCCTGCAGTTGCTCCTCTCAGAGTACGTCCCGAACTGTTGAAGGGACTTAAAGGTATACGTGCAAAAGGCAGGGTAACAGCTTACTCGGCAGGAAGGTTTCTCAAGGAGGAGGCGGGCGAGATACAGTTCACTGACAGCGCGTTGTCTGGCATCTGCGTTTTCAATATGGCTCATCTTGTTTCTCAGTACGACGGAAAGCTGACTCTCAGGCTTGATCTTGCCGCTGATATGGACACAGAGCAGCTTGTGGGCTATCTCCGTGTTATACAGTATCAGCGCGGAAAGCATACCACAGAGGAACTCCTCACCGGGTTGTTTCCGAGAAATCTTGCACTTTACCTTACAAAGCGATCGCTGGGGCGTTCGCTTACAGATGAAATATCCTCTCTGCGGGATACGGAACTGAGACAGATCGCTCAGCTGATAAAGAATCTTGATTTTGACGTGCTCGGCAGTGCTCCGTGGAAGGAAGCACAGGTCACCTGCGGCGGTATAAGCGGCGACTGCGTTGATGACAGGCTTCAGCTCAGGAGCGAGCGAGGTATATTCCTGTGCGGTGAGATACTTGATGTGGATGGCGACTGCGGCGGTTATAATCTGCAGTGGGCATGGTCGTCGGGAATATTCGCAGGCAGGAACTGCGCCGAATCCCTGAGAGGTGAAATTGTATGATAAGAGTCGGCGGAATAAGAGCAGATCTTGATACCGACTTTTCTGACCTTGTGACATTTTGCGAAAAGAAACTTAAAATAAGCCGTGACAGGCTGATAAGCGTAAAGCTTGGAAAAAAATCAGTGGACGCAAGAAGGAAGAACGATGTTCACTTTCTGATTTCCCTTGATATTGAAGCAAAGGGAGAGGACAAGCTGCTGAAAGTCCTGAAAAACGCTTCAAAGCCTGAGCGCACTGATTATAGAGTCCCGCTTGTGAAAAGAACTGACTACCGCCCTGTTATAGTGGGCTTCGGACCTGCCGGTATGTTTGCAGCGCTTGTGCTCGCAATGGCTGGAGCAGAGCCTATAGTCCTTGAACGCGGCAGTGATATTGATACACGCTGCAGGAAGGTCGAGGAGTTTCAGAGCGGCGGCAGGCTTGATCCCGAATGCAATGTGCAGTTTGGCGAGGGAGGCGCAGGCACCTTTTCTGACGGCAAGCTCACAACAGGCATAAAGGACAGCCGTATAGGCTGGGTCTTTGAAAGGCTTGTTGAGTTCGGCGCTCCTGAGGAGATACTATATCTCGCAAAGCCACATATTGGCACGGACAAGCTCAGGGGAGCTGTAAAGGCTCTTCGCGAAAAAGTGATATCCTTAGGCGGTGAAATAAGGTTCAACGCTAAATTCTGCGGTTTTGATACTGAAAACGGCAGTCTCTCCGCAGTGCGGTATTTGCAGGACGGAGAGATACATACAATAGATACAGGCAGTCTTGTCCTTGCAGCCGGTCACAGTGCAAGAGACGTATTTGAGCTGCTTTACAATGAGAATATCGCCCTTTCACAGAAAAGCTTTTCTGTGGGCGTCAGAGCGGAGCACCTCCGCACTGATATCGACAGGGCGATGTATGGTGACTTTGCAGGACATCCTGCTCTTAAAGCCGCAGACTACAAGCTTGCGGTACATCTTCCCAACGGACGCACTCTGTATACCTTCTGTATGTGTCCGGGGGGATATGTTGTTGCCGCCTCTTCTGAGAAGGGCAGGCTCGCTGTCAACGGCATGAGCTGTTTTGCGCGTGACGCTGAGAATTCAAACAGTGCTCTCCTTGTTAACGCTGACCCTGCCGATTACGGCAGCGACCATCCTCTTGCGGGAATGTATTTCCAGCGTGACCTTGAGGAGAAAGCCTTTATTGCAGGGGGGGGTGATTATCATGCGCCGGCTGCCATGCTGAGGGATTTTATGGACGGACGTGTCAGCGTGAAATGCGGAAAGGTGAGACCGTCATACCGGCCGGGAGTCAGATTCGCTGCTCCTGAAGAATACCTTCCCGGTTTTGTATGCAGTACCCTGAAGCTTGGTATAAAGGAAATGGGGAAGAAGATAAAGGGCTTTGATGACGGTGATACGGTGCTGACCGGTATCGAAAGCAGGAGCAGCTCTCCGGTGCGTATAAACCGCGGAGAAGATATGCAGTCGCTTTCGCTGAATGGCCTTTTCCCATGCGGCGAGGGTGCAGGCTATGCAGGAGGTATAGTTTCTGCGGCGGTCGACGGCATGAAATGCGCCGAGGCTGTTTGCAGAAGAATGGAGGAAAACTGATTTACCAATGAAGATCGTTTATATATCAGGCAACAGTATGTTTCTTTGCAATTCCGGAAAGGTATCGGAGCTTCCGTGCGAAAGAGCTGAAAAGTATACCGATGCCGTAAATGAGATAAACAAGAACAAGGAGTGGAAGCATTCCGGAGCAGGAGCGATGTTCCGTGAAGATCTTGAGCATGATGCAGATGCGTCGAGATCTGTCAGGATAAACGGCGTTTCTGCCGCTGATGATGGTTTCATATACTCTGCCGTTCTTGGAGAAATGGGTGCTATCTACAGGAAAAGCGCTGATTCACCTAAAGCTCCGGAGGGACACATATATACCGGAATGAACAGGGATATCGGTGATATTGCTTATAAAAACGGCAGGATAGCCGCTATACTTGACGGACATCTTGCGATATTCGACGAGCGCGGCGACTACAATGAACTTACGGACGGACATTCCGCAGAGGCATCTCCTTTCTGGTCTGCCACCGACGGCAGATTGTTCTGTTCTACGAGAGGACGTGCGCTGGAGGGCGGAAATGTTTTTTCTGCAAGCTCCATATTGGCAGTCGATGAGGAAGCAGGAAGTATAGACACACTTTTTGCGGAAGAGGGAAATGATCTGCTTGAGCCAAAAAACGACGCAGACGGCAATTATTATTTCATACGTCAGCCGTATAAGCTGCAAAAAAGTGAAAAGGAGCCGGTGTGGAAGTCAGTGCTGCTTTTCCCGGTGAGGCTCATTAAGGCGCTTTTCGGTTTCATAAACGCTTTCAGCGTGCTGTTCGGCGGCGAACCTCTCAGAAAGAGCCAGAGAAAAGGCGATGTCAAATCTAAAACTAAATCGCCCCGTGAGCAGTATATAGAGGACAGATTGCGAGAAGCTGAGAAGAACGAAAAGGAAAACGCTGCTGCCGGCGACAAGAATCCGGGAATATTACCGAGAAGCCGTGTTCTCGTAAGGATAAGTCCAGATGAGACCGAGACCATACTCTGCAAAGGGGTTCTGGATTACACGCTCTGCGGCGAGGGCGTGATATGCTCCAACGGAAAGGAGCTTCTGCTTATCGGCAAAGACGGCAGTGAAAAAGTTATAGCAAAGGCTGAGCTTGCTGAAAAGCTCAGTGTAATAAACGAAAAAAATGTATCCTGAAGCAGAAAGATCGCTTCGGAAAAATCTTTATTTATGAACAGGAGGCTTAATATGAAGATCAATGTTATCGGCGGAGAAATGGACAGACGTGAGATCGACGAGTACATGAAGTACGCGGCGGAAAAGTATACCGGCAGACAGATCGGGCAGATGGATATCATCATTGACGGCGAATTCGTGGATCTGAAGATCTACTTCAAGGACATGGATTTTCAGAGAGCCTACCGTTCTGCGGATTATCTGGTAAATACTATGGAAAAGCTCAATGACGCAAAGCGCAGCGAGTTTTCCGAAAAGGAACGCCACAGTGTTTAAGGAGTAACTGATGAATCTAACCAATATCGGAACTGTCAGGGAGATACTGTCCCGTCACGGCTTCAGCTTTTCAAAGGGGCTGGGACAGAACTTTATTATCAATCCTGACATATGTCCGAAAATAGCAGAAAACGGCAATGCCCGCAAGGGCTTCGGCATACTTGAGATCGGAACCGGGATAGGAGTCCTTACAGCGGAGCTGGCAAAGCGTGCTGACAAGGTCACAGCAGTGGAGATAGATACAAGGCTCCTGCCCATACTTGAAGAAACGCTTGCTGACTTTGACAATGTGAAAATAGTTAACGAGGACGTAATGAAGTGCGATCTGCACAGGCTTATCGACGAAGAATTCAGGGGGCTTCATGTGGCTGTTTGTGCAAATCTGCCCTATTATATTACGTCCCCCGTTATTATGCTGCTCCTTGAGAGCAGACTGCCGATAGAATCAATAACTGTCATGGTGCAGAAGGAAGCCGCACAGCGGCTTTGTGCAAGGGTAGGTTCGCGGGATTCCGGTGCTATAACCGTTGGAGTGAATTACTACGGTACGGTGAAAAAGCTCTTTGACGTATCACGGGGCAGTTTCATGCCGGCACCGAATGTGGATTCTGCGGTTATGAGGATAGATCTGAACAGCGAGCGTCGTCTTGACGGGAAGAGCGAGAAGTTTTTCTTCAGTGTAGTCAAGGCAGGCTTTTCACAAAGGAGAAAAACCCTTGCCAATTCGCTGTCATCAGTAATGGGTATACCTAAAGAAAAGGTATATACAGCACTTAAAGCCATTGGACTGCCGGAAGCGGCACGTATTGAGCAGCTTGATATGGAACAGCTTATAGCCGTATCGGCAGAGCTGATGAATGACTGATGGGGAAGCTTTACGGTGTCAGCGTAGGAGCGGGAGATCCCGGACTTATGACGCTGAAGGCAGTCAGGATCATAGAGAAGTGCAGTGTCATTGCTGTTCCGCGGACAAACGGTGAGAATACTGCCGCTCTGTCCATAGCGGAGCAGGCGGTGGATATATCAGGGAAGAGAAGGCTATTTTTTGATTTCCCCATGACCACAGTTAAGACCGAACTTGAAAGGAATTATTCCGCAGTTTCAGAACGGCTTTGCACCGAGCTTGAAAGCAATGACGTTGCTTTTCTTACGCTTGGGGATATATCGGTTTACTCCACATTCTGCTATATTGCAGAACATATAAGAGGTGCAGGCTTCAATGTAGAGGTATGTGCTGGTGTAACGAGCTTTTCGGCTGCGGCAGCTGCTCTGGCAGAGCCGCTTTGTCTTGGCAGCGAGGAGCTTCATATAATCCCTTACAGCTCCGGCAGTATTGAGAACTCTCTTGAACTCAGCGGAACAAAGGTGATAATGAAAACAGGCAGGCATACACAGGAGCTTATCTCATTGTTACGCAGAAAAGGACTTGCAGAACATACCAAAGCCGTTGTGAACTGCGGATTCCCCGATGAAAGATCATATGCGTCAGTTGAGGATATACCTGAAGCTCCCGGATATTTTACCTTATTTATAATTACTGACAGGGAGAGCTGAAATGAAGCTTGAAGAATATATATACAAGGGTTCACAGAAGCTGCGCTGCGGTTATACCACAGGTTCATGCGCAGCAGCGGCAGCTATGGCAGCAGCGGAAATGCTGCTTACAGGACATGAAGTCCTGTCTGCGGAGCTTATGACTCCTAAAGGCGTAAAGCTGCGCCTTGATATAACTGAGCCTGTGATATGTGAAGAAAGAGCTTCCTGCGCAGTTATAAAGGACAGCGGAGATGACCCTGATATAACCGACGGGATAAGGGTATGCGCTGAGGTCTCGCTTATCACTTCGGGAGTTGTGATAGCAGGCGGCGAGGGCATAGGCAGAGTGACAAAGGCGGGACTTGATCAGCCGGTTGGAGAAGCCGCTATAAATTCAGTCCCCCGTAAAATGATAAGCGGAGCGGTCATGGAGATCGCTGAGAAATACGGCTATTCCGGCGGTTTCAATGTAAGGATATCCGTGCCTGGCGGAGAAGAGATTGCAAAAAAGACCTATAATCCTCGCATGGGTATAGAAGGCGGAATATCTATAATCGGAACGAGCGGCATCGTTGAGCCTATGAGTAATTCAGCACTTATCGAAACTATCCGCATGGAGTCGAATATGAGACGTGCTGAGGGGCAGAGGAATATGCTGCTGACTATAGGCAACTACAGTGAGAGCTTCGTTCAGGAGAAAATGCCCTTCTCGCTGGAGAGGAGCGTTACCTGCAGCAACTTCATCGGTGAGGCAATAGATATCGGCATAGAGCTTGGATTTGAGACAATACTTATCGTTGGTCATATAGGTAAGCTGGTGAAGCTCGGAGCAGGTATAATGAATACCCATTCATCATGTGCTGACGGACGTATGGACGTGCTCGTTACCTGCGGTGTTCTTGCGGGAGCTGATACAGAAACCCTGAAACGGCTGCCCGACTGTGCTACAGTTGACGCGGCAATGGATATACTTGACGAAGCCGGATATCTTGAAAAGACTGCGGAAGTTCTTGAAAAGCGTATGGACTTCTATTTGCAGAACCGTGTAAAGTCTGAAGTCAGGATAGCCGCTCTCGCGTTTTCATATAAGCGTGACCTGCTTGTAAAGACTTCACTTGCTGATGAACTTATTAAGGCGATAACGGAGGAAGAAAATGGTTGATTTTGTCGGAGCAGGCTGCGGAGCTGCCGACCTTATTACACTGAGAGGAAAGCGGCTTCTTGAAAAAGCCGATGTTATAATATATGCGGGCTCTCTGGTAAACCCTGAGCTCCTTGATTATGCCAAGCTTGACTGCGAGATATACAACAGCGCTGTCATGCATCTTGACGAGGTGATAGATGTCATGAAGAACGCCGAAGCGGAGGGAAAGGATACGGTCCGTCTTCACACCGGTGACCCTTCGGTATACGGTGCGATACGCGAACAGATGGACAGGCTTGACGAGCTTCATATCCCATACAGTATCACTCCCGGAGTGAGTTCCTTCTGCGGAGCTGCGGCAGCTCTCAGGGCTGAATACACTCTTCCTGACGTATCACAGACAGTGATACTCACACGTATGGCAGGACGTACTCCTGTTCCGGAAAAGGAGAGAATCGAGAGCCTTGCGGCACATAATGCGACTATGGTCATATTTCTCAGCGCCGGCATGACGGAGGAATTGTCCGCTCGTCTGCTAAGCGGAGGCTACCGCAGCGATACTCCTGCGGCTATCGTATACAAGGCTACATGGAGCGATGAAAAGGTAGTCCGCTGTACAGTCGGCACCCTTGCGAAAGCCGCAAGGGAAAACGGTATCACCAAAACTGCACTAATTACTGTGGGCGGATTCCTCGGAGATGATTATGAGCTCTCAAAGCTCTATGATAAAAAATTTGAAACTGGTTTCAGAAAGGCAGAAGATACATGAATATAGCTGTTTTTTCGGTCACCGAGAACGGCAGGCAGCTCTCTCTCAGAGTAGGCGGGCTGCTTGAATCCGAGCACAGGGTGAGCCGATATTGTTTTCATAAGCATACAGATGATGATTCTGCGGTATTCTGGAATATGGGGAGCATGGTCGGAAGACTTTTCGAGCGCTCCGATGCGTTTATTTTCGTATGTGCCTGCGGCATAGCCGTACGTGCCGTTGCTCCGTTCCTTGGTACAAAGGCGGACGATCCGGCGGTAATAGTTATGGACGACAGCGGAAGATTCGTTATTCCTGTGCTTTCGGGACATATCGGCGGCGCTAACCGGTTAGCCGAGGTAATTGCAGAAGGGCTCTGTTCAACGGCTGTTATCACTACGGCTACAGATTCCGGCGGGCGCTTTTCTCCTGACAGCTTTGCAGTTGCAAACGATCTGATAATCACAGATATGAAAGCTGCTAAGGAGATAGCGGCAGAAGTCCTCGACGATGAAAAAATAGGTTTTTCAAGTGTGTATCAGCATGGAGGACTTCCCTCCGAGCTCACTGAATTCGGTGTATGCAGGACAGGTATCTGTGTGGGCACTGATACCTCCGAGAAGCCATTTCCGGTAACGCTCAATCTTGTACCGAGGAATATAGTTCTTGGTATCGGCTGCAAAAAGGGTACCTCTGCCGATGCGATAAGCGCTGCTGTAAATGAAGTGCTGGAAAAGAATAATATTGATATTCAGAGAATATGTGAAGTATCAACTATTGATATCAAAAAAGAAGAAGAGGGACTTTGCGAGTTCTGTACAAGGTTCGGTTTCGGGATGACAGCTTATACGGCTGATGAGCTTATGAAGGTAAGCGGCGATTTTGAAAGCTCTGAGTTTGTACTTGAAACTACAGGTGCGGATAACGTATGTGAAAGAAGCGCTGTGCTTTGCAGCGGCGGCAAGCTAATTGTAAGAAAGACCGCTGCCGGCGGAGTAACAGTTGCTGTGGCGGAAAAGCCGGTATATCTTGATTTTGAGAGGAAGATGCAGCTATGAAGCTCTATGTTGCAGGTATAGGCTGCGGAAGCAGGGAAGGTATAACTGTTGAAGCTGAGAAAGCTGTACTGTGCAGTGATATCGTTGTGGGATATACTGTCTACATTGAGCAGATAAAGCGCTTCTATCCTGAAAAGGAGTGCCTTTCCACAGGTATGAGACAGGAGCGTGACCGTGTTGAGCTTGCACTGAAAAAAGCCGCGGAAGGCAAAACGGTCGCACTTGTATGCAGCGGCGACAGTCAGCTTTACGGAATGGCGGGACTTGCTCTTGAAATGGCAGCTGATTATCCTGATGTTGACATAGAAATTATCCCTGGCGTAACAGCCGCACTGAGCGGCGGAGCGGTTCTCGGTTCACCGATGACTCATGATTTTGCGGTCATCAGCCTTTCGGATCTGCTCACTCCTATGGAAAAGATAGAACAGAGGTTAAGATGTGCTGCGGAGGGAGATTTTGTGATCGCTCTCTACAATCCGTCCTCTAAAAAACGTGCTGACTACCTGCAAAAAGCCTGTGATATCATTCTTGGATACAGAGCTGCGGGGACTGTATGCGGAATGGTTTCAAACATAGGAAGAGACGGTCAGAAAAGCTGTATACTGACACTGGGAGAGCTGCGTGATACACAGGCGGATATGTTCACCACGGTATTTATCGGCAATTCAGAAACAAAGGTCATTGGCGGAAAAATGGTAACTCCGAGAGGATACCGCAATGTGTAAGGTGCTTATATTCGGCGGTACTACCGAGGGCAGGGAGCTTGCGGAATACTGTGTGCATAACGGTATCGCTGCGGCGGTGTCAGTAGCTACGGGATACGGAGCTGAGCTTCTTCCGAAAGACGAAATGCTTAGTGTATTTACAGGCAGACTTGATTCTGAAGGGATAAAGCGGCTTGTCTCCGGACTTGGCTGTAATGCAGTCGTTGACGCGACCCATCCCTATGCCGAAGAGGTAACAAGGAATATAAGGGCTGCCTGCAGTGAACTTGGAATAGTCTGTTACAGACTGCTTCGCAGCTCTCAGGAAATATCCGGCTGTACAAAGGCTGGTAATATGGACGAGCTTGTGAGTATACTGAACAGTTCTGACAAGGTTATCCTCAGTACCCTCGGAAGCAAGGAGCTTCCTAAGCTTGCGGAGGTCAAGGATCACGGCAGAAGGATATGGGTCAGGGCATTGCCGAATGATGATGTACGAAAGAGCTGTGAAGAGCTTGGGTTCAGCAGAGATAAGCTTATACTTGAAAAGGGCCCTTTCACTGCTGAACAGAATATCGCCCATATAAAACTGAGCGCAGCAGAGGTCCTTGTTACTAAGGAGAGCGGTACGGCAGGAGGCTTCCCGGAAAAGCTTTCGGCGGCAGCAATCTGCGGTGCTGAAGTGATAGTTCTTGAAAGGCCTGATGAAGAGGGCTTTGGTTTTGATGAGATAAAGAAAATACTTGCGGAAATGAGGTGAAGAGTTGAAGATATACATAGTCGGGATCGGTATGGAAGGTGTGAAAACGCTTACAAAGGATGCTGAAAAGGCTGTCTGCGAAGCAGAGGTACTGATAGGAGCAGAGAGAATGCTTGCGCCTTTTTCTGCATATTGCAAGACAGAGTTCATGGAGTATCGCAGCGAGGAAATAGTCCGTTATTTAGAAGGAAACAAGCCCTCATCGGCAGCTGTGCTGATGTCCGGCGACTGCGGATTTTTCAGCGGTGCCAAAAGACTTTCTGAGCAGCTTTCCGAATATGCTCCCGAAATAATCTGCGGTATTTCTTCACCTGTTTACCTTTGCGCAAAGCTCGGAAAGGACTGGTCTGACTGCTGCTTTGTAAGTCTGCACGGTAAAAAAGCAAATATCGTCCGTAATGTAAAAACTCACAGGAACACGTTTTTCCTGCTTGGCGGCGATATAACTGCGGCTGATATCTGCAGGCGGCTGTGCACCTATGATATGGGGGATATCATTGTACATATCGGAGAGGATCTCGGATATGAGAACGAGAGGATATCCAGCGGAAAAGCCTGTGAATTCGCAGATATAACGACTTCAGGACTGTGTGTGATGCTGTGCGAAAACGGTGGATATGAAAAGGCGGTTCTAAGCGGTATACCTGATGACCTGTTCATCAGAGGCAGCGTTCCTATGACGAAATCAGAGGTCAGGACGGTTACTGTGGCAGGACTGGGGATATGCGATGACAGCGTATGCTGGGACATCGGCAGCGGAACAGGTTCGGTGGCTGTAGAAATGGCTGTACGCTGCGGAAACGGTCTTGTATGTGCAGTAGAGAAAAATTCGGAAGCAGTTGAGCTTATCGAAAAGAACAGGATCAGATTCGGCTGTGACAATATTGAAATATACAGTGGTAACTCAGCGGATGTTATTGATGATCTTCCTGTCCCTGATGTTGTATTTGTCGGAGGGTCAGGCGGTCAATTATTTGATATAATTGATAAAGCGTACTCAATAAATCGCAATATCCGGCTGACCGTAACAGCGGTATCTCTCGAAACTCTTTCTGAATGTACAGCAATATTTGATAAGCTCGGCCTTGAAGCGGAGATCACACAGATAGCTGTCACACGTACACGTAAGGTGGGAAAACATACCATGCTTTCAGCTGAAAATCCAGTATATATCATTAAGAGGAAGCAGCTATGAAAAGGGTTATCATCGGTGGTACTCACAGCGGCTGCGGCAAAACGACAGTAGTATGCGCGGTACTTGCTGCGCTGAAAGCCCGCGGACTTGCTGTTTCGAGCTTCAAGTGCGGTCCGGACTACATTGATCCAATGTTTCATGAGAGCATCATAGGCGCTGATGCTCATAACCTTGACAGCTTTTTCTGCGATGACAATACACTCAGATATTTGCTCTGTACAAACGGTGAAAAATCAGATATATCCGTAATTGAAGGCGTTATGGGATATTACGACGGCGTTGGCGGCAGAGGTTCCGCTCATTCGGTCTCGGCGGCGACCGGTACACCTTCTGTAATAGTCATTGACTGTAAAGGTGCGTCGGAGTCGATAGGTGCCGTGGTGAAGGGCTTTCTTGATTATAAAAGACCGAACAGTATAAAGGGCTTTATTTTCAACAGACTCCCGGAACGGCTTGTTCCGCTCGCAAAGGATATATGCGAAGAATCGGGTACAAAGTATTTCGGCTTTTTCCCTGTGACCAGCTTTTCACTGGAAAGCCGGCGCCTCGGACTTATAACGGCTGCCGAGGTGGCTGATCTGAAGAAAATCACAGAGCAGCTTGGGGTACTTGCTGAAAAGCACATTCTCCTTGACGAGCTTATGAATACAGCGGAATCGCCTTTGCCTGATTTTGAACCGCTCAAATTGAACAGACTTTTTGAAAATAAACATCCAAAAATTGCTGTTGCAAAGGACAGAGCATTCTGCTTTATTTATTCGGATAATATCACACTGCTTGAAAAGCTTGGCTGTGAAATAGAGTTTTTCTCTCCGATGAATGACACAAAACTGCCGGACAACTGCTGCGGAATTATTCTCTGCGGCGGTTATCCTGAGCTGTATGCGGCGGAGTTATCTTCCAACAGCAGTATGCTTGCGGCGATAAAAAGCGCAGCTGCGTCCGGTATGCCGATTATAGCGGAATGCGGAGGCTTTATGTATCTGCATGATACTATGAAGATGCCGGACGGTTCTGAATACGGAATGGTGGGAGCAATAAAAGGAACAGCTTACGAGACTCAGCGCCTGCAGAGATTCGGGTACGTTACTCTTACAGCCGATGCTGATAATCTTATCTGCGCGAAAGGAGAAAGTATACCGGCTCATGAGTTCCATTACTGGGACAGTACCGACTGTGGCGAAAGCTTTAAAGCTGAGAAGAATGACGGCAGGAACTGGCGGTGTGTCCATGCGGACAAAGCGATGTATGCAGGTTTCCCGCATTTGTATTTTTATTCGGATACTGGCATTGCACAGAGATTTGCAGCTGCCTGTGCGGAGTTTGGAGGTATTGATGGATAGGATCAAACATATAGTGCCTGTGGACAGAAAATATGCCGATCTTGCTCAGGCGAGGTGGGATTCGGTCGCAAAGCCTCTCAGGAGCTTTGGTCTCCTTGAGGATATGTGGAACAGGATCGCTGCTGTACAGCGCACTGATACTCCGAACATATTCAATCGTGCTGTTGTGGTAATGTGCGCGGATAACGGCGTAGTTGCCGAGGGCGTTACTCAGTCTGACAATACCGTCACTTCTGTATGCGCAAGGGAAATAGCAAGCGGGCGGTCCAATATAAATGTTCTTGCCGATGTATACAGGGCAGAGGTCGTCGCGGTAGATATCGGCATAGCCCGTGATATACAATGCAAAGGTCTTCTGAACCGGAAGGTAGCATTTGGCTCAAACAATATCGCTGCCGGACCTGCAATGACTGTGGCACAGGCGGAAGAAGCAATAAGGACAGGTATGGATATAGTCCGTGATCTTTCAAACAATGGCATGAAGCTTATCGTTACCGGAGAGATGGGCATTGGTAATACTACTCCTACAGCAGCACTGTCTTCTGTCCTGCTCGGACTTCCTCCGGATGTCGTGACCGGAAGAGGAGCCGGTCTTTCAACGGAAGGACTTGAACGAAAGATAGCAGTCGTAAAGCGTGCAATAAAGGTAAACGCTCCGTATACGGGAAATGCGGTCGAGCTGCTTTCAAAGCTTGGAAGCTATGAGATAGCGGGCATGATAGGATTGTATCTCGGCGGAGCAGTTTACGGAGTGACTATCGTTATTGACGGCGTGATATCAGCAGTTGCTGCAGCTGTTGCGGCAATGATAGCTCCTGATTCCGTGGATTATATGCTTGCAGGCCATGTTTCTGCTGAACCTGCCGGCAGAGGACTTATCGGCAAGCTCGGACTTCATGCTGTTATCGACGGAGGTCTGAAACTTGGAGAGGGTACCGGAGGCATCCTTCTTCTGCCGCTTCTTGACGGCGCTGCGGCGATATACTATAATTCTCACCGATTCGACGTATCGGGCATAGAAAGGTATGTGGAACTGAAATGATCACACTTGTAACAGGCGGTACAAAATGCGGAAAATCAGGGTACGCTGAGAAGGTACTTGAAAACTTCATCGGACCTAAATACTATATAGCCACAATGAATCCTGTGGGAGATGACGCTGATGAGATAATCGCGCGTCACCGTGAATCAAGAAAGAACAAGAGCTATATTACCATTGAATGTCCGCGTGATATATATAAGCTTGATCTTCCGATAGGCTGCGGCATACTTCTGGAGTGCATCGGAAATCTTTGTGCGAACGAAATGTACATCGGCGGAAATGTCCTCAGACCTTCAGACAAGATCATACGCAATATTAAGGCGCTTGGCGAGACAGCTTCGGAGCTTGTTATCGTTACGAACGAGGTGGGCTGCGACGGTAACAGTTATTCTGCGGATCTTATGGCATATGTAAGTGAAATAGCTGCTGTCAACAGCGGGATCGCTGAGTTTGCCGACAATGTCGTGGAATGCGTTTACGGTATCCCGGTCGCGCTGAAAGGGAAACTGATATGTTAAAGTCACTTTTTGCCGCATTTAGTATGTACTCACGGATACCTGTTCCGGAGGTGGAATGGACAGAGGAGAACAGACGGTACTCCCTTTGCTTTTTTCCTCTTGTCGGCGCGGTTACCGGTGTGCTGCTCATTCTGTGGAATAATATCTGTACAGCGCTCCGTACAGGCAGCTTCCTTTACGCTGCGGGAGCGGTCATAATCACAGTCCTTGTAACAGGCGGTATTCACCTTGACGGCTTCTGTGATACCTGTGACGCAAGAGCCTCGTGGGGGGAAAGAAAACGGAAACTGGAAATACTCAGTGATCCGCATATAGGTTCTTTTGCCGCGATCAGGCTCGGAGCATATCTGCTTTTGTATACGGCGCTCATATCTGAGCTTTATGACAGTCAGGCAGCTTGCCTGACAGCGTGGAGCTATGTGCTTTCACGTTCACTGAGCGGACTGGCTGCGGTAACATTCAGAGCTGCCAAAAAAGAAGGAACGCTTTTCGGATTTTCTGATAATGCTGATAAGAATGCAACGCTGTTTGTATTGTCTTTTACAGCTTCCGTCAGCTGCTTTGCAATGGCAGCGGTGCTTCCGCTTGCAGGTGTGTTTGCAGCCGCTGCGGCGCTTTTTTCAATGTTATATTATCACCATGTCGCATATAAGGAATTCGGCGGTATAACTGGCGATCTTGCAGGCTGGTTCCTGCAGGTGTGCGAGCTGTCGTCAGCAGCTGCCGCTGTTCTGGCATACAGAATAATGGAGGTCATAGAATGAAATTTATAATCGGAGGAGCCTATCAGGGGAAAATAGGTGCTGCTATCGAGCTTTTCGGGGTGAAAGAGTCTGAGATAACAAACGGTTCGACCTGTGATTTCGATGATCTGTTTTCTGCAAAGTGCATCAAGAGCTTTCATAAAGTTATAGCCCGTCTTTTAGCTCAGGGGGTAAGTCCCGTTGAGTTTACAAAAAGGCTTTGCCTTGAAAACAGTGACGCTATTATCATTATGGATGAAATAGGCTGCGGAATAGTTCCCGTTGAAAAGTCGGAGCGCAGGCGCCGTGAAGAAACAGGACGCTGCGGCTGTATAATATCTGCTGCCAGCGATACAGTAATACGTGTTATATGCGGTATACCTGTATACCTGAAGGGAAAGCGCAATGAGGATTGATCTTATCCGGCACGGCAGGACTGAAGGTAATCTTGAAATGCGGTATATAGGCAGGACTGATGAGCCGCTTTCATTTACCGGTATCGCAGAGCTTGTGAAAATGAACTATCCTGTATGCGGAAAGCTTTTCACAAGCCCGATGAAGCGCTGCGTACAGACAGCGGAACTGATATATCCTGGTATAGAGCCGGTGATATGTGAAGCTCTGCGGGAGTGCGACTTCGGGGATTTTGAAGGCAGGAACTATATCGAGCTGAGTCTCGACAGCCGCTATCAGCGCTGGATAGACAGCGGCGGAGAAGAGGCTTTTCCGAACGGGGAATCGCCTGCGGATTTCAAAAAGCGTTGTATTGATGGATTTCTTGAATGTGTAGGTTCCCTGCCTGATGACGGTCATGCTTCCTTTGTGGTGCACGGAGGTACTATAATGGCTGTAATGGAGCATTTTGCTGTCCCTGAGAAAAGCTATTATGACTGGCATACCGCAAACGGACATGGTTACATCACGGAATTTGACGGAAATAAAATAAAGGTAACAAGTAAGATATGAATTATTTTACAGCGGCTCTGCCGCTTCTGGCAGGAGCGATTCTTGACTGTGTGTTCGGCGATCCGTATAATCTGCCGCATCCCATAAGACTTATCGGCAGGCTGATATCCTTTCTTGAAGCATTTGTGCGCAGGCACATGGGCAGGCATCTCCGCGCAGGAGGCGTGTTTCTTGCTGTAATTGTACTGATAATATCTGCTGCTGTGCCCCTTGCGATACTGCTTGTATGTTACAGATTATCTGCGCTTTTCGGAGCTTTAGCCGAAGGGATAATGTGCTATTACCTTATTGCGGCACGCTGTCTCCGTGACGAGAGCATGAAGGTCTACAGTGCGGTCGCTGCAGGAGATGCTGAGAGAGCGAGAAAGGCTGTCTCAATGATAGTCGGCAGGGATACAGCTGTACTTGACGAAAAAGGCATTGTACGGGCAGCTGTGGAAACAGTTGCAGAGAACACTTCTGACGGAGTTACGGCACCGCTTATGTATATGTCAGTTGGCGGCGCCGTTCTTGGTTTTTTTTATAAAGCTGCAAATACAATGGATTCCATGATAGGCTACAGAAATGAAAAATATGCCGATATCGGAAGATTTGCCGCAAAGCTCGATGATGTTCTGAACTATATACCCTCCCGTCTGACAGCTGTCGCCATGATAGTCTGCGCTCCTCTTTTTAGACTCGATGGAACCGGCGCATACCGTATCTGGAAAAGAGACAGACGTAAGCACGCAAGTCCAAATTCCGCACAGACGGAGGCAGCCTGCGCAGGAGCTCTCGGCGTCAGGCTTGCGGGTGACGCATATTACTTCGGCGAACTCCACAAAAAAGAGTATATAGGCGATCCGGTGCGCGACATTGAAAATGAAGACATACGCCGTGCGAACAGACTGATGTACGGGAGTTCGGCAATCGTTTTTGTTTTTGCTGTTATAGTAAGAGCTCTGCTGATCGGAGGTGTTTTATGCTGAACGGACATCACGGCGGTAACGACCTCGGACTTGATATAGAGATTGACTTTTCAGCAAATCTCAATCCCCTCGGTATGCCTGAAGCAGTTCGCGGAGCTGTTATACGATCAGCTGACGAATGGGAACGGTATCCTGATCCATGCTGCCGCAGGCTGCGGAGCAAGCTCGCGGAAAAGCTCGGTGTACCTTTTGAAAGAATAGTCTGCGGCAATGGTGCTGATGATCTTATTTATCGCATCGTTTCCGCACTGAGACCTGAGAAGGCTCTTGTGTGTTCACCTTCATTCAGCGAGTACGGCAAGGCTTTGTCTGAGAACAGGTGCGTCGTCATTGAGCATTTTCTGAGGGAAGACAGCAGCTTCAGACTTACGCAAAGCATACTTGAAGATATCGAGGGAAATGATATAGTGATACTGGCTTCTCCGAACAATCCTACAGGCTTGCTTGTCGAGCCGGTTCTTCTTGAAAGGATAGCCATGCAATGCCTGCGAAAAGGTGCATATCTGCTGTGTGATGAGAGCTTTATAGGCTTTGCCGGAAACAGCGGAGAACGGACCGCTCTGAACTGCATGAATGAAAGTGTTATCGTTCTGCGTTCCTTTACAAAGCTTTTTGCAATGGCAGGACTGCGGTTAGGATATGCAGTCTGCGGCAGTATTGCTGCAGCTGAGCGTATAGCGGATACAGGTCAGTACTGGAGCGTTTCCGCTCCTGCGCAGGCAGCCGGTGCAGCGGCGCTTGATGAAGCGGATCATGTAAGGAAGACGATCGGACTTATAAAAAACGAACGGGAATACCTTGCGGCTGAACTTGCAGGTATGGGGGTAAAAGTATTCCCGTCAGATGTGAATTATATTTTGTTTAAGGCTCGCAAGGAACTTGGCGGGCTGCTTCTGAAAGATAAGATACTGATACGCAGCTGTGCTGATTACAGCGGACTCGGTGATGATTATTTCCGTGTTGCGGTGCGTACCAAAAGAGAAAATATGCAGCTTGCTGCTGCAATTAGGAGGATATTGAATGGCTAAGGCTATTATGATACAGGGGACTATGTCCAATGCAGGAAAGAGTTTTTTTGCGGCTGCGCTCTGCCGTATATTCAGACAGGACGGCTACAGCTGCGCACCATTCAAATCGCAGAATATGGCGCTGAATTCATACATAACCGCTGACGGCTGCGAGATAGGAAGAGCTCAGGCTATGCAGGCTGAGGCGGCGGGTATAGAACCGTCAGTCCTTATGAATCCTGTACTGCTCAAACCGACAACAAATACCGGTTCGCAGATAATCGTGAACGGCAGGGCAGTGGGAAATATGTCTGCAAGGGAGTATTTCAGCAGAAAAACAGAACTTATACCTAAGATAAAGGAAGCTTATGATGAGCTTGCTGCGAAGCATGATATAATAGTTATTGAAGGAGCAGGAAGTCCGGTGGAACTGAATCTGAAGTCCGACGATATTGTTAATATGGGCATGGCAAAAATAGCAAAGGCTCCCGTCGTGCTTGTGGGAGATATCGACAGGGGCGGCGTTTTCGCACAGCTTCTCGGTACTCTCGTTCTGCTTGAGCCTGATGAGCTCAGCATGGTAAAGGGGCTCGTTGTAAACAAATTCCGTGGTGATATATCGCTTTTTGACAGCGGAAAGGATATACTTTTCAAGCGCGGCGGCAAGCCTGTTCTCGGAGTGGTGCCGCAGCTTGACTGTGATATTGAGGACGAGGACAGCCTTTCGTCGAAACTGGAGGGCGCAACTGCCGGGCTTATAGATATTGCTGTCATAAAGCTTCCGAAGATATCAAACTTTACGGATTTTGACGTATTCTCACAGTATGACGGCGTGTCGGTGCGATATGTCACAAAGTATGAGGAGCTTGATAATCCGGATATGATAATCATACCAGGCACAAAAAGCACTATATGCGATATGAAATGGCTGCGCGAGAGCGGTATGGAAGCCGTCATAAAGAGAAATGCAGCAAACGGCGTGCCTGTATTCGGTATATGCGGCGGATATCAGATGCTGGGCGAGACAATAGCCGACCCTCTTGACAGTGAATGCGGTGGAAGCATAAGCGGAATGGGTCTGCTCAGGTGCAGGACTGTTTTTATGGGTGAGAAGAGACAGTCTCAGACAAGAGGGCGATTCAGGAATATAGGTGGTTTTTTCAGCTGTCTCAGCGGAGCAGAATTCAGCGGCTATGAGATACATATGGGAAGCACCGACAGCGGTGACAGACCTCTTCTGGACTGCGGCGGCGCATATTCAGGCAGCGTTTACGGCTGCTATATACACGGGCTTTTTGACAGTTCACAGGTGTCTGAGCGTATCGTAAGAAAGCTTTACGATAACAAGGGGATCACATACCGCGGCGGAGTCATTGACCGCGGCGCATACAAGGAGAGACAGTATGACAGACTTGCTGACGGAGTACGCAGAAGTATTGATACAGACCTGCTCTATAAGATAGTTGAGGAGGGCGTATGATGGAGCTTGAATATGTTCTTCCGAAGGATATAGAGCGGCGGAGCTTCGAGATAATAGGGGCAGAACTCGGTGACAGGGAGCTGCCTGAGGATATAAGGCCGATAGTCATTCGTGCAATACATACCACTGCGGATTTTGACTA
Organism: Ruminococcus sp.; assembly: GCF_016287535.1. Lineage (GTDB taxonomy): Bacteria > Bacillota > Clostridia > Oscillospirales > Ruminococcaceae > Ruminococcus. Next base: position 68,765 of record NZ_JAEFAJ010000010.1, read on the forward strand.
CTACGACAATATGTATTTCTCGGAAAATGCCGTACAGAAAGCACTTTCTGCAATAAAGGAAGGAGCTGTGTTCGTCACTGATACAAATATGGCAAAGGCAGGGATAAACAAGGCTGCCCTTGCAAGGCACGGCTGCACCGTGGAGTGCTTTATGGCTGACAGTGACGTAGCGGCGGCTGCTTCCGAAAACGGGAGCACCAGGGCGGCGGCTTCTGTTGACAAGGCTGCTCTTCTCGGAAAGCCTGTGATATATGCGGCAGGCAATGCTCCGACTGCTCTTGTGAGGCTGTGTGAGCATATCGCCGCAGGTACATTTGTGCCGAGACTTGTTATAGGTGTTCCTGTCGGATTTGTAAATGTAGTCCAGTCAAAGGAAATGATAATTGAAAGCGGTATACCATGTATAGTAGCACGAGGAAGAAAGGGCGGAAGCAATGTGGCTGCCGCTGTCTGCAATGCGCTTTTGTATATGGCTGACGAAAAAAATACATAAAAAGGAGCTGTGCTGCGCGCAGCTTTTTCTTTTTGCTGCCAAAAATGTCATACATCGACTTTTTCCGACGGCGCGGACCGACTGAAATTTCATCCTGCTGATGTTATAATAGCTTGTATATTTTTGCGAGGTGATTATGGATGTTAAAAATCAAGGATATAACGACATGGAAATATTCCGGAGCTGCTTCGGCTTTTGCAGCAGCGGCAGCGGCAGGCTTTCTGCTTACAGGTACGAGAGTGGCAGGTGTTGTTTCTTTTGCGGATATATCAATATCAGGAGCAGTCGGACTTCCGTATTCAGCTGCGGTTTTTGCCGGGAGCATGGTACGGAGCATTATCGGCGGTGACATAGGACATAATATAGTCAAGCTGTCCTCGCTGGCACTGATAATGATAATCAAGATGTTTCTTGAACCGAGAAATGACCCGAAGCTCTGCGGAATCAACACGGCTGTCAGTGTTTTTGTTTCGGGAGCGGCTGTATCTGCTGTCATAGGAGAGCTGATGTACAAGCTTTTGTTTTACGGATTCTACGGAGCACTCGCAGGTTTCACAGCATATTCTGCTGCCGGTCTCATACTCGGCATAAAACGTCAGCGTATGATAAATATAACAGGAATAAGCGGATTTTCATGCGCAGTTGTTTATATCATGCTGATAGCATCACTTTCAGCTTTAAAACTCCCAGTGTTGAATGCGGGAATCATAGCGGCGTCGTTTGTCACGCTGATGGGAGCGTACTTTTATATGCAAAACGGAGGAGTTTTCTGCGGAGCGCTTTCAGTGTGCGGTGCATTTCTCTCATCGGCGTCTGTGGGTCTTAATATAGTTCTTCTGCCTGCTGCCGGACTTCTGACAGGTTATCTTTACAAACAGAAAAGCCATATCGCAGCCGCAGGATTTGTAGGAATAAATTTTATTATGACAGTTCTGACCGGTATGTCGGTCAGAGGCGTGGAGAATATGATGGATATTATATGCGGTGCAGCTTTATTTATACCTTTTTCCGCAGTCTTTACCGACAAATGGATTTGTACCGGCAGCGAGTGCGTATCAGCATTTCCTGATATGATAGGTACAAGGCTGGGGTTCCTTTCGGATACCGTCAGGGAGCTTCGCAGTGAGTCTGAGCGTATATCGCACATACTTGCGGAGAGAAGCGATATCAGCCGTGAAATAGAAGAAAATTCGGAGCAGGTCTGTTCATTGTGCTACAGACGCCCGTTCTGCTGGAAGTCGGACAGGACGAATACATACCGCGGTTTTTCAAAACTTGCAGAGATGACGGAATTTGCGTCAGAGAGCTTTCCGGCGGAGCTTGCGGACTGTCTGCGCAGGAACGAGCTGACAGACGCTTTTTTGCGCAGTGCCCGTGAAAGGGCATCTGCAAAGCTTATGGAGATGAGATTTTCGGAGAGCAGGGAAATGCTGCATGAGCAGCTCCGGATAACTGAAGAGCTGTTACGTGCTGCCGGCGAAAGATTTGACGTACGCTATTCTGAAAATGTCAGCCGGACAATAAAGCATAAGCTTGAAAAGTTCGGTATAGTTCCCGAAAAAGTAATAGCAGGCTACAACAGCAGAAATCGGCTTATTGCTGAGATATATTTCGATCACGGGGCAGCTCCTGAAAACAGTACGAGGGTATGCGACCTTATAGCTGACGAGCTGCGTCTTTCACTTGAAAGCACCGAACCTGTAAGTTCGGGAAAGGAGATAAGGATCAGGATCTTTGAAAAGCCGAAATATAAAATGGAAGTATATGCTGTTTCTGCCGGTGCGGATAATTCTCGTTATAACGGAGATACTCATACAGTATTCTTTGACGGCGGCGAAGCAGGATACGCAGTGCTTTCAGACGGTATGGGGACCGGCAGGGAAGCTTCTGCTGAGTCGCGTATGGTTGTCGGGCTTTTCCGCAGGCTTGTAACAGGCGGTGTGGACTTTATATCAGCGGTCAAACTGGTAAATTCTGTAATGGTTGCGAAATCATGGGAGGAGAGCTTTGCTACTCTTGACGCTGTACGCATTGATCTTGACGAATGCGGTCTCACAGTAATAAAGTCAGGTGCGGCTGCAACACTTATAAGGCACCGCGGCAGTGTACTGAAGGTGACTTCTCCGACCTTCCCTGTGGGTATATATGAAACGTCTGATGTGTTTGTGAAAAAGTGTGAGTTTGAAGAAGGGGATATAGTCATAATGTTTTCTGACGGCATTTTCGAGAATGCGTATCCTTTCATCAAAGAGCTCCTTCTCGGCGGAGATGATCTGAAGCATATCGTTGAAGAGATCAGCGGCAAGGCACAGGTTTTCACCCCTTCAATACATGCTGATGACGTTACTGTCATCGGAGTAAGAGTAACGGGTTGACGGGAAAAAACGGCACTTGTGTGAACAAAATATTAACTCAAATGCTCTGAAACTGTATGAAAAACATGGCATTTGCTGTGCATATTTAATAAAGCTGTCTAAGAAAATCTCGGAACGAATCTGTCAAATTGCACTAATTGGACAGGCAATTATTAGCATAACGTCTGAATTTTTTCCATTATCACCAAAAAAGCTTGAATAATTCTGCTGATTCTGATAAAATGAATTATAGCAAAGGAGGCTGAATTATGTCTGTTAATAACAACAATAATCCCAATGATTTTCCGCTGTACCTTTTTTATCAGGGTAAGAACTACGAAGCATATAAATTTTTTGGTGTACATTCTGCAAAAAAAGGAAGAAGCAAGGTATTTATTTTCAGAGTTTGGGCTCCTGACGCTGTAAGTGTTTCTGTTGTCGGAGATTTCAACAACTGGAACAGAAAAAAGAATCCCATGACAAAGATAGCCGACGGTATATGGGAAACCGAGATACCTAAGCTTAAACAGTACGACGCATATAAATTCTGTATCGAAGCTAAGGACGGCAGGATACTTATGAAGGCAGATCCCTATGCTGCTCATTTTGAGACCCGTCCGGGAACTGCTTCTAAAATATATGAGAGTTCATACAAGTGGAGCGACAGCAAGTGGTTTGAATCAAAGAATACAACGAGCATATACAAGAGCCCGGTCAATATATACGAAGTGCATATCGGTTCGTGGAGGAACTACGGTGAAGAGATATTCCTCGACTATATTACTTTTGCGAAGAAGATCATACCTTACCTGAAGAAGATGTCATATACCCATATTGAGTTCATGCCTCTTACAGAGTATCCCTATGACGGTTCATGGGGATATCAGGTGACGGGATATTTTGCTCCTACTTCAAGGTACGGAACTCCTGATGATATGAGAAAAATGGTTGATCTGTTCCATGAAGCGGGTATAGGCGTTATCCTTGACTGGGTGCCTGCGCATTTTCCTAAGGACGAAGCCGGACTTTATGAATTCGACGGAAGCTGCTGCTATGAGTATTCCGACGAACGAAAAAAGGAACACAAAGCCTGGGGAACAAGGGTTTTCGACTTCGGCAAGGCTGAGGTTTGCTCCTTCCTCATTTCAAGCGCGAACTACTGGTTCGATGAGTTCCATGTCGACGGACTGAGAGTAGATGCAGTCGCTTCAATGCTCTATCTTGACTATGACAGACGTGACGGAGAATGGGCTCCCAACCTCTATGGCGGCAACGAGAATCTTGAAGCAGTTGAGTTTCTCAAGCACCTTAATGAAGCAGTGTTCATGAAACATCCGGACGCACTTATGATAGCCGAGGAATCAACCGCATGGCCGCTTGTCACAAAGCCTACCGATATCGGAGGGCTGGGTTTCAACTTCAAGTGGAACATGGGCTGGATGAACGATATGCTCAGCTATATGTCACTTGATCCTATCTACCGCGCCTTCAATCATGATAAGCTGACATTCTCCTTTTTCTATGCTTTCTCGGAGAACTATATCCTTCCTATCTCACACGACGAGGTAGTACACGGAAAGTGCTCCATGATAAATAAAATGCCCGGTGAGCATGAGCAGAAGTTTGCCTCTTACCGTGCTTTCCTTGCTTATATGATGGCTCATCCCGGAAAGAAGCTCCTCTTTATGGGTCAGGAGTTCGCACAGGTGAACGAATGGAACTACAAGGCTCAGCTCGACTGGAACCTGCTTAATTTTGATTCACACAAGATCATGCAGAAGTTCTCGGAGAAGCTCAATAAGTTCTATATAGAAAATCCGCCGCTCTGGCAGGACGATGATTCATGGAACGGCTTCGGTTGGATATCAAACGATGATTACAAGCAGAGTATCATCTCGTTCAGACGTATCGACGACAGCGGAGATGAGATCATTGCGGTCTGCAACTTCGTTCCCGTCGAGCGTAAGAACTACAGGATCGGAGTTCCTCACAAGGGAAGATACAAGCTTGTCTTCAATACTGACGCTGCCGAGTTCGGAGGTACGGACATAACCGAGACCTCCTTCAGATCGGACAGTGTTCCCATGCACGGTCACGATAACAGTATAACAATGACTCTTGCTCCTCTTTCGGTGATCTATCTCAGATATGTCCCCGTTAAAAAGAGAGAGACAAAACCAAAGCAGGCAGCTTCATCAAAAAAGACAGCTGCAACAGCTAAAAAGACGGCTCCTGCAGTAAAAAAAGCAGCTGCTTCTGCTGGTAAAAAGACTGCTGCGAAGCCCGGAAAGAAAGCTTCACCCGAAGCAGAAAAAAAGACTAAAACTACGGCAAAGAAGAAAACTGATATTAAATAATAACAGCATACACAAAAAGTATTGGAGGAATAACAATGTACAGTAAAAAAAGAGTCGTTGCAATGCTCCTTGCAGGCGGCCAGGGCAGCAGACTGTATGCCCTGACCAAAAACGTGGCAAAGCCCGCAGTACCTTACGGCGGCAAATACAGACTCATAGATTTTCCACTTTCAAACTGCACCAACTCAGGTATAGATACAGTAGGAGTTCTTACGCAGTACCAGCCTCTTGTGCTCAATGAGTACATCGGAAACGGTCAGCCGTGGGACCTTGACAAAATGAACGGAGGTGTTCATGTGCTTCCGCCCTATGAGACCCAGGCAGGAGCCTCGTGGTATGAGGGCACAGCAAACGCTATCTATCAGAATATGGGCTTTATCGAGCGCTACGATCCGGAGTATGTCGTAGTTCTCGGCGGCGACCATATTTATAAAATGGACTATTCCAAGATGGTGGATTTTCACGTTGCAAATGACGCGGACTGCACTATCTCGGTAATAGATGTGCCGAAGGCTGAGGCGTCACGCTTCGGAATAATGATCTGCGACGAGAAGCAGCAGATCATCGATTTTGTCGAGAAGCCGAAGGAGCCCAAGTCAACTCTTGCGTCAATGGGAATATATGTCTTCAGCTGGGCAAAGCTGAAGAAGTACCTCATTGAAAATGAAAACGAAGCAAACGCCAAGCGTGACAAAGGCGAGCCGTGGTCCAAGGATTTCGGCAAGGACATAATTACGTCAATGCTCCGTGACAAGCAGAGACTGTTTGCATATGAGTTCGAGGGCTACTGGAAGGATGTCGGAACTCTTGACTCACTGTGGGAGGCGAACATGGATCTCCTCAGTCCCAGTGTTCCGCTTGATCTCTATGATCCCAACTGGAAGATATATTCGCGCAACAACAATTACCCGCCGCAGTACGTGGGCGAGAACGCCTGCATCGAGAATTCCATGATATCTGAGGGAAGTACTATCGACGGAACAGTCGATTTCTCCATCCTCTTCTCCGGTGTTACCATCGAGCCGGGCGCGTCTGTGAATTACAGCATAATTATGCCCGGAACTGTTATAAAGTCGGGAGCTGTTGTTGAGTATGCCATCGTAGGAAGCGACAGTGTTATCGAAAATCGTGCGCGTGTAGGTTCAAGTCCTGAAAAGATAGATAACAGAAATGACTGGGGCATTGCCGTTGTCGGACATAACGTTACTGTTTCAGCTGAAAAGGTCGTAGAGCCGAAACAGATCATCGGCGAAAATATCTGACGGAGGAATGTACTATGAGTGTTAATTATAATGTTTTGGGACTTGTCTTTGCAAGTATGCATGATTCATATGTCAGCGAGCTGACAAAATCAAGAACAATGGGTTCGATACCTTTCGGGGGACGTTATCGCCTTATTGATTTTCCTCTGTCAAACTTTGTAAATTCAGGCGTTTCAGAGGTAGGAGTAATCACAAAATCAAACTACGGTTCGCTTCTCGATCATCTCGGATCGGGACGTGACTGGGATCTGGCACGTAAAAAGGGCGGACTTCATCTTCTCCCTCCCTACAGTCAGACAGGCGGTATATATAAGGGAAGACTTGACGCTCTCAATAATATATGGGGCTTCGTCGAGCATTCAAACGCCAAGTATGTAATAATGTCGAACTGTGACGTTGTCACGACTATAAATTTCAATCCGGTGCTCAAGCAGCATATGGACAACGAAGCCGACATAACCCTTGTATACAGCAGGAGCTTTTATGACGGCGAGAAAAGCAACTGTGCAACTGTACTTGAATTTGATGGAGAAAACTGTCTTAAAGATGCACTTGTTGCTCCGCAGATAAAGGGTGAATGCAATCTCTGGCTTGAGATGTGCATAATCACAAAGGAATTTCTCAAGAAGGTCGTAGCCGATGCGGCAAGCCGCAATCAGCACAGCTTTACCCGTGAGATACTTCAGAGCGGCAATAAGGAGTTCAAGATCATGGGCTACAAGCATGACGGCTTCTTCACAAGGATAGACAGTATACAGGATTATTACAATGCGAGCAGGCTTCTCCTTGATCCTGCAAAGAAAAATGCGCTGTTCATGAAGAATATGCCGGTTTTTACTAAAATAGGCGACAACGGTCCTGTAAAGTACGGACTTGAATCAAATATCAAGGATTCGCTTATAGCGGACGGCTGTATAATAGAGGGAACCGTTATCAACTCTATCCTGTTCAGAGGAGTAAGGATAGGAAAGGATACTGTAGTAAAGGACTGCGTATTGTTCCAGGGAACGAAGGTAGGTTCAAGCTGCAGCATATCATCGGTCATAACCGATAAAAACGTAGAGATAAGCGATGCAAAGGTGCTTACGGGCTCCGAGACATATCCGCTTTATATTGGAAAAGGCGGTAAGATCTGACGGCGGTGATAATATATGAAAATACTTTTTGCTGCCAGCGAGGCTGTACCATTCGCAGCCTCAGGCGGTCTCGCAGATGTTGCTGGTTCGCTTCCGAGAGCGATAAAATCCAAAAGACACGACTGCAGAGTGGTGATACCGCTCTATAAGTCGATAAGACCAGAGATCCGTGACAAAATGGTATTTCTCACTAATATTACTGTTGACGTTTCGTGGCGCAAGCAGTACTGTGGGATATTTATGACGATATATGAAGGCATAACTTATTACTTTATAGATAACGAGTACTACTATTCAAGAGACGGTCTTTACGGCTTCTATGACGACTGTGAGAGATTCGTCTTTTTTGACAGAGCAGTTCTTGAAATGCTGAAGTATATAAAGTTTACTCCTGATATAATAAACTGCAATGACTGGCAGACAGCGCTGATACCTGTTTATTACAATGTATATTATAAGTATCAGCAGGGATACGGCGGTATCAAGATCGTATACACTATCCATAATATCGAATATCAGGGAAAGTACGGAAAGGAAGTCCTGAGCGAAGTAATGGGTATCCCCATGTACAATGCGGGACTTATTGAATACGACGGCTCCGTAAATATGATGAAGGGAGCTATTGAGACTTCGGATATGATAACGACAGTCAGTCCGAGTTACGCATGGGAGATAATGGATCCATGGTATGCTCATGGGCTTGACAGGATACTTGTCACAAAGCAGTATAAGCTCCGCGGCATTATGAACGGTATTGATACAAAGCTTTATGATCCTGAGAAGGATAAGACTATAGCCGCAAATTATTCTTCAAAGAAACTTGCAGGCAAGCAACGATGCAAGGAGGAGCTTCTGAATGAGTTCGGACTTGCAGCAGGAGATGAACCCGTTATCGGAATAGTTTCCCGTTTTGTACGACACAAGGGAATAGATCTTATCCGTTGTGTTTTTGAGGAAATGGTGCATGACGGTATAAAATTTGCGGTGCTTGGAAGCGGCGAGAAGATCTATGAGGATTTCTTCCTGGAAATGGCTGCGAGGTATCCGGAAAGGGTGTCGGTGACAGTAGGATTTGAACCGGAGCTGTCACACAGGATATATTCCGGCTCAGATATGTTCCTGATGCCCTCACAGAGTGAGCCGTGCGGACTGGCGCAGATGATCGCAATGAGATACGGAACGGTTCCGATTGTCAGGGAAACAGGCGGACTCAGGGATTCTGTACGCGATAACGGCGGTGAGGACGGCAACGGATATACTTTCAAGACATACAATGCAAATGATATGCTTGATGCCGTAAAACGCGCGTGGAACGATTACAATGACAAAATGGTATGGGAAGAGCTTGTAAGAAGAGCTATGGAGTGCGACCATAGCTGGGCTTCTTCAGCTGATATGTATATTAATACATATAAAGAGCTCCTTTCTGCGGATAAATAAAAAAAGGCGTCTTCGGGCGCCTTTTTGCGCCGCTGTCCACATAGTAGTTCATGTTATGCAGTGTCCGTTATTTCGTACAAAAAGGAACGTATAATTTGAGTAAAATTTGATTTGACAAATTTAGGAAGAGATGATATAATTTAATTACTGTCCGACAAGTGGAGGACGAGAGCACGAAAAATTTCTTAAAGGAATTTGAAAAAAGTGCTTGACAAAGCTTAGAGATAGTGATATAATATTAAAGCTGTCCCGGAAGGGATAGCAAGGAACAGCATCTTGAAAATTGAACAATGCGAAGGAAAAAAAGTAACGACCCTTGAGATTCCTTTTTGAAGCTGAGAGATCAGTGGATAG
>NZ_JAEFAJ010000011.1 GCF_016287535.1 Ruminococcus sp.
GTAATGATGTTGCCGACAGCAATTGCAAGCATTGCGCCTAATATGCCGCTTGTTGCATTAAATCCGTCATTAGCTCTTCCGAATGCTGCAAGCAGAATTATTCCTGCAACCATGATAACCGCAAGAAGAATGAAAAAATAAATTCTCTTCTTTATTGTAATTCTGAAATTCTCCATAATTTTCCTCCTTATAAATTCTCCTCGCCCTCGAATATGAACAGATCCTCGATAGCAACACCGAAGAACTGCGCCGCCTTGTGGGCAAGTGTGAGGGATGCATTGTATTTTCCGTTTTCCAGTGATATTATAGTCTGCCGCGTGACGCTTAGAGCGTCCGCAAGCTCCTGCTGCGTGACCTTTCGGGCTTTTCGCAGCTCCTGTATCTTATTCTTCAAATAATCACCTTCCTTTGCAAAAGTAAAGCTAACTTTACAATATTAGTATAGCACGCTTTACATTTTTTGTCAAGTCGGCTTTACATATTTTTATATTTTAACATAAAAAAGCTCCCCGGCATATATCGGGGAGTTTTTTCTATTAGTCGGCAGTTGTTTTCTTCCTGACAAATCTGATAGTTCTGCAAAGTACAAACACTGCAAGATCAAAGACGAAAACGAATGCTGCTCCATAAATTGAACCTGCAAATATATAAAGGCCTTTCCATGTTCTGCTAAGTGCAAAAGGAAGCAATACAGCCAGTGCGATCGTACTCATCTTCAAACGGATACCCGAATGGGTATGTTCTTTTTCCGAAAGGATATCGAGCAGTACGCCTGTCGCCTTTATACCGCAGAAGATACCGATGTTGTGCAATAAAAGGACAGAATCTATATCATCTCTGAACATACATTTAAAAACAAAGCAGATTAAAGCCATTGCCGTAAAGGCAAAAACTTCGGTGACCATTAGTTTTTTCATACACTCACATCCTTGATATAATTTCACTGAGCCGTAAATCAGTTGCTTTCCTTCATAAGCTTTCTGTATCTTCTCCTCTTGATGAGATAAAGTATCTGCCAGAATATACACAGCGGGAATATGGGGATAATTACTCCGAAAGCATACACTCCCATAATAACTATATTGCTCCAGAACGCATCAAAGCCGTAGCTGGTGGAACCTAAAAACGTAAAACCGCCCACAGCAGATATCAGCGAGCTGATAAAAAGTAACAGAAACGGTATGAATGACGCAAAGAAGCTTGCTCTGTAAAGCTTTGACACAGGCTTTAATCCCGTATCAGTACGCTTTCTCAGTCTGCAGGATATCAGTATCGCAATCGTACCTAATACCGAAACTATAAATATCCATGCCAGAACAGAAGTTACCGTGTCAAACATATAATAATCGAAAGGGATTTCAAGAAAGAAGTGCCTGTAAAGAATTTCAACAGCGAAAATACCTGTGCCGATCGCGAATATACACATTAAAACCTTTTCCCATTTTTTCATAATAACATCTCCTTTTTGATCCGTGCAGGGGATTATGTTGTATCCCTGCCACCTTTACTGTACTTATGATACAGCATATGCGGACTTTTTCAAAGATGTCAGATGTCACTTCCTCAGTTACATTTGTCATAAAAAACGTCCGCACCTGTGAGATAATCACAAATGCGGACGTATTGTCTGTATAAAGCGCTATTTCCTGAAAGCCGAGGCTAATGGCTATATCCTCCATATATTCTCAGCATAGTCTGCGATAGTCCTGTCGGAGCTGAACTTGCCGGCATTGCACATATTCAGCCACTGCTTCCGTGCAAAGGCGAGCCTGTCATTGCTGTAGTCGTAAATGCAGCGCAGCTTTGTCTCAACGTAGTCCCTCATATCTCCGAGGAGATAATAATGATCGGGAGCGTGCCAGCTCGCGCCGTCAAGGAGAGCCATATAAAGCTCGCGGAAATCACCGCTGCCGCCGTCGGAAACAGTTCCGTCGATAAGCGATGACACTACTTTTCGTATCATATCGTCGCCTGCGAATATGCTTCTGCTGTCGTATTCGGGAACTATCTTTTCAAGCTCTTCAACACGGGCTCCGAAGATGTAATTGTTCTCCTCTCCTGCCTCCTGCACTATCTCAATATTAGCGCCGTCGTAGGTGCCGAGAGTTACCGCTCCGTTGAGCATGAGCTTCATATTTCCCGTACCGCTTGCCTCAGTGCCTGCGGTGGATATCTGTTCCGAGATATCCGCAGCTGCCACAAGCTTTTCCGCATAGGATACGTTGTAGTTCTGCACGAACACAACCTTAATAAGATCACGGGTATCGGGGTCCTCAGAGACTATCCTACCGACTTCATTGATATACTTGATTATAGCCTTTGCGCGGCGGTATCCGGGAGCTGATTTAGCTCCGAAGATATAGGTGGTCGGCGGGAAGTTCTGTATACTGCCGTCCTTTATGCCGTAGTATATCCACAGGATAGAAAAGGCGTTGAGGAGCTGCCTCTTGTACTCGTGAAGGCGCTTTATCTGTATGTCGAATACAGAATCCGGAGAGATATCCACGCCGTCGCGCAGCCTTATAAACTCCGCAAGCTGACGCTTTTTCCCCTGCTTGATATCAATGAAGCTGCGGAGTATATTCTCATAGTCCGCATATTTTGCAAGCTCCTTCAGCTTATCAAGGTCATTTATCCAGTCATCGCTTCCGAGGAGCTTAGTGATAAGAGCCGACAACTCCCTGTTGCAGAGGGCTATCCAGCGCCTCTGGGTTATTCCGTTTGTCTCGTTGCGGAAGCGCTCCGGATAAAGACTGAACCAGTCCGAAAGGACGGTATCCTTGAGTATCTGTGTGTGTATCTCCGCAACGCCGTTGATATGGCTTGAAGCATAGCATGCCATGTCCGCCATGTGGATAAGGTCACCCTTTATTATCTTTATGCGGTCTGTCTTTTTCCTTTCAACTCCCCCATTGTACATATCCGCGATAAGAGCCTCGTTTATCTGTATGATTATAGCATAGATACGTGGCAGCAGCTCTTCCACAAGGTCTGTGCGCCACTTTTCAAGAGCCTCCTGCATTACGGTATGGTTGGTGTAGTTGAATATTTTCTTAGCCATTTCAAGAGCTCTCTCAAAGGTGAAGCCCTCATTGTCCACAAGCTGCCTTATGAGCTCCGGGATAGATATAACAGGGTGGGTATCATTGAGCTGAACGGAGATATAATCCGCCAAGTTATCGAGAGTACCGAAACGAGCCTTGTGCTTCCTTATTATATCAGTAAGGGAAGCGCAGCTGAAGAAATACTGCTGTTTGAGCCTGAGCTTCTTTCCCTCGTCGGTGTCGTCGTTGGGATACAGCACACGGGATATGTCCTCGGCGTATATCTTCTCCTTTGACGCTTCAAGGTAGTCCTGCTTGTTGAATATATCGAAGTCGAACTCCTTCACAGGCTCAGCCTGCCAAAGTCTCAGAGTACCCACATTCTCCGTGCGGAAGCCGAATACCGGCATATCGTATGGCACAGCCCTTACAGTCTGACCGCTGTACTCGATAAGGACAGTATCCTCCTCGCAGCGCACCGACCACGGGTCGCCGTACCTTGTCCAGTCGTCTATCTCCTCACGCTGAAAGCCGTCAACTATTGACTGCCTGAACAGTCCGTACTTATAACGTATACCGTAGCCGTCAAGAGGAAGTCCGAGGCTTGCGGCACTGTCAAGGAAGCAGGCAGCAAGTCTGCCGAGACCGCCGTTTCCGAGAGCTGCGTCCTCTATTTCCTCAAGGTCTGCAAGGTCGAGCCCCAGCTCTTTGAATACCTCGCCCACCTCATCGTAGATACCGAGCACCAGCAGATTATTGTATACCGCTCTTCCCACAAGGAACTCCATGGAAAGGTAAGCCGCACGGCGCTTTGAGAGGTGCTTTTGACGGGCACTGCTCCACCGGTCTGCAAACATCTCCATGACCGTCTTACCGAGAGCGTCGTGAAGCTGCTGCGGAGTTGCGGCCTTTATATCCTTGGGAAGTCTTCCGGTGAATTTTTCCATAAATTGATTCTTGTCCATATTCCCTTACTCCTTTTCAAGAACTAAGATCTCAGATCTAAGAACTTAGATATGTCCTTACAGCTTTTATTCTTAGCTCTAAGCTCTGTTGTACATCTTGTTCAGCTTTTTGATCTTCTTCGCAAGCTCCGGCGTAAAATCCGAGGCGTGAGTACGGAACTCCCAGTTGCCGCCGAGAGTTGAGGGCGTATTCATCCTTCCCTCCTTAGGGCTGTCAAGGAAGTCCTGTATCTGCGCCGCAGCCACCTCCGCAACACTTCCCCATGCGGCACGTACAACAGCCGCAGGGATATCCTTTTTACGCTTTACGCTGAGGTATTTCAGAGCGAATTTAAGTGACTTCTTATCAAGGGTCTCCACCCAGCCTATAAGAGTCTCATTATCGTGAGTGCCTGTGTATGCGTAGTAATTTGTACTGCTGTAATTGTGGGGCAGGTACTCGTTCCTGCCGTCGCTGAATCCAAACTGCAGCACCTTCATTCCCGGATAGCCGCATTTGTCCAGCATTTTTCTCACCTCTGGAGTAATGAAGCCCAGGTCCTCCGCAATGATATCAAGCTTTCCAAGCTTCTTCTCAGCAAGCTTGAACAGCTCATAGTTCGGCCCCTTCTTCCACTCTCCCACGGTTGCGTCCTCGTTGCCGTAGGGTATGGTATAATAGCTCTCAAAGCCGCGGAAATGGTCTATACGCACTATGTCGTAGAGCTTTGACGCGGCGCCGATACGGTCTATCCACCACTCATAGCCGGTCTTTTTATGGTAGTCCCAGTCGTACAGTGGATTTCCCCAGAGCTGTCCCAGTGGCGAGAAGTCATCAGGCGGACAGCCTGCCACCGCAACAGGCTTGCGCTCCTTGTCAAACCAGAACAGCTTGGGCGAAGCCCATGCCTCAACGCTGTCAAGGGCGCAGTATATGGGTATATCTCCTATTATCTCAATGCCGCTGTCGTTGGCATACTTTTTAAGCACCTTCCACTGGCGGCTGAACTCGAACTGTATGAACTTATGGAAGCCTATATCCTTTTTAAGTTCCTTCTTCGCCTGAGCAACGGCTTTAGCCCTGTGCATGGAGATATCCTCCTCCCAGGAGTACCATGGCTTTCCATCATAGCGGAATTTCAGCGCCATGAAAAGCGCATACTCATCCAGCCATTTTTTATTCTCGGTGCAGAACTTCCTGTAATCCGGGAACTTAGCAGGCTTGAAGCGCTCGTAGGCAATGTGGAGCACGTCGTAGCAGTTGTCGTAAAGGAGACTGTAATCCACCTTGTCAGGCTCATTTTCCCAGTCGAACATATCGTACTCGTGGCGTTCAAGAAGACCGTCTCCTTCAAGGACCTCAAAGTCTATGAAGTAAGGATTTCCCGCGTGTACAGAGAATGACTGATAAGGCGAATCACCATAGCTCGTAGGAGAAAGGGGCAGTATCTGCCAGCATTTTACTCCTGCCGACTTCAGGAAGTCAACAAAGTCAAATGCAGCCTTTCCCATTTTTCCTATGCCGTAGTTTGACGGCAGGCTCGATATGTGCATAAGTATGCAGCTCTTTCTCATATATTCCAACTCCCCTTCTGTATATTCATTGTAAAAAATGGTGATAATGATTTCTGAGGTGATACTATGAAGCTCTCACAGCTGTTATATTCTTTTCTTATGGGATTTTTCTGTTACAGTCTTATCGAGATAGCCATGCGCGGTTACACTCACTGGACCATGTCTCTCACCGGAGGCGCGGTGCTTGCGGCGCTTTACGCACTGAACAGCCGCAGCAAGATGACTCTTATACGCAGCTGTGTTGCGGGTACTCTTATCATAACCGCCACAGAGTTTGCCGTCGGCATTTTTGACAATATTATTATGCACTGGAACGTATGGGATTACTCTGATATGCCCTTTAATTTTCTCGGACAGATATGTATCCCCTTTTCCTGCTTCTGGTTCGTACTGTGTATCCCCGCAAGGATACTGTGCAGACGTATAAGCAGGCGCTTCCGCAATGCCCCTGAGTATAAAAAGGCTGTTCCGATAGTCTCAGAACAGCCCTTATGATCAATAGTTCTTGTTTGGATCAGCATTGAAGAAGTTATTGCTGCTTTCCGTGTAATAATCATTAGGCTCAAGCGACATAAAGTCCTCGTCCTCGATATCAGGAAGTCTCGCGCCGCAGCGTCCGCAGAACTGGAAGCGTTCATTGACCTCAGCGTCGCACTTGGGACAAACCTTGTAGCCTCTTATGCCGTTGAGCTCATATCTCATCTTCTTTATTCTTCTGCGTCTTGTATCTATATCGTCACAGAGAGCCTTGAGACCTTCAATGTCCTCACCGTGATCCTTATAGTACTTCTTTCCGATATCTGTAAAGATCTCTACGATCCTTTCCTCCTCATAGAGTATCTTTCTTTTAAGATTATTAGCCTCCGAAATGCTTTTAGCCTTCTCCGAAACGCCTCTGCTTGCATCATTGAACTTATCGAGAATACTCATAACACATCACTCCCGTCGGGGTTTCCCGCTGATTCTTACATAAATATTATACATCATTCCTGGGAATCATGTCAAGTGTTTTCAAAATAATTTTACAAGCAGTTATTCTTTTTGTGCAATCCTTACATTTCAGCGATATCATTTTCGGTAAGCTGAATAATACCCCCGTCAGTAAGAGCTTCGGAAGCGTTTTCGTTATCGTCCACTCTTATCACAAATGATACTGATTTGTCCGACTTACCGAGAAAAGTATAGAGATACTCGATATTTACGTTCCTGCTTCCGAGGATATCAAGTACGCGGCTGAGCTGTCCGGGCGAATCAGGAATGGATATGGCAACTATCTCTGTTACTGCAACAGCAAAGGAAGCTGCCTTGAGCTTCTCCACCGCCTTATCGGTATCGTTGACTATCATACGAAGAATACCGAAATCCTTTGTGTCGGCAACAGTGAGAGCGCGGGCATTTATCCTGCTCTCCTTCATCATTCTCATGACGCCTGCCAGCTGATTGGGTTTATTGTCTATAAAAACTGAGATCTGTCTTACATTTGACATATGATCTTCCTCCTTCAAGTCAGGATATTTTCAACGCCGTGAAGGATCACTTTTTCTTTGCAGCTGTCTTAGGAAGGTCCTCATACATTACGAGAACAGAATGCTCGTCAACGTACTCGTTTACGTGTGTCTGCGCGTCGTGGCAGAGACCTGCCGATGTACTGTACTTGATGTCGATAACCTTTACCCCCTGGATGAACTGATTAAGTTCATTCTCAAATGCAGCGAACCTCTGATATTTCTCCTGCTCCGGCATATAATTTGTGGAAAACAATCTGATTTTCATAAATGAAACCTCCTTATAATAAGTAGAAAATATTTGAACAGCCGCGCGTTGAGCGCTTCTGTTTAAACCTTAATCATGAAGCTTTCGTCTGTCGACAACTCGTACAGCCTTACCCTCGCTTCGTGTGATCGATTTAGGCGATACAAGATGAACCTTAGGATTTATACCCAGCATTGTCTTGATAGCAACGGCAAGATCACGCTCCTGCTTCTGCATATCCTTAACCTTGTCCGAGAACTGCTCTGGGTTCATCTCTACGCTGATATCGAGAGTATCCGTATTGTTCACACGGTCGACCTCAATAAGATAATTCGGAGAATATCCCTGTTCTATGAGAACTGTTTCTATCTGTGACGGGAATACGTTTACTCCGCGGATTATCAGCATATCGTCGCTTCTGCCCATAGGCTTCGCCATTTTTATGAGTGTACGTCCGCATGAGCACTTTTTTCTGCTCAGTACGCAGAGATCGCGTGTGCGGTATCTGAGAAGCGGGAAGGCTTCCTTGGTGATGCTTGTGAACACAAGCTCTCCAACCTCGCCCTCAGGGAGAACCTCTCCCGTATCGGGATCTATTATCTCAGGGATAAAGTTGTCCTCGTTGATGTGCATACCCGACTGCTCCGAGCACTCGAAGGCGACGCCGGGACCGCTGGACTCTGTAAGTCCGTAGATATCGAAAGCCTTTATACCAAGGGATTTCTCAATAGAACGGCGCATCTCCTCAGTCCACGGCTCTGCTCCGAAGATACCGGCTTTAAGCTTGATATCGTCGGGAGAAAGTCCCATATCGTGAAGAGTCTCTCCTATGTAAGCTGCGTAGGAAGGAGTGCAGCAGAGTATCGTCGCGCCGAGATCCTGCATGAACTGTATCTGCCTTTCGGTATTTCCCGAACTCATAGGCAGTGTAAGAGAGCCTACCTTGTGGGAGCCGCCGTGCAGTCCCATACCGCCGGTAAACAGTCCGTAGCCGTAGGCTACCTGAACAACGTCCTCCTTTGTGCCGCCTGCCGCGGTTATAGCTCTCGCGCAGCAGTCGTCCCACATATCAACGTCGTTCTGCGTATAGAAAGCGACTACTCTCTTGCCTGTGGTGCCGCTTGTGGAATGTATCCTTACACATTCGCTGAGAGGCTTTGCAAGCAAGCCGTATGGATATGCGTCACGAAGATCAGCCTTGCTGAGAAACGGCAGCTTGTGAAGATCCTCTGTTCCCTTGATGTCTTCGGGCTTGACGCCCTTTTTGTCCATGAGATCACGGTAGTACTTCACATTTTCGTATACGTGCTTTACCTGTGCCACGAGACGCTCGTCCTGGAGCTTTTTCATTTTCTCCCGCGACATACATTCGATCTCTTTGTTCCAATATTTTTCCATTGGACTTCGACTCCTTATTTGTGGATTTATTATGTAAATTTAATTATGCTTTTACTGTAGAATAGGATATTATTCGCCCGAATGCGGGACGCCGAGGGCGGTGTCCCCTGCAAATGGTAATTTATTATCATTCATCATCTGCGGGCGGATAATATCAGCTCCTACTAATTACTACTTTCTACTTTCTAATTTCTTAGCTCTTAGTTCTATTTACTTAGCTGCTTTGCCAAGCTCGAAAGCCTTCTTGTTGAGTTCGAGGAACTTAGCCGGTACGCACTGCTCCAGTGCCTTCTGCCAGAGCTCGTCGGGATAGTCCATACGTGAGGCGAGAACGCCCATGAGAACTACGTTTGAAGCCTTTGCCGTACCTGCCTGCTCAGCCAGTGAGAGAGCGTCCACAGCTACTATCTCAGCACCTGCCGCCCTGAGCTTTTCCACGAGATTATCGGGATACTTTGCAGCTCCTGTGATGACCGGCATGGGGTCTATCTGCTGTGTGGAGGTTATGAGCTTTCCGCCCTTCTTCAGATAAGGAAGGCATCTTGCGGCTTCGAGGAGCTCGAAGGATATAACAGCGTCTGCCTCACCCTTTTCGATAACAGGTGAATATACCTTATCGCCGTATTTTACATAAGTGACAACGGAGCCGCCTCTCTGTGACATTCCATGTACCTCGCTGACCTTTACGTCATAGCCCTGTGCGAGAAGCACATTTCCGAGAAGTCTTGAAGCAAGCAGCGAACCCTGTCCGCCGACTCCGACTATCATTATAGATTTAGTTTCCATTATATATTACTCCTTAATATCAATGATCTTTATCAGTCTTTCTTTCCGAACTTGGAGAACAGCCATAATCCTCCCATAGCGCAGAAGAGGTAATTTTCCAGAACAGAGATCACAAATTTTCCCTTTATGTCATAGTGATCAAGTATCCTGCTGAAATGCGCCGAACAATTTGAATACGTAGGATCCGAAAAACCGAACATATAGTATAAAGCATCGTCTACAGTCGATTCTGTAATACCCTCATACTTATCGTTATTGGCTATCTCAGAATTAGCATAGCTTTTCGCGGCGATAAGAGTGTCTCTCAGCTTGTAAGTCCATGACATACGGACTGCCAGGAATACCGTTATTACCATTACGGATATGCATACGATAAACATTACCTTTGACGCAGTCTTGTCGTTTCTTGTAGCGATATAGTATCCGAAGAATACTCCGCCGGCAAGTACGGCACCGCACAATGAGGCAATAAAGCCCATTCTTGCGAGACCTGCGATCAGGAAGAAACCGGGTATCGCACCGATAATTGCGCCAAGAGCGCCCTTTAAAACCGACGTGAACTGAACAGGCTCATCGAAACCGGCATATGAAGCTCCGAAATCCGGGGTCGAACTGTAAGAAGTATCACTGTAGCCCGTGGAACGCTGTCCATAACCGTACTGCGAATCACCGTAGCCTGATGACTGCTGTCCGTAGCCGTACTGCGAATTACCGTAGCCCGTTGACTGCTGTCCATAACCGTACTGCGAATTACCGTAGCCTGATGACTGCTGTCCATAACCGTACTGCGAATTACCGTAGCCTGATGACTGCTGTCCGTAACCGCTCTGAGAATTACTGTAGCCCGTTGACTGCTGTCCGTAGCTGCTTTGCGCATTGCTGTAGCCCGTTGACTGCTGTCCGTAGCCACTCTGAGAATTACTGTAGCCCGTTGACTGCTGTCCGTAGCCGCTCTGCGCATTGCTGTAGCCTGTTGACTGCTGTCCGTAGCCACTCTGTGCGTTACTGTAGCCTGTTGACTGCATAGCTGCATTTTCAGCTTCCTCAGCTGCCTGCTGCGCAAGCTCTTTCATGCTGTTAAGATCGCCGATACCGTTGGGTCCTCCTACGCTTTGCATTAAATCGTCCATTTTTCCATACTCTCCCTATATTATTTCAAGATCGCCGTCTACAAATCCTATAGCGGCGCCTCTGCCCCCGCTTAAAATGTCCTTATATCTTCCGTTGCTGATATATTCCTCAGCCATTTCCTTTATAAGCTCCTGTGCGTGTTCACGACCTGTATCGTCCTCGTCGGAAGTATCGACAGTAAAGATATTCTCTTCACAGCTCCATACCTCCTCACACGCCCATTCGCCCTCCTTGTCATCGGGATCAAATTCGCAGGCAGCTACAAGCTGTACCGCGTAGATGTGATCTTCTTCAGACTCCTCATAGAGATTGAAACAGAACGCCTTTGTCTCCTCAGGCATATCGTTGTTTTCGAGGATATCGTCCAGCCAGTGGGCAAATTCCTCATATATGTTCATCTGTAACATGATAATTTCCTTATTTTCACGGGCGGCGGAACTCCCAACAGGAGCCGCGACCCTCTGTCCTTCGGACATCTCCCTGTACTACAGGAAGTTACCGCCCCTACTTAGTTCTTAGATCTTAGTTCTAAGTTCTACTCACTACTTACTATTCACTCGATTGCGCCGACCTTGCACTGCTCCTGGCAGATTCCGCAGCCTACGCAGAGAGTGTGGTCAACAACTGCCTTGCCGTCGCGCATCGATATAGCGGGACATCCCAGCTTCATGCACATCTTGCAGCCTACACACTTGTCTGTATTCACCTTTACAGGCGGATTGTGCTTAACGTACTTCAGAAGTGCGCATGGACGGCGTGAGATAATAACAGAAGCCTCGTCAGCTGCGAGCTCCTCCTTGATAGCTGCCTCTGTCTCGGCAAGCTTGTAGGGGTCTGTAACTCTTACGCGCTTGATGCCGATAGCCTTGCAGAGCTCTTCAAGGTTTACTGCCGCAGCAGGATCGCCCTTGAGGTTCTTGCCTGTGGTGGGGTTCTGCTGATGACCTGTCATGCCTGTGATAGAGTTATCGAGTATGATAACTGTTGAATTTGAATTATTGTAAGCGATATTCACAAGACCTGTCATGCCGCTGTGCATGAAGGTGGAATCGCCGATGACCGCAACCGTCTTGTGCTCTGACTCCGCTCCCCTTGCCTTGTTGAAGCCGTGAAGTCCGGATATGGAAGCTCCCATGCAGATAGTTGTATCTATAGCGTTGAGAGGTGCGGCAGCTCCGAGAGTGTAGCAGCCGATATCTCCGGATACCGTAACACCCAGCTTTTTCAGGCAGTAGAACAGTCCTCTGTGGGGACATCCCGCACACATAACAGGAGGACGTACAGGTATTTCATCATCAAGAGCAACAAAGTCCTTCTTCTCACCGAGAAGCTTCTCTGCGATGACAGACTGGGGAAGCTCTCCGATATAGCCGAATATCTCCTTGCCCTTCACGTTGTTCACGCCGATGTTGCGGCAGTGCTCCTCGATTATGCCGTCAAGCTCCTCGATAACGTATACCTGCTCATACTTCTTTGCAAAGTCCTGAATGAGCTTTACCGGGAGAGGATTTACCATACCCAGTTTAAGTACGGAAGCCTTGTCGCCGAGAGCTTCCTTTACGTACTGGTAAGCGGCTCCGTTGGTGATAACGCCGAACTCAGCCTTGTCTGATATCTCAACTCTGTTGAGGGGGGTAGTCTCGGAATACTCGATGAGCTTCTTTGTACGCTCCTCAACGAATACGTGTCTGCCCTTTGCGTATGCAGGCATCATAACGAACTTGCTGGGAGTCTTTTCGTAGTCTTTAAGAGGGAGGTCATTGCGCTCCTCCATTTCAACTATGCTCTGTGAGTGAGCAACTCTCGTGGACATTCTTACTATGAACGGTGCGTCAAACTTCTCCGAAAGCTCGAAGGCAAGCTTGACGAACTCCTTACATTCTGTAGAGTCTGATGGTTCAAGCATGGGCACCTTTGAAGCTATAGCGTGGTGGCGGCTGTCCTGCTCGTTCTGGGAGGAATGCATACCCTGATCGTCGGCAACTGCGATGACCATACCTGCGTTTACTCCTGTATATCCTGCTGTATACAGCGGGTCTGCGGCTACGTTGAGACCAACGTGCTTCATTCCGCAGAAGCTCCTTGCGCCTGCGATAGAAGCTCCGAGAGCTGTCTCCATAGCGACCTTCTCATTGGGAGCCCATTCTGCGTACACCTCGTCGTACTTTGCGACCTCTTCGGTTATCTCCGTGGACGGTGTACCGGGGTAGCTCGATACTACGCGGCAGCCCGCTTCATACAAGCCTCTTGCGAAGGCTTCGTTTCCCAGCATTAATTTCTTCATTTTATGTATTTTCCTTTCATGTTAAAGATTATCATATCTATGTCAGTTGAGAGTGGAGAGTGGAGAGTTGACAGTTATTGCGTTCACTGTGCTCATATCATTTAAAATTCGCCGCAGGCGACACCGCAGCTCTAAACTCTCAACTCTCAATTCTCAACTTTTAATTCATCAGCCAGCCACTTTGCAACTCCGTCCTCGGAGTTGGTACCGATGACATAGTCGGCAGCAGCCTTTACCTCGTCTCTTGCGTTGCCTACCGCAACTTTTATATCCGCCTCCGCGAACAGGGGCAGGTCATTGAGGTTGTCACCAAATGCGATTATCTCATCAAAGCCGTATTTCTCCCGGAGGAAACGCAGTCCGTTGGACTTTGAGGCTTTATGTGAAAAGAACTCCAGATACCACGAATCATCGTATACGTCAAGGTAAAAAGCATGGTCTATGCCTGATATCTTCTCGGCTTCCAGCTTCACCGGCAGAAGCTCCTCATAGCGTCCTCTTGTGGTGAAATATACCGTATATCCGTCGGCATAGTCCTCAAGGCGGCACTGCACAAAAGGCTTTTTGTACTCATGCTTCCTGACCTCGGCAAAGCTCCTCATTACCCTGCTGGTGAGCTTCTCATAATAGCAGGTGAGCGCACCGTCGTCTATGCGGTACATAAAGCATTCCACACCGTGGCGCTTATATATGCGAAGCAACTCCGCGGAGACCGCCGGATCAATGAATTCGCTCTTTATGTAGCTCTTGTTTTTTATGTCGTAAATACTCACGCCGTTCATAAGTATGCACGGAACATTTATATCCAGCGCCGAGGTTATTGGTATGGCAGAATATATCGATCTTGCAGTAGCAAAGGTAAAGTACATTCCCCCTGCCGTCAGAGCATTGACGACCTCCGCTGTATGCGCTGTTATTTCAGGCTTAGGGTCCAGCAGTGTACCGTCAAGATCACTTATACAGAGCCTTTTCAATTTTTCGGTCACCTCCGTGAGCTTGCGTGTATATTTATACATAATAATATTATATCATATCCGGTCAGAAAAGTGAAGAAATATTTTTTAACAGGAAAGCGATTTGTACATTCCGACGGATTTTGCCCGCTCAGAATGTTAATCCTGCATAAACGAGCCGAGCAGCCGCTCCCTTGCCTCGCACGGCGTTTAGTGAGTAGAGCTAAGCACTAAAAAAGAGCCACGAAGAGATATTGTCTCTTCATGGCTCAATACAGGGTGTGTTATTTTTAATGGCAGGCAGCCATTACTTTATTTCAAGGCGCTTGGCAACCGGCGCTTCCGGAGCCTTTTTCGGCAGCTCAATGGTGAGGATACCGTTCTTGTACTCCGCGCTGATAGCGTCCGTATTTATATCCCCGATATCGAAGCTCCGCTTATACGAACCGAAGGTCCTCTCACGGCGGATATAATTGCCCTTGTCGTCCTTTTCGTCATTGTTAGTGCTGTGCTCAGCCGCGATAGTCAGCTGTGAGCCGTTGATGTCGAGCTTGATGTCCTCCTTCTCGAAGCCCGGAAGCTCGGATTCCATCACGTACTTGTCTCCGTCGTCGCGGATATCGGTACGGCAGTTGTTCAGCGGCATATTACCGCCGAAGAAGTTTTTGTCAAAGTCATTGAATGCGTTCCACAGATCAAAACCTGTGCCGCCGAAAGGTGTAAGTCCATACATAATTCATACCTCCAATAAATTTTTCATATTTATCCTATGCAGTTTTCCTCATAATATGCACTTTCCATCGGTATCGCTCCCTTTCCTTTCATTGTCTATATATTACTGCCCTTTTTTGAAAGGAATATCAAGGTTTTGTGACAGTATAATGAAAATTAGCACTCTCAGTGTAAGAGTGCTAATCATAAAAATATCTTATTGTAAAGCTGGCTTACTGTTCAGCCTGCGGAAGTATTATATCCTCGAATTTTCCGCGTATCGCCTTTACAAGAGCCTGCGGCGACAGATGTATCTGCACGCCTATGCGTCCGCCGCTTATGTAGAAATGCTGCATGGTCTCGGCACTGTTGTGTACCACTGTCATGAACTGCTTTTTCATGCCTATAGGCGTACAGCCCCCGCGTACATAGCCTGTTACCGCCGTTATGTCCTTTACGTGGAGAAGCTCCACTGACTTCTCGTCAACGCTCTTTGCAGCTTTTTTCAAGTCAAGCTCCAGAGCAACAGGAAGCAGGAAGCAGTAATAGCTGCCGCTCTTTCCCTTTGCCACAAGGGTCTTGAAGGTCTCTTCAAGGGGCTGCCCCAGCTTTTCGGCTGTGTGGATACCGTCGATGAACTCCTCGCATTCGTAGGTCTGCACGGTATAATCTATCTTGCTTTTATCAAGAAAACGCATAGCGTTTGTTTTCAGTTCTTTGCCCATTAGCACCACTCCTAAAACTATATTAATCCGGTCCGCCCCATTTTACCAGTTCAATACCCAGCCACACAAACAAAGAATGTATTATAAGCCATGAAACGATAAAACTAATCCTCAAGCCTTTCAGATCGGGAACTTCATTATTCTTCTCCGCTTTTCTGATATGTGATTTAGCACAAAGGAAGTATATCCCAAACCATATTATTACATCACCAATCCCGCACAGAATAAGCTGAAAAGTAAATTTATCAATCATTTTATTCACCTCTTATACGGGCGGATAATATCCGCCTCTACAGATCAGCGTTTTATCTCCTCTTTGCTTTTTATAACAAATCCGTTCTGTGTATAGAGCTTCACTGCACGCTGATTCCATTCAGCCACACGGAGCGTTATCGGCTCACCGGTATATTCCCTGATATGTTCTGTCGCCCAAAGCAACAGCTGCTTTCCGAACCCTCTGCCCCGATACTTCTTAGCAACTATCAGGTCGTCTATTTCCGTACCGTAACAACCCACGCTGCCTATGACAGTTTCACCGTCCATGAGCAGGAAGATATTTTCCTTTTTATCCTTTATCTGCCGAATATCCGAAAGGAAGCTGTAGGGCTCAATATCCAGAGCTTTCCGCATATCAAAGAAGCACTCGTTGTATATTCGCTCATACTGGCTGTAATACCTGTCATGAAAAGGTATCATTTCAATTCTGGTTTTTTCAGGCACTGCGCCTGTGTATTCCATTTCGTATACGATAAAGCTTTTCATAATTACATTTGATATTCGGGCGCACACTGTGCGCCCCTACATAGCTAATGGCTAACGGCTGACGGCTTTTTTGCTGTAGACGCAGCCGCAGTAGTTCTGTCTGTACAGATTGTACTGCCTTGACAGCTCTATGGAATGCTTGTAGCCGTCGTGCTTCTTGAAATCGGAGAAAAGATAGGCAACTCCGCATTCATCCTGCACCTGTTCTCCGCACTCATTTATGAATGTACAGTCCTTATGGGGACTTATTGTGAGCGTAGTCGTGAAATAGTCACAGCCCAGCTCCCTCGCCTTGTTTCCTGCCATTCGCAAACGATATGCTATGCATTTCCGGCAGCGCTCTCCCCTTTCGGGCAGGTCTTCAAGTCCCTTTGCCAGCTCATAAAAGGGCGCAGGGTCGTAGGGTTCCTCTATAACGGGAATGTCAAGTCCCATTTCTTCCACAAGACGTTTAAGCTCCTGAAAGCGGAAATCGAATTCCTCTTCCGGAGCTATATTGGGATTGCAGAAATACAGCGTTATGCGAAAGTATTTATCAAGCACGGTAAGTGTATGGCTGCTGCACGGCGCACAGCAGGCATGAAGCAGCAGCACCGGTCTTTCGCCGCTCTTTTCAAGTTCAACGAGCTTGCTGTCAAGCAGCAGACCGTAATTCACCTTTGGTCTGTTTTCCATTACTGATCCTCAAGGCTCTTGAGCGCCTTGAGTTCCTCTTTGTTCACTCTTATCTCAGCGTCTTTAAGAAGCTTTACCTCGCTCCTGTCAAGAGTTACGGGGACTTCTGATTTATCTGTCTTTACACGGAGCTTGCCGGTGATGAGGTTTACGTCCTCAACCTTGCCCCTGTCGCCGTCCGGAGTAACTACTATAGCTCCAACCTTGGGAGTGATCTTCAGAAGGGCTTCGTATGCGTTCTGTTCGTTTTTAAGGCAGCACATCAGTCTGCCGCAGGTACCTGATATCTTGGTGGGATTCAGTGAAAGCCCCTGCTCCTTTGCCATTTTTATGGACACGGGCTGGAAATCTCCCATATATCCCTTACAGCAGAATTCCCTGCCGCATATACCCAGTCCGCCAAGTATCTTTGCCTCGTCCCGGACTCCTATCTGACGCAACTCTATCCTTGTTCTGAATACAGCCGCAAGGTCCTTGACCAGCTCGCGGAAGTCCACGCGGTTCTCGGCTGTGAAATAGAAAAGCAGCTTGTTGTTGTCAAAGGTACACTCAACGTCCACCAGCTTCATACTGAGCTTGCGGAAGGCTATCTTTTCCTCGCATATCCTGAATGCGTCCTTCTCTCGCTGTTTGTTCTTCTCAACGGTCTTCATGTCGTTCTCGTCCGCGAGTCTGATTATAGGCTTCAGCGGAGATGTTACCATCTCGTCGTCTATCTGGCGGTTTGCGATCACTACCTCTCCGCACTCCACGCCGCGTACAGTCTCAACTATGGCGTGGTCGCCCACCTCAGCCTTTATATCTCCCGGTGAGAAGTAATATATTTTTCCTACGCTCTTGAAGCGTACTCCGACTATTTCTTTCATAGAAGCTCCTATCTGAAAGTCTATCCGACTATCTCCATTATCTCAGCGCCCAGCGCCGTAAGCGCCAGCGGTATGCTCACATTGTTCTCAACAGCTCTCCATGCGTTTTCTATACACGAATGAATACGCGCAGACTGAAAAGCGGTCACGGACTGTGACAGCGCCGCGGCTCCCTCACGGAAGCAGCCTATTGTCTGTGCTTTGCTGTCCTTTGCCAGTACAGCCGCGTCACGCACAAGCTTGTCGAGCATCACAAGCTGCTCTCTGACTTCACCGCGCTCGCGGCCAAGTGAGAAAAGTCCCACAGAGAGAGCATACTCATCTTTTCTTATTATACTATCGGCGAGCGATTTTGTCAAATCCACGCTCTTCCGTACTTTCTCATCGTTTATATATTCCTCGCACATACCGATATTGCCGTGGAAGCAGCTGACGGCAGCTCTTATCTCCTGCTGACCGTATCCGCTCCCGGCAAGGGCTTCGGCGGCTTCCTCCTCAGTGCACAGAGACGTGCTGAAGCACACGCAGCGGGATATTATAGTCGCAAGGAACTCATTCTTTGAACCGCAGGTAAATATGAAATACGCATACTCCGGCGGTTCCTCGATAAGCTTCAGCAGAGTGTTCTGCGTTCTTGCGTCAACATTGCGGCAGTCGGCGAAAATATACACCTTGCAGCCGCTTCTGTTGTTTGGTCTGACATATGCGTCAGCTATAACGTCACGTGCGGTCGCCACGCTGTAATTGCCGAGCTTTCCTGTCTTTTCGGGATATATCACATCAGGGTGGATATCATTTTCCACATTGCGGCAGGCATTGCACACACCGCAGGGCTTTCCGTTATCGGGTGACTCGCACATAAGCGCCATAGTATAATACTTTGCGACAAGCTTTCTGCCGCTGCCCTTTTCGCCGCTTATTATTACCGAATGAGCGGTCCTGCCGCTTGCAGCCATACCCGACAGTACGTCAAGGAGCTGCTTATTTCCGTATATCTTTTTCATTGCTGATTCACTTCTAATGGGAGCTCTTCCTTTCCGCACACTATAAAAGGCACCGCTCTCCTGTAGCAGTATAAGCGGTTCTCTTTTTCCATGCCGCCGTACTCTCCGTCCCTCGTCCACGTGAAGGGCTCTTCGGAAAGGTTTGTGACCGTAACTTCATTGGTGCGGAAGAAAATTATATTTTTGTCGGAGATATCATTTTTCAGGAGAGCAAGGGCAGTCATTCCGAGGTCGGCAGGATTTTTCGGCTTTCTTACGAGAGTGACTTCAAACAATCCGTCGTCAAGCAGAAAATCTGTCAGATTTATCATACCCGCCACAGAAGATGTATTCGTGATCATGCCGTATATGAATTCGTCCTCTATCACATTGCCTTCATATTCTATACGCAGAGGCTTTGCCTTTATGCTGCCGATGTGAGCGGCGCAGTCCGCGATATAGGCTGCGTGTCCGAAAATATTCTTGATCTTCTGGGGCGTTTCGTAGGTGATATTCGTAAAAGCTCCGAAGGCTGCGACATAGGAGAAATAGCTGTCGTTGAAGCTGCCCACATCGCAGAGAACAGGTTCTCCGTGCGCTATGGCAGCCGCAGCTTTCAGCTGGTCAGAGGGTATACCGAGACTCTTTGCAAAATCATTCGTAGAGCCCGAAGGCACATATCCGATGGGTATCCTGTTTTCGCATCTCATGACTCCCTGAAGGCACTGGCTCAGCGTACCGTCACCGCCTGCCGCAACAAGCAGGTCATAGCCGTGCCTGCAGGCATATGCAGCCTGCTCCGCAGCGTCATCTGCGCTCTGAGTGATGTGTACCGTTACGTTGAAGTCGTCCTTGATGAATTCATCAATAACTGCACCGAGCTTTTTGTTCATGACAGCTTTTCCTGCAAGAAGATTAACCACGAAATACATTTTTTTCATTGTCCGTTCTCCTTAATGTATGAAGCAGCGGACAGTAGTCAACTGTCCGCTGAACAATTATAACGTCCTTATCATAATGTCTTTATAAATTCTTCTATTGGCTTGACTGAACCGGTACTGGAAGAAAGATATGCATAGTATGCAAGTATCTTTGAAGCGTCAACGGAATCAACGATACCGTTGACGTCAACGTCAGCAAGCTTTGCCTGTGCGTCCGTGAAGCTGCCTTCGCCTGTGGAACGCTTTGCATACTCTGCAAGAACGCTGGAAGCGTCTACCGCGTCAACGAAGCCGTCGGAATTTACATCGCCTGACTTTGCGGAAGGCTGCTGTTCACCTGCTACCTTTTTATAAGTCGCAAGCGCGTGCTCCGGATAGCTGCTCTTGTCGCTGAGGCTCTCAAAGGTACTGCTGAGAAGTCCTGTATCGTCGTGGAGCTTGCCTATCTTTTCAAGAATGGCAGCCGCGATAGCAACGTGTCCGCTCTGATTCGGGTGAACGTCGATATCAGAGAGCTTTTCTGCCTGTATGTCCACAAAGTAATGTGTATTGCCTGGATTGTTCGTACTGAGCATATCATAAGCGGTCTTTCCGCTGCCTATCTCTCCGTTGTATGATGTGAACTGATCCCATACGTCCACTACTTCTATACCGCTTACGTCTGCAAGCTGGTCGGAATAGGACTTCATGATGTTCTCAAGCTCAAGTCTGACAACGCTGAGCATCAATGAGGCATTTGAGCCCTTTCCGTATTTTGTGCTGACATATGACGGCTCAAGCTGTACAGGCTGGAATATAGTCTGAACATATACCTTTGCGTTCGGATTTGTCTTCTTTATGCTGTCAACTGCCTTCTGTACATTGGTTATCACATGGTCTCCGATATATCCGCCGCTGTACGTCTTTGCTTTTTTGTCATAACTTCCGCATATATCACTGCTCAGATTTCCTATCTCGGTGCTGAAGCTCATGGCTTCGGTATATGAGCCCTGCATACGCTCCTTGACAGCGTTTACATCTATCATTCTTGTCATATCCGCAACATTCGGATGTTCGGGAACATCCTTTGCGGAATAGCCCTCGTTGAAGAAATCCTTGCGCTCCGCATAATCGAGCATATACTTTGCGATATAGCCCATTATATCGTTGCCGCCTACGGAAATGACAACATACTCCGCATCTGAAAGGTTCTTGTTCTGTTCAGCGCTGAATCCTGCGAGCTTTTCGAGCATATCATCGGTCGTATCGCCGACCTTTGCGTAGTTGAATACGTCGCAGCCGAGATAGTCGCCGCATATCTCGCCGTAATTATGCTCTACGTCGCCCTTCCTCGTATATCCTGCAGCTATGCTGTCTCCGAGCAGTACCATGCTGTCTTTGTCTGCCGCCACTGCTGTGACTGATGAGAGAGCTGTAACTCCAAGAACTGTTGAAATGAATGCTGAGATTATTTTTTTCATGTTTTTGACCTCCTCAGATAAAATCTTATACGCTGATTATATAATATTTTTTGTGCAATGTCAAGCGGAAAGATTTGTTTTCAGCCCGGAACAGCTATTTCACGTAAAAAAATGCGGAGCAAAGCTCCGCATTTTATGAAGTATTATTTTGCACCTTCCATAATAGCGCTGAGGACATTTCCCACCCATGAAAGGGCTCCGCGGTTGAATATGCCGAAGCTTGACTCGCCGCTCATCTTGCCGTTGTCCCATACAAAGCACTTTATGCCCTTGGACTTGGCTGCGCTTATGTAATATGTATAATAGCTGCTTCTTGTAGCCGCGTCGGCAGCGTTTACACAGCCGAACTCGTCAATGATAACAGGTATGCCCTTGTCAATGAACTTCTGCTTCAGCTCCGAGAACTTGGCTTCAAGCTCGCCCTTGCCGCTCTCGGTGAATACCGTTTCATTTCCCTCGGCAAAGTTCCACGGAGCGTAATAATGAACGCTGAATATGACGTTTTTTACGCCCGGTACTGACATATCGTTTATAGCCACACTGTCGGCAGAAGCCGCGTATGAAGTAACAATGAGGGATCTGTCGGCGTTCTTTCCGCCGCTTGCCCGGACTGTGCTCACAAAATCCCTGGCATACTTGTTGACTATCCTGCGTTCTTCCTTGGTTCCGCCCATCCACTCCATTGATGAACCGACGGTCCTTGGCTCGTTCATTCCCTCAAAGAGAAGGCGGTCGTCATAGTCTGCGAAGCGCTCTGCTATCTGCTCCCATATCTTTTTGAGACGTGCGCTGTCCTCCTCATATGAAGCCGCCTGCGGATCGAACCATATATAGTCGTCGTGATGCATATTCAGTATCACGAAAAGGTCCTCGCTGTAGGCGTAGTCAACTACCTCCTGCACACGGTCGAGCCATTCCTTCCGTATCAAATCTCCGTCCATATGCTCTGCCCACGTTACAGGTATCCTTACAGCATTGAAGCCCGCGCTTTTTACGGACTGTATCATTTCCTTCGTAGTTTTCATATTGCCCCAGCCCACTTCGGTGCTGAGACCTTTTTTGCCGGTATTGTAGCTGTCAAGGGTATTTCCGAGGTTCCAGCCGACCTTTATATCTGATACTATCTCAGCTGCGCTGCGGAATCCGTTCAGACTGTGGGCTGCTGTCTCAGTAGCCACTTCCAGCACAGGTTTGGTCTCCGGAGCAGGATAATCGCCTGTTCCGGTGCTGTACTTCACGTTTATGCTCTTTAATGTAACAGACGGCTGTTCGCTCCACCAATATTTGAACAGCAGTTCATTGCCGTCGGCTATATAGCCCTTTGCCTTGTCCGGTACGAACCACACGAGGTCGAGCGCGGAATCGTCGGTAAACACGGCTGTATCACCGTCAGTATATTCGCCTGCCGATGAGTTTATACCGAAAGCGCCGGTGAATTTTCCGAGCCTGCCGTCTGATTCTATACTGAATGTTACGACCTCCGGCACCATGCCTGAGGGGATAAAGTCAAGGGGGACGCGCACTGTCCTGTCGCCTTCAGAATAATTCACGCTCTCGCCTGATTTTGCTATGCCGGCACCGTCAACAGGCACTTCCCTTGTTCTTTCAAGAGTACATATCACATTTTCTATCCTCAGGCTCTCACAGTTTCCCCACCAGTAGCCGAACATTACTTCTCCGCTCTCGTGGATATAATCCTTAAGTTCATCCGGTACGTTCCATGTTATCTCGCCGTATGTGCCCTGTGTGGGCGCTGTGAACTCCTCTGACTGATACCAGCCCTTATGTGTAGCCGCCGCGCACTTATCGTCAACCGATATTCCGCAGCCGCCCTTGAACTCGCCTATACTGCTTGCTCCGTCGCCTGAATAAACAACGAATGTAAAGGAAATGATCCTGTCCCCTTCGTCTATCAGGTCTGCAAGCGGGAATTTTGCCGTATTACTTCCCTGAGCTCTTCCGATGGTCCTCCTGTCGGTCATCTGAGAGCCGATAATCGCTGAAACGGTCTCAACTGGGCTTATATGCTCGGTCGCCATCTCTATAGTTTCCTCCTCGGTAGCGGCAGTCGTTGCCTCCTGCGTTACTGTCTCTTTTTCTTTTTCTGACAGCGCAGACGATCCGCCTTTCTTTGCGCATGACACGCCAGGCAGCAGCATCGCTGCGGCTGTGAAGAGCGCCATTGCCTTTTTTCCCATTGTCAAATGTCCTTTCCCTCAATGCCCCCGATATAACACCGAAAGCAAACTAAAAACACTTACTATAATTATATCACGCTCCGGCGTTCTTTGCAATACGGCATTTCGACTAATATACGTTGAAAACCCACGTTTTTATATATTAATCTGCCAATAAACTGACCTGTTTCCATATTTTTTATTTTCATAATTAACGTCTGCCCGGCAAATAAAAATGACAAAACAGTGAAACAAAAGTGGTGAAACTGTGTCTCTTTGTCAAATAATTGATTACAATTCCGGCTTCGGCTTGACAAACAATTGCAGCGTGTGTATAATTAATATAAGATGAGCGGTGCATATTTCTCCGCAAAAAAATTCATCCCTTATGAAAGGATAGAAAACTATGTTTGATTCAAGAAAAAAAGCGATCGCACTGGCAGCTGTTCTCTGCGTTGCTCTTACTTCATTTACATCATGTCTCGCTTCAAAGGAGCAGGGCTCAAACAACGGCAGCTCTGACAAGACTACCACTACCGCTGCTTCCGATCAGCAGTCCGCAACTCCCGATATCGAGATCGACCAGATAAAGGATGATAAAGGAAATGTTGTCGTTACTCCTTTCCAGTCCGGTTCTCTCGAAGATTTCGCTGCGACCGGAATGCCCGCAGGCAACGACGGTCTCTCCGGCGAGGATCCCACATCTGCACAGCCCGCTACCGAAATAGTTGAGGTAACTGAGGCAAACGGAGAGAAGGCTACAGACGCTCAGGGTCAGGTAGTTACAGAGATCATCACAAAGGCTACAGAAGCTTCCGATGAATATGTAAGCAAGATCGACAAGAGATACTGTCTCTGGATCGATATCTCCGTAGATCCTGACAAGGATACCGAAAAGAACGGCGTAAAGATTACTCAGGACGGTTATGCATTCAACGACCAGTTCATCAAGGTGACCTTCAAGCTCAAGGACAATATCCCTGAAAAGGATTACGCTGTAAGATTCACCCCTGACTTCTCAAGCCTCCGCGGCGTTTCACAGAAGCCCAAGGTTATCCAGGGCGACATCAGAGTCGGCGGCTCCATCGACCCTCAGAATGTTTCAGGTGAGTCCGGATTCGTTGCATACGGCGACAATGTCTCCGCAAAGGCAGGAGATACAGTTGATTACTACATCAACCTCAAGAACAATCCCGGTCTCGCAGGTATGCTCGTATGGGTATACTATGACTCAAACGCTATGGATATCGTAAGCCTCAGCGCTGCAGGCGATTACGCCAAGATCGCCAAGGGTACACAGACAGGCTCCAACTGATAGCAGAATAAAAAAATACAGCCCGGAAGCAGTTCAGCGCGGATTGCTTCCGGGCTTTTTGCTTTGCAGTGAAAAAATCAAAAAAAGGGTTGACAAATGTAAATTCAGCTGTTATAATATAATCATATCAAACATATAGGTGATATCAATATTGTTTGGAGGTGTGCTGCATGAAACGCTGTTCAATGCGATGTTGCCGCTTAAAGCACATATATAAAGACTGATGAATAAAATAATCATATAAAGGAGATATTATTATGAAAATCTATAAAAAGATCACAGACCTGATCGGCGGCACTCCGCTTCTTGAACTCACAAACACAGAAAAAATAAACGAGCTCAGTTCTACTGTACTTGCTAAGCTCGAATACTTCAACCCGGCAGGAAGCGTCAAGGACAGAGTTGCAAAAGCTATGATAGACGACGCCGAGGCAAAGGGCATACTCAAAGAAGGCAGCGTTATCATCGAGCCTACCAGCGGTAACACCGGTATCGGTCTTGCTGCCGTAGCCGCTTCAAGAGGCTACCGCCTTATCATCACTATGCCGGAGACCATGAGCATAGAGCGCCGCAACCTCATGAAAGCTTACGGTGCAGAGCTGGTGCTCACGGACGGTTCAAAGGGCATGAAGGGCGCTATCGCCAAGGCTGAGGAGCTCGCTCAGGAAATAAAGGGCAGCTTTATCCCTTCACAGTTCACTAATCCCGCAAATCCGGCTATACACGAAAAGACAACAGGCGTTGAGATATGGGACGATACCGACGGAAAAGTCGATATCTTCGTTTCAGGCGTAGGCACAGGCGGTACTGTCAGCGGTACAGGCGCTTACCTCAAATCAAAGAATCCAGATGTCAAGATCGTTGCTGTTGAGCCCAAAAGCTCTCCTGTGCTCTCCGAGGGCAAGGCAGGTCCCCACAAGATACAGGGTATCGGCGCAGGCTTTGTGCCGGAAACTCTCAATACAAAGATATACGACGAGGTGATCACGGTTTCAAATGAGGACGCATTTGAGACAGGCAAGGCTATCGTAAGAAATGAGGGCGTACTGGTGGGTATCTCATCGGGTGCGGCAGTATGGGCTGCTATACAGCTTGCAAAGCGTCCCGAAAACAAGGGCAAGACCATAGTTGCTCTGCTTCCCGATACAGGTGAGCGTTATCTCTCAACTCCTATGTTTGAATAATATCAAGAAATAATATATGCCGAAAGGGAGTGATAAAAACATTATCACTCCCTTTTTTCATGCGTATTTAACTGTTATGCTGTCTCCCGAATTGAGTTCAAGGAGCATAGTCTCTCTGCCGCCCTCCGACGTAAGCTCCGATGAGACTATATAGCTGCCCTTGCCCCACGGCTCGTCATGTGTGATGTTAAGCTCCGAAAACGGACAGACAACAAGCTCGGCATCGCCGCCCTTTAAGTCTTTCAGCATAATAACAAGCTTTGAAGCCGTATAATCAATACTTATCAAGTCTATTTTATAGTCATGCAAGCCCGAATCGGCTATCATGCCCTTTGTGACCGCATCTGCCATGGCTTTATATGCAGTAATCGCCTGAAATGCTTACGCCGCGGTCGATTATATCCCTGAGTGTCACGCTGTCAAGATATTCGTTCACTGCCTTGTACAGCCCTTC
Organism: Ruminococcus sp.; assembly: GCF_016287535.1. GTDB lineage: Bacteria > Bacillota > Clostridia > Oscillospirales > Ruminococcaceae > Ruminococcus. The sequence continues at coordinate 26,121 of NZ_JAEFAJ010000011.1, forward strand.
CCATACGTACAGGGTCGCGCACTCGCTCACTCTCGGACATTCATTCGGTTCAAATTCAAGGCAGGCTACAGGTGCGAGACTTCCCTCTGTAGCTCTGAGGATATCGCCGACAGTCACTTCTTCCGCTTTGCCTGCCAGCATATATCCGCCCTTGTTTCCTCGGTTGGTCCTGAGGAGACCCGTCTTGTTGAGCAGCGGAACTATCTGTTCAAGGTACTTCTTGGATATTCCCTGTCTGTCAGCTATATCTTTAAGGGAAACATAACCCTCTTCACAGTGCAGAGCAAGGTCATAAAGCATTCTCAGTGCATATCTTCCTTTGGTAGATATCTTCATAAAGTGTTACACGTCCTTTCCGGGAATCTGTATTCTATTATACCATAGGTTTACTATGTTTTCAAGTAGGCATTCAAATTTTTTCGGTTTTCAGCAATAAATAATCATCACTTGACATTCAATGCACAGTTGTGATATACTATATGTGCCAAAAATAAATATATACCGTTATACGGTCCATGATACAACGGAGGAGAAAACAATGAAAATAAAAAAAGCTGCCGCGCTCATTCTTGCAGCCTTCATCACAGCTGCTGTTTCAGCAGGATGTATGGATAACAGCAAAAACAATACAACAGATTCTTTAGAGGATATCATACCCACAAAAAACACAACTCCGGTTGACCCCATCGGTTCACATGAGATAAAGGGCGTCATCGGAAGCGAGATAACAGAGAATGATACATCCTTCACTCTTAAATCCGTAATAGTTCCCGATTCTGATGACAGCGAAAAATTCGTTTACTTTGATATCGACCTCAGGAACAATACTGATACCGCTTATACTCTCAGTACACTCAACAACTTCTATATACAGCTTGCAGACGGCACCGACGTATATTCTGACGTGCGCAGCCAGCTCTACGCAGGAGAGATCTTCAAAAAGGACAAATACTTCCTCGATCCCTTCGATATCCCGTCAAACGGTCAGTTCAGCGGTATCGTGGGCGGATTCGTTCTCCGGAAGGACGTGAACGATTTCACCGTCTGCTTCTTCCCGACAGGAAGCAACCCCAACGACAAGGGCACGGTCATCAAGTTTGCCGTGACGGCTGAAAATATCAGCGCTCCCGATCCGTCGGTAATCAAATAAGCATCAAGAAAGCCCGCTTGCGCGGGCTTTCTTTTTATCTGTCTATGGCTTGTCACAGAAGAAATCATAATACAGCGAACTCATCAAAGCTGAGTTCTCCTCCTGCTGACACATATGCATAGTACGCAAGAACTATAGAAGCGTCCACTGCGTCTATCATGCCGTCCTTATTAACGTCGCAGGTATACATTTCCTCTTCCGTCGGTTCATAGCCGACAGTTGAGATCTTTGCATAATTCGCCATCATATATGAAGCGTCTACCGCGTCTATGATCCCGTCACCTGTAGGATCTCCGTTCTTCAGGTTTATTTCAGGCTCAGGAACAGTTGTAGGCTCTTCAGCGGTTATTTTTATATAACCCTGCTCGATTCCGCGGGTAAATACCCATGCGTCCATGAGTCTGCCCTGCTTGTCCTGCGAAAGATTCGTGAACATATCGCTGGAATTCTTGGCCTTCTGATAGTATATCTCTATGGGATATACATCGCCTTCCTTTACATCTTCAGGCAGGCATACATTGAATATCCACATGACGCCGTCCTTGCCCTTGTTTGAAGAAGCGCCTGTCATTACGAACACGCCGTGGGGCACGTCGTTCTCATCTATCCAGTCGGCTGAATTCTCTATCATGCCTATCCTTGACAGCGCAGGACCGCTCTCGGCATAATCGCCGTCGTCGTCCAGTATTATCAGTCTGTCATCAAACTTGACGTGTATACCCGTGGAAGAATACTTACCCTCTGCACCGTTAACTGTCATTTCTATCTTCTGTTCGGGCTCTTCCTTCGCCTTGTTCAGCGGGAGCTCTATCTGACTCAATGACAGTGTAGGTCTGATCTTTGAATTATCCGGATCAATTCCTTCATCAAACTGGTACGGATCTCCGGCTGCAGGTCCTGCATACACCCTTGACACTGAGGGCGCAAGTATCAGTGATAATGCCGCTGCGGCTGCTATAACTCTTATTATTGTTCCTTTCATTTTACTAACCTCCCCTGTCCCCTTAACAGGTTCTTTTCATATTATTATTGTAGCACTTTTCACACATTTTTGCAATATACTCACTGTATTTTCAGAGATTATAACAATCAGCATACAGTTTTTTGACGCTTTTAAACATAAAAAAGCATATATTACAGCTACGTCAACAAAATTCCACTAACCGCGTCCGGAACAGCTTTCCGGAAGCACGGAAAGCACTCTCAGAAGCACTATATACACGGTCCCGCCGACAGCCGCAGACGCTCCTATAACCGCAAATACGGGTGCTCCAAAGCGTTCAGCCGCACAGGCCGCAAGGTATGCCGAACCGCCGCACATAGCTCCCGAATACATCACTCTTCCGAAGGGTGAAAACCTCAGCCTTACTCCCGAAGCCCTGATATATGTCCACAGCGAAGCTGCAAGAATGAGCACATAGCATACAGAAGTGGAGAGCGCCGCTCCGTCAACGCCCATAAAGGGTATGAAAAGAAGATTGCAGATAAGCTTCACCGCAGTCCCGGCAAGCATTATTTTCAGCGGCGCAGCAGGCTTCCCCACTGCCTGAAGCATACTGAAAAGCGGATAGGACACGCACAGACATACCATACCTGCCATGAGATACCTGAGGGGAGACGTACACAGTGCGGCTTCGTCAGACTGGCGTGGATAGAGAAAAGCCAGTATCTGAGGCGCAAGCACGAATATCCCTGCCGCAGCGGGAACAGATATGACCGAAGAAGTCAGAAGCGCCTGCATTGTGCCTTGCTCAAGAGCTCCTTTGTCACCGCTGCCGCGGGCGGAGGCTATGCAGGTAAGAGCTCCCTTGCCGAGCATATTCGTCACCGACGGCACAAGACTGAATACAGTAAGCGCTATGCCCGCAAACGAACCGTATATAAACTGCGGCAGCTCTCCTTCGGATATTCCTGTCGGAGCTGCCGCAGGGCTGCCGAAACGGGATATGCACCATATCACAGTCCACATATCAACAAGAGCTGTGAGATTGGTCACAAGTGCGCTTACTCCGATGGGAAGAGCCGTCGAGAAAAGCTCACCTGCGATAGCTTTTCTGCTCATGGTAAAGGTCTCGCCGCCCTGCGGAGCATGAATAAAAAGCCGCATCACAGCAAAAAAAAGCACCGCTCCTGCCGTGGAAAGCGTGACGCCGAGTATTCCTGCCGCCGCGGCTGCCCCGCGTATATCCGTGACTCCCGGAAAAAAACTCATTACCATGACCGGATGTGCGGTAACGTAGCTGCACAGGAACAGTCCCGCAGCCGCCTTTACAACGCTCTCCGCCGCCTGTGACAGAGCAGTGGGGTACATATTGCTCATGCCCTCATAGTAGCCGCGCTCCACCGCGGTTATACATCCGAAAAATACAGCCGGAGCTATCATGGCTACCGCCGCCGACGCCTCAGTGCTGCCGGTAAAATAAAGACTGAACGGCTTGGCAAGAAGAAGTATCAGCAGGCTCCCTGCGAGTCCTGCAGCCGAAAAGATCATAAGAGCTTCACGGCGTACCTTACGGGCGTTGGCGTACATACCGAGGGCTGTGCTCTGAGCCGTCATACGCGCCACTGCTGAACTCAGTCCGGTAACGGTCAGAGCATACACCGGCATGAACAGACTGTACGCGCAGCTGAAATAGCTCATTCCTATACCGCCAAGTATATTGGTGAGCGGTATCCTGAACACCGCACCGAGTATTTTCGCTGCCGCTGCCGATATCATCAGTATTATCGAGCCCTTGATGAAATTCTGCTTTTTCAGTCCGAAACGCCTCCCTTTTGACTTTTTGCATACCAAAAATCCCTTTTTCACAAAAATATATGTTGCAGAATTCTGAATTATGTGATATAATATAAAATGGACTGATTTTATATACTGTATCGTTCCACATACAATGATAACTATTTCAACTATATATCATTCAGAAATATGAAAGGCTGGTTTTTATCATGGAATATAAATTCTCAGACAAGGTAAGCAAGCTTCAGGCTTCAGCCATCAGAGAAATACTGAAATTCACGTCAGATCCGGAAGTAATATCCTTCGCGGCAGGAAATCCTGCTCCAGAGGCTTTCCCCAAGGAGCGCATCGCTGAGATCTCCGCAGAGCTTCTCAGAGACGACCCTATACTCGCTCTCCAGTACAGCGTGACCGAGGGCTATACTCCTCTCCGTGACCTTCTCAAGAGCTGGATGACCGAAAAAGGCTGCTTCCATAAGGAATTCGACGATCTCATCATAACATCGGGCGGTCAGCAGGCTAACGAGCTTGCCTGCAAGGTGCTCCTCAACGAAGGCGACACTCTGCTCGTTGAGTCTCCGAGCTTCATCGGCTCCCTCAACGCTTTCCGCTCATATAACGTCCACCTCAAAGGCATTGAGATGGAGGACGACGGCATCGATCTCGGAAAGCTGGAAAACGCTCTCAAAACAGAGAAGAACGTCAAGCTCCTCTACGTTATACCCAACTTCCAGAATCCTACTGGCAAAACCATGTCACTTGCAAAGAGAAAGGCTGTATACGACCTTGCCTGCAAGTACGACTTCATCATACTTGAGGACGACCCCTACGGCGAGCTCCGCTTCGCAGGCGAGAATGTTCCATGCATAAAGAGCTTCGACACCGAGGGTAGAGTAATATACTCCAGCACATTCTCAAAGATCATATCCTCAGGCTTCAGAACAGGCTACTGCTCCGCTCCGGCACCGGTAATACAGAAAATGGTAGTCTGCAAGCAGGTCGCTGACGTACACTCGAATATGTGGGCTCAGGTAGTATCCTACAGGTTCATGTCCACAGTTGACAGAGAAGCTCATTTCAAAAAGCTCCGCGCTATCTACAAGGAAAAGTGCGACCTCATGTGCGGCTACATAGACAATGAGTTCTCAAAGAAGATAAACTATATCAAGCCTCAGGGCGGTCTCTTCGTATGGTGCGACCTCCCGGAGAACTGCGATATGAACGAATTCTGCAAAAAGGCTGTTCAGGAATACAAGATAGCAGTCGTTCCCGGAAATTCGTTCAGCATAGAGCAGGACGAGGTAAGCCACTCGTTCAGACTCAATTATTCCACACCTACAAACGAGCAGATAAAGAAGGGCATGGAAATACTCGCCCGGATGACAAAGGAAATGCTCGATTGAAAAAAAAGAAATGGGTAAATAACTTTTTGGGTGGTCGGAGACTGCCGGGCGTTTGCGTAATTGTCCGGAACCACAAATACAAATCCTGTCAGGGCCGCCATTCATGGCGCTTGTCTTGATCTTGACCGAATTTGGATTTGTGGTATAATAAGCAATTGCGAACGCCGTATACACAGTAAACCGCCAAAATATTTATATACCCCAAGAAATTACACTGAAAGGATAATCCACTATGCCAAACAGAATGACAGACAGATATAATGTCACACAGAAATATCTCATGACAAGAGGTCAGGCGATAAATTTCCCTGCCGAGTATTTCAATGATATCATCAAGCTGAAGAGGGACGATGTTTTCGGAGTCGTTATCGATATCCCCATGTCCTCAGAGGTGCTTACCACTATGGTATGTTTCATCAACGGAGCCGCTAATATCTACTTCAACAACGGCGGCGAGTACACCGGAGCTTCACAGAGATACAGAAATCTCGTTCAGGCTGCTCACGCCCTCGTTGCAAACGCAGGTCAGCTCATGCCAAAGGCTGAAAAGACAAAGGCTTACGACCTTCCCAAAGGCAAGACAAACAATATATTCCTCCTCACAAAAGGCGGAGTATACAAGACTCAGATAGCTGAAGGCCTTATCCCCGAAGAGGAGAAGGAGCTTCGCTCATTCTACGTTCTCTATCAGCGCGTTCTCAATGAGATCAGAAACTGTCAGCTCAAGGACGACGCTCTCAGAAGAGAAGAAGCAAATCAGTAAGGAGAACCTCTAATGGACGATAAAAAGCTGATATTCAGCGGTATCCAGCCTACAGGCACCTTCACTCTCGGCAACTATATCGGCGCCGTAAGAAACTGGGGCGCTCTGCAGGAACAGTACAACTGCATATACTGCGTTGTTGATATGCACGCTATAACCGTAAGACAGGAGCCTGCAAAGCTCCGTCAGAATACTCTCAATTCATATGCTCTGCTCATGGCCTGCGGCGTTGACCCGCAGAGGTCGATACTCTTTATACAGAGCCACGCTCCCACTCACGCAGAGCTCAACTGGATACTCGGATGCAATACACAGTTCGGCGAGCTCTCACGTATGACACAGTTCAAGGACAAGAGCCAGAAACACCCGGACGATATAAACGCAGGTCTGTTCACATACCCTACCCTCATGGCTGCGGATATCCTCGCCTACAACGCGGATCTCGTACCGGTAGGCGTTGACCAGAAACAGCATCTTGAGCTGGCAAGAAATATCGCTCAGCGCTTCAACCAGCGCTACGGCGACTTCTTTACCCTCCCGGAGCCTTATATCCCGGAGGTAGGCGCAAAGATAATGTCACTGCAGGAGCCCACAAAGAAGATGTCAAAATCCGACGAGAACCCCAATGCCTGCATACTTATCCTCGACGATAAGGACACTATCGTGCGCAAATTCAAGAGAGCCGTCACCGACAGCGAGGCTGAGATATGCTACCGTGAGGGCAAGGACGGCATAAATAACCTTATGACTATATACTCCTGCGTTACCGGCAAGGACTTCAAGGCTATAGAGTCTGAATTCGCAGGAAAGGGCTACGGCGACTTCAAGCTCGCCGTTGGCGAAGCTGTTGCAGACCACCTTGAACCTGTCCGTACTGAGTTCGCAAAGCTCAGCGCCGATAAGGCTTACCTGAAGGAGTGTTATTCAGAGGGTGCGCAGAAGGCTCTGAGGTACTCCGGAAGGATAGTTTCAAAAGCTTTCCATAAGGTCGGATTTGTAGACAGGTAGGAAAATAATCAGGTTTTTATATTTACTTATATATAACCGAGAGTAATTATATGGCAAAAATATACAAACCACAACTAAGTAAAACCTTTTATTCTACAAAATTGACGAAATTGTAAAAAATAGGTTGCAATTTGACAAATTTTAGGGTATTATATTACATAGCCCGTCATTAAGGAAGTGTTTTCCTATGGTTGATTATCAGCAGAAAGATCATTACTCGATCAGCGATCTGCTCGATATAGTCAGGCTTTTGAGAGGCGAGGGCGGCTGCCCCTGGGACAGAGAGCAGACCCACAAGTCTATCAAAAGTGACTTCATAGAAGAGACCTGCGAGGTCATAGAAGCTATCGACCTTGACGACAAGGCGCTTCTTCGTGAAGAGCTGGGCGACGTTCTGCTTCAGGTAGTTTTCCATTGCAGGATCGAGGAAGAAACAAGTACGTTTACTTTCGACGATGTGTGCGACGAAGTCTGCAAGAAGCTAATCATCCGCCACCCCCACGTTTTCGGTGACGTTACGGCAAATACCACCGACCAGGTGCTGAAGAACTGGGACGCCATAAAAATGGAAACAAAGGGACAGGAACGATATACTGATACGCTAACAAGCGTTGCCAAGTCACTTCCGGCTCTTATGAGAGCTCAGAAGGTAGGCAAAAGAGCAATGCGCGCAGGTATGGATTTTCGCTGCGCTGAGGATGCAGTAGCTTGTATCGGAAATGAAAAGGCAGAACTGGACGCTGCTATCGCCAACGGCGATAAGGCTAATATCGAAGAAGAGATCGGCGATCTGCTTTTCTCGTGCGTAAATGCAGCTCGTCACCTCGGTGTTGACGCCGAGTTAGCACTTAAATCCGCTACGGAAAAGTTTATCAAGCGCTTTTCCGTCACAGAAGATCTTACTTCTGCGGAAAAACTCGATATGAAGGATCTTCCTATTGAAGAGCTTGACGTTTTTTGGGACAAGGCAAAATCAATTATCAGTAAAATGGAGGAACGTAAAAATGACAAAGACTGAACTCATCAACTCTATCGCAGAGAAGGCAAGCTGCACAAAGAAGGACGCTGCAGCAGCACTTGAGGCTACACTTTCATCTATCCAGGAAGCTCTCGTAAAGGGCGACAAGGTTTCCATCACAGGCTTCGGTACTTTCGAGGTTCGTGAGAGAGGCGAAAAGACCTGCATCAACCCCAAGACAAAGGCTAAGATGGTTTGCCCTCCTTGCAAGGCTCCCGCTTTCAAGGCTGGCAGAGGTCTCAAGGAAGCTGTTAACACTGTAAAGAACAGCAAGAAGAAGAAAAAGTAATGAATATAACGGGGACAGTCTTCTGTCCCCGTTTGTTTTCCATATTCTGTATAAGGAAGGAATATATGAGACTGGATAAATACCTCAAGGTCACCCGCCTTATCAAGCGCCGCACAGTTGCAAACGAAGCCTGCGACGCTGAAAAGGTAGTCGTGAACGGCAAAGCCGCAAGGGCTTCCTACGACGTAAAGGTGGGCGATATCATCGAGATAAATATGGGTACACGCCCGCTTAAAGTAAAGGTCCTGAGCGTTGCTGAACACGCTACAAAGGAGAACGCTGCTGACAATTACACGATAATAGAATAAATAAGCATAAAAAGCCCCTTGTGTCTTTTGACACAAGGGGCTTGCATATTTTACTTGGTGTTATGTATATCCCACCTGAACGTAACGAACTTTGACGCACGTGTGCAGTCGAGCATATTGTTGTTTTCATGCTTGCTCAGATCAAGATAGCGGTAATTCTGCTTCTCCTCCTTGCTCGCTCCGAATATGCCTTTTATCTTCGATGATACCGCTCCGGAAGAGGATTTCTGCATTACAGCTCCGAGGCGGTGATGCTCACGCATGAAAGTAATGATATCGGCAGCGGTAGTGAGGAGCTTGTCGCTCACGTTATATACTCCCGAATATCTTGTTGAATCGGCATTCTTGATAAAGCAGAGAATGAAATCAACAAGGTTATGTACGCAACAGAACTGGAAGCCGTACTGTCCCTCGCCATACACGAAAAGAGAGCCGTCCTTAGGGTCTGTTAACTTCACCATGAGGTTATCGGTGAAGTTTAAGGTATACACCGGTGCATACCTTATGATACAGCCGATGATATCCTCACCCTTATGATGCTGCATTTCGGAAGACATTGCCTTCTCGGAAGCATACTTCATACTCGCATAATTGGTAACAGGCTTCAGGTCGCTGTCCTCGCGTATAGGTTCACGTGTTTTCGGGAACTGGTAAACCTGAGAGGTGCTGAGCATAACGACCTTCTTAACAGTTGACGTAGTGGCATAATGATAAATGAACTTATCCGCTGTGGCAGATTCCTTCATCTCCTTATCGGTCACCAAAGGTCCGTAGTCGTTGTCAACTGTAAATGCAGCGTGTACAACAGCATAGAAATTGTATTTTTCAAATAATTCTGCAATGGTATTCTTGTCAGTAGGATCGCATTCAACAAAGGTATAGTTGTCCTTTCCCTCGTTGTATCCGGTCTCCGCTCTGTCAATAGCTATGACCTCATATCCCTTTTTAAGCAGTCCTGAACAAATATGCTGACCTATTAGTCCGCATCCCCCTGTAACAAGCACTTTCTCCATGATCACAGCCTCCTTTCCAAGATTTTTATAACAAGATCATACCCATTCACGATCTATTACAGAATTTATTGTGTATTGTCTAAAAGCTGAATATATACCGATGTACTTAATAATGGTCTATGAGATTCATTCGGTATCCGCAGATCAGATCTCTGCGTTTACCTTTTCAAGATACTTATCGACAGTTGAATATATTGCTTCATAAGTTTCGTTCCACGGTGTACCTCTTGCTGACTTTCTGAGGCTGTCGTCAAGAAGTTCGCCGCAGTCGTCCGAGATTCCTCTTGAGATGTCGATAACCGGGTTTGCTTCGGCAAGCTCCTGCATACTATTCTTCATGTCGAGCATATCCTGGGACCAGCCGTAGTCTTCGGTGAACTGTTTATCGGCGAGAGCTTTTGTATCCTCGTCAAGATGAGTGAATCTCTTGCAGTCGAGATATTTTGCCACGCCCTCCGGATTTGAACCGCCGCTGACGAACATATAGGCTTCAAAGCCTGTGGGGATATAATATTCATCTGCCTTCGGGTCCTTAGGCATAGGAACGAAGAACGCGTCATTTCCGAAGGTAGCGCTCCACTGTGACTTCTCCTTGTAGAACTCATACAAGCCCGCAGGATAGAACAGCGTCTTGCCCTCTCCGATGTATGCGGGTCTGGCTTCCCAGCCGAGATCCTCGCTTCCTATGGCAATATACCCCTTCTGACTGAGCTCATACATCCAGTTCTGGACGCGCTCCATTGAGGGATCGCCGATATTGCTTATGAGTCTGCCTTCTTCAAGGCTTACAGGCGGGATACCGATAGTATTCATAAGACCAAACTCGAACCACCAGCCGTCGATACCGTATCTCTGCTTGGAGGGGTCAACGTACTGTTCGAGCATATTCTCGAATGCGTCCCAGTCCCACTTTCCCTTTGCATAGAGGTCTGCGGGATCCTCGAGACCTGCTTCTGCAACGGTTTTCTTATTGTAGATAACTCCGACCTTATCGCCTGTTGCCTGGACACCAGCCATATAATGCTTTCCATTCAGGATAAAGCTGTCGTTCAGGTCCTTAACGTCCTCCCAGAGAGGTGAATCGAAGTCGATATAGTCATCGACCGGGGCAAATATCTTCTTAATCGCTCCGTTTGGAAAGGCGTCAAGATTTCCTCCATAGAAAAAGTCTATGCCTTCGTCAGAGTTTATATACTCCGCCAGCTTATCGTAGCGGTTTTCATATGTACATTTATAATATTTTACAGTGCCGCCGTAGCGTTCCTGAAATACTGCAAGATCCGTAGGCACGTTCTTACCTGTAGAGTCCGGGTTGATATCCCAGTCTGACAGCCACTTTATCTCGCCGTTTTCCAGCTTGTCACCTGTAAGAAGATCAGATTCAGCGGCATTCTTATGTATCTCTTCTCTTACAGAGGTATCGAGCTGCTTGCTGTACTTAGGCTGCTCGTCCTTTTTACTGCATGAAAGAAGAGATGCGGGCATTGCAGCTATCAGCAATGCAGAAATGAAATACCTTGCTTTTCTCATCATCTAACTCCTTTTTTAGTTAGCACTTTCCAAATTTGAACATATCTTTAATTGCGCATTTATCAATTATTGCGTTTTTCTTAATTATATCACTTTGTTACTATTTATGTCAATATCTATTTTTCATATATTTTGAAGCGTTTTATAGTGATAATATCACATATTCCTGATTAAATCAGTATTAAAAAGTGCCTGTATTACGTACTAATTTTTACAAATTCTGCCTGAAAGCCGGTATGCGCAGCTGTCCTTCATCGTGCATACTGCACAACCCTTACCGCCTTTCTCAACAGGTCGTTCTGAAATGCCTATGAGTGCTGTTACAGATTTGGAAGGTATCAGCAGTGAACTGTCAGTAACTGTCAGTCCTATCCGTCTCTGCGCGTTCAGTGCCAGCAGGAAACTGCGCTGCAGCGTTATCGGCAGGTCGCCGTATCCCGGACTGAATCGCCATGTTCTGTAAGCAGCGGGGTGCTCTGAGAATATTTCTTCCTCGGCGCGGTCACAGACCTGCTCTATAGCTGCGCTGCATATACAGTCCAGAGCGAGGGAATACGCCATATCCGTCACAGCCGCCTGACGTATGAGCTTATCGGCTTCCTGAGAGAGCGTAGCGGCAAGAAGTACGGCTTTGCTGCAGCCCTTCAGGTGCCGTGTTATATCTTTACCTGTAAGCGGCTCAGTCATAGCACCGAGGATAACTCCCCTGTCTGTAAAGCTTACATCGGTCTCAAGATAAACATACTTTGGACGTACCTTCTCACGCACCTGCTTTTCGGCACGGTCAAGCAGCCCGGAAACAGCGCTGTCCGGCTCTCCCTTTACTCCCATATACCGTGCGGCTTCCGCCTTTGATACCGGCAGCAGCTCCATCACGCACCTATTATGCCCGATACCGCCTCGCTTATCTTGCGGGCAACATAGGGCTTGTTCATAGTATAAAGGTGTATTCCGTCAACACCGCTCGCCACAAGGTCAACTATCTGGTCTACCGCATAGGCTATGCCGGCGTCCTGAAGAGCCTCTGGACTGTGCTCGTATTTTGTCATTATACGCACGAACTTCTTTGGCAGACTTGCGCCGCAGGTAGTTACCATGCGCTCTATCTGGTTTTTATTTACAACAGGCATGATACCTGCCTCGATGGGCACGTTTATTCCTGCTATGGCAGCCTTTTCTCGGAATTCGTAAAAGCTGTCGTTATCGAAGAAAAGCTGTGTGATAAGGTGATCTGCGCCTGCGTCCACCTTTTTGCGGAGATTGGTTATATCCTCTATCAGATTCTCGGCGTCGGGGTGGCACTCAGGGTAACAGGCTCCCGCTATATCAAAGCTGCCCTTGTTCTTTATGTAGTTTATAAGGTCGCTGGCATAGCTGAACTCATTTACAGGCGGGATATCAGGGTTTATATCGCCTCTGAGGGCAAGTATGTTCTCTATGCCACGTTCCTGTGCTTCTTCAAGCGCTGCGTCTATCTCTGCCCTTGTGAAGTTTATACATGGCAGGTGGAGCATCGGCGTAATACCGCTCTCCTTTATCCTTGAAGCGATCTCAAGAGCGTACCTGCTGTTTCCGCTTCCGCCCGCACCGAAGGTAACGCTTATGAAGTCGGGTCTGAGTCCGTTGAGCTCGTCAAGAGTATCGTATATCACCTCTACGGGACTTGTTTTCTTCGGTGGAAAGACCTCGAATGAAAAAACGGTCTTTTTGCCGAAAAGCTCTTTTATATGCATACCTTTCCTCCGTTTAGTCTATCGACCAGTCTATCTCTCCCAGCCCCTTTGCACGGAGAAATGCGTTTGCCTTTGAAAAATGCCTGCAGCCGAAAAATCCGTTGTACGCTGAAAGCGGGCTCGGATGTGCGGCTCTGAGTATAAGATGGGCAGGATTGGTTATGAACTGCTGCTTCGCCTTTGCGTCGCCGCCCCACAGCATGAACACCATCGGCTTCTCACGCTTGTTGAGGAGCTGTATAACGTCTGTGGTGAAGTTCTCCCAGCCTATACCACGGTGGCTCCTTGCCTGATCCGCACGTACTGTAAGGACGGAATTCAGCAGCAGCACTCCCTGCTGCGCCCATTTTGTAAGCTCACCGTGCTTGCCGAGATTGTCTATACCCACATCGTCACGTATCTCCTTGAATATATTTATCAGTGACGGCGGAGGCGCTACGCCCTTCCTTACGGAAAAGCTCAGCCCGTGAGCCTGTCCCTCGCCGTGATAGGGATCCTGACCTATTATGACGCACCTCACGTCGTTATATGAGGTGTATTTCATCGCGTTGAAGATGTCATACATACCCGGATATATTCGCTGCGTTCTGTATTCTGTTATCAACGTCTGTCTGAGCTTCAGATAGTAGTCCTTGTCGAACTCACCCTTCAGCAGCTCGTCCCATTCGTTATTGAAATTGACCATTTTTCCACGTCCGTTTCTGTATACAAATAAGGGACGACTAAAGCCGCCCCCTCTTTATCAGTTGTAAACCGTATCCTCATAATACTTGAACTTTACAAGCATATTCCTTCTGTATGTAAGCGAACCGGGCTGATTGAAGGGGACCTTGTCATATGCCTCCGCAGAACACTCTATCTTCAGCTTCTGTCCCTTCCTCGTAACAAATATCAGCTCGTAATACTCATCGACCATTCTCACCTGTCCCGAACTTTCTATTATTCTCAGGCGGTCGTCGCTCTTTCTTACAAGTGTAGCCATTTCAACTATCGGCTCTGAGGTACGTTTCTGATTTGCGAATTCCTCCTCAGGCTGCTGCCTTTTCTGAACGGGAGCACGTTCAGCAGGCTCGCTCCTGCGAGGTATTTCGCCGCCCATTTCCGGCTGCTCTTCAAGGAAAAGCGAAAGCAGTCGTCTGAATTTGCTTTTGCCGCTGAAAAGAAGAATTATCAGTATTAATATTACTATAATCGCCGCCAGCAAAATGAGCAGATTTTTCAGTTGCTGTGTTATAAGTGCAAGCATGATAGGCTTAAATAATATCATTGCAGTATCCGCGCTATATGCGCAGCTCCTTTCTGTTTCCAAATGAATATAGTATCATACAATATATTATAATATATTTTTTTCGCTATTGCAAGTTTAAATTGCAAATTTTTTGAAAATATACATCAAAATATTGCTTAGCAGGGGCATAAAGCGGTTGCTTTTTACTCATTAATATGATATAAGCGCGAAGCTCGCGCCGCCTTTTTCGCGTCAGAGAAATGAAAAACGGTAATTTATCGCCGCGAGTGTTGCAATTTCAGCTGAACTGTGTTATAATCAGGGGAAATCACTTTTTTGGAGGTCATCATGCAGAAGATACTCGGTTATATGCGGAAGGCGATTCAGGAGTACGGACTCATCAGCGACGGCGACCGTATCCTCGTAGGCGTATCGGGCGGAAAGGACAGTCTTGTGCTCCTGCAGGGGCTGATACTTCTCAGACGCTTTATAGGCATTGAATACGACGTTGTGGGAGCTACTCTCGATATGGGATTCAAGGACTCGCAAAGCGACTTTACAGCCGTTTCTGAGCTCTGTGAGAGGTATTGCACGGAATACCACGTTATCCCTACCCAGATAGGCGAGATAGTTTTCGATGTGCGCAAGGAGCCAAGTCCCTGCAGTCTCTGTGCGCGAATGAGGCGGGGCGCTCTCCACGACGCCGCAAATGACCTCGGCTGTAACAAGGTCGCTCTCGGTCACAACTACGACGACGCTGTGGAGACCTTTGTTATGAATCTTTTCACTGAGGGGCGCATCGGCTGTTTTTCGCCAAGCACCTACCTCACTCACAAGAAGGTCACTGTTATACGTCCTCTTGTACTTGCTCCGGAAAAGGAGATACGCAGGGCAGCAAAAAGGAATGAGCTCCCAATTGTGAAATCTGTATGTCCGGCAGACGGTCACACCAACCGGCAGAAAACAAAGGATTTCCTTGCCGAAATGGAAAGAAACGACCACGGCTTCAAGGACAGGCTCTTCGGAGCCATGAAACGTGCTAATGTTGACGGCTGGGGCGGTATAAACTGGGCTCCGCCGGTAAAAAAGGATTAAAAAAAGGCTCTCCATCCGGAGAGCCTTTTGATTATACATTAAGATGACTAATTAATTAGTCTTCCTTCTTTCTGAGAACAAATGCTGTACCTACAGCTACTGCGAGGCCTGCTACTGCGAGACCTACGCCCTTTTCGCCTGTCTTAGTTGCGTTGTTCTTATTTGTAGTAGTTGTTGTAACCTTCTTAGTTGTTGTAGTTACCTTCTTAGTTGTTGTAGTTGTAGGAGGTGTTGTTGTAGTTGTTGTAGGAGGTGTTGTTGTAGTTGATGTAGGAGGTGTTGTTGTAGTTGTTGAAGTTGTTGTTGTTGTAGGAGGTGTTGTAGTTGTTGTTGTAGGAGGTGTTGTAGTTGTTGTTGTAGGTCCAACTACCTCGATGTAGCCCTGCTCGATACCGTTTGTGAATACCCAAGCCTGCATGAGCTGACCTTCGTCGTTCTGTGCTACGTTTGTGAAGAGGTCCTTAGCTGTCTCTGTGCTCTTGTACATGATATTTACTTCATACTTGTCGCCAACCTTAGCGTCTGAAGGAAGCTTTAAATCAAATTCCCAGAGAACGCCGTCTCTACCTGTGTTCTCAGGTGAGCCAGTTGTTACAAAGAAACCGTGATCGCCGTTCTTTGTCATATCCTTGCTCTTGAGCTTCTTACCAGCATCGCCGAGCTCAGCGATATCGCCGTCTCTCTCAACGAGAGTGAGCTTTGAGTCATAATCTACATGGAAACCTGTAGGAGCGTATTTGCCCTCAGCATCCTTAACGGTAAGCTGCATAGTAACAGGTGTAGCGATGTCGCTAATGTTAACCTGCTTCTGTGAAAGTGATACTGTAGGCTTGATCTCTGACTTAGTTGGGTCATACTTTGATGTATCATACTTATCGCCTGTTGCTGAACCAGCAAAAGCAGTCATAGCTGAGCCTGTAAGAGCTACAGCAGATACAGCGAGTGCTGCGATAGCACTCTTAAATGCATTCTTCTTCATTGTCATTATTTCCTTTCAGATATAATATATTATATATGTTCTCTGCCGCCGCAAATCGGCGGCAGATTAAACATTCTCAGTGTTGACCGATATTATCAGTCATTAGTTCTTGGCTGTTGCAGTAGCCCAGAGCTCCTTGTTTGACTTGGAAGCGTTATCCTCTGAAGATCTTAATGTGTAGAATCTCATGATCTGTGATGAATCAACTGCGTCAATAACTCTTGCATTCTTTCTTGCAAGTCTTGTTACAGGAGGATCAGCATCAGGATTTACATCGCAGAGGAATGCAGCGAACTCTTCATACTCGCTTGTTGTACTTGTTACGAGCGGGCTTGATGAGAGATTAACTTCGCTTGACTTCTTGCCGCCTGAAAGCTCTGTGTAGTATCTGAGTACCTGTGAAGCGTCAACTGCGTCTGCATAACCGTCGAGGTTTGCGTCGCCCTTAACACCGATGAGTACATCGATAGATGCGCTGAGACCAACATTGTCCTTAGCAGGCTTGCCGTCTACATAGATCTGTACGCTGTACTTGAACTTGTCATTGCCAGCCTTGTATGTATTGGCGGGTGTAGCTGTACCGAAGCTGATTCTGTCAGCTGAGACATCCTCTACCTTATCAGTCTCTGCCTTGTTTACCTTATTGCCTTCAGCGTCTGTGTAGCCTTCAACATAGATTGTGTGGAGCTTAGCGTTCTGAACCTGCTCCTTATCGAAGCTCTCTTCGATATTGCTGTAGTAAGCTGTATCTGTATCGTAATCGAGATACTGCTTAACAACAGAAGTTGTAACAGTTGTTGTTACGGGTGTAGTTGTAACTGATGTAGTTGTTGTATTTGTTACAAGAACTCTTTCGATCTGAAGGTCAACGTCGCCGATCTCCTTGGTCTTGAGACCTGAAAGATCTGCAGCAGCTGTGATCTTCTTGTAAGAATTAACAAGAACGTAGCCCTGCTTAGCAAGGTATTCTGTTAACTCCTTGATCTCCTTGTCGCTTTCGGGAACTGTAAATGTAACTGTGCCCTTAGCGCCTTCTGTTTCAGCCTTGATGTTCATGAGGCTGTCTGCAAACTTACCTGCATCAGCAGCGGAGATATTGATTCTGTTGCCTGTAGCCTCCATAGCCTTTGCATAGATCTTGAGAACATTCTCATCAGCAGCGATATCAGTTGCTTTTACGGGGATCTGCTGAGCAACTCCCCTAGCAGCCAGATACTGATTTACTCTTGCGATCATCTCAGAAACATTTGCGAAAGTCTTAACGCGCTTATGAGAGTTGAGGAAGTATGTAACCATTCTGTCTCCCTCACCTGCAGCCTTGATGAACTTATCGATCTTCTCATCGTACTTCTTCTGAAGCGTATCAGCAAGTGACTTCTGGAACTTCTTCTGGATGCCCTTGTCGCCTGCTGCCTTGATAGCCTTTAAGCTGTCCTGGAAGAACTTGGGAAGCTGACCAAGGTAATATGTCTTGCCGTCGTTGCACTTGTACTCGAACTCAGCAGAAACTGTTGTACCCTTGTTTATGTCAGAACCGTTGATTGTAAGTGTGAAAGTACCGCCAACCTTTGTAGGCTCTTCCTCTTCCTCTGTCTCAGTGAAGTCGATATCTGAAAGCTCGATAGCAACATAGTCCTGAGCGATATTCTTGATGGTCTCGTTGTCAAGCTCTTTTTCCTTGAGGCTTGTGAGATCACTGATTGTCTTTACGTCGTCGCTTGCAAGTTCGGGAATATCGTACTTGTCAGCGAGATCCTGACGAACCTCTTTATCGATAGTTGAAAGGTCGATATTCTTGAGTTCCTCAATATCTATGCCTTCGGGAATGATAGACATATCAAATCCCTCAGGAATTTCATACTTTGGAGCCATTGCGCGTCCAGGAGCCTTCTTGGGAGCCTTTGACGCATTATTCATTTCATTCCTGATTACTTCATTGAAATCAGGCTCAGCGATCTTACCTGTGATAACAACGTCAAGGTTTGACTTTACGTTGTACTCGATATCGCTTACGAGACTTAATGCATACTCTGCAACGTCCTTGTAATCGCCTGCCTTGCTGATAATGTCAGCAGCATAGTCATTGATGTCGATTTTACCGCTCTTACCCTCAAATGAAGCAAAATGATGAGCCAGATTCTTGTTCCACCTGGATACTGTCTGGTCAGCGGGGATATAAAGCAGATCCTCTATAGTTACTCCGCTCTTCTCCTCTGCCTGAACTTTTACGGTACCTGCAACATCGTTTGTTGATACAGCGTTTGCGTAAGTAAGACACTGTGTGAGAGCCAGCGGAACAGCTGCTGCTGCTGCGATTGCCCTCTTGAATAATGAATTCTTCATCGTTCTATACCTCTCTAACATGTTTATTCCCCTTTTGCCCGAGACACGTCTTGGTCACAAGTGGCCCCGTGCATTAGGCTAAATTTCGGGGGGGTGCAATCTGCGTAAGAGTACAATTCGCCCCAAAATTCATAACTACATTTTATCACACAAACAACAATAAGTCAAGCAGAAGTACGCATTTTTTTCAAAAATAATTGACGATTAATATTCCGCATTTTTGTGCTTATTTCACAATATGCACCATAATTGAGCGTAATATTTTCGGTTAAATGAACTTTTAGTATTATTTATCGCGTTTTCGGTTCATTATTTTAGCTTCAGCATACCTATTATAGCACTTATTCTCATATTATGTCAATCGGTAATAATTGTAAAAAAAAGCAGGCCTTTCGGCCTGCTTTTTATTCAGATTATGAACCTTCTTCCTCGGTTTCTGTGCTCTTGACCAAATCCTTCCATATCTGACCATTTGAATACTCAGAATATGCAGATGATGATCTTCTTGCGTAGAATCCAAGGATCTGTGAAGAGTCAACTGAGCTTATCTCTCTGTTATTCTTCTTTGTTGACCAGTTGCCTGCATCCCATTCATTCTCGGTTACATCGCCGAGGAATGCTGCAAAGTCTTCAAATAACGAAGCGCTGCTCTCCGGAACTTTAAGTCCGTTAGCGTTTGCATCACAAATACTGAAGCCTGAAGGAACATTTCCGTTAACTGACAAGAACGCATAGTAAGAAAGCGCAATTGAGCAGTCTGTTGCATCTACCATGTTGCTGAGAGTGATATCACCCTTAACACCGATAAGTGCAGTGATGCTGAGTGCAGCACCGGTTGAATCTACCAGCGGCAGATCACCGTAGTATGCCTGAACATCGTACTTGAATTCCTCCATTGTTACATCCTTGTCTGTGTGATGCTCAACAGAATTGTATACGCTCTCAGGTGTTGCGCCGTGGAAGTTGATCAATGAATAATCAAGATTCTTTCTAACGACTGACTGACCGTTATCGTAAACGTCTACGATACTGATAGCCTTTACCTGACCAGCCTGGAATCCACCGTTTTCACCATTGTCATGGCTGAAGTAGAAACCAACTTCGGTATCAATTGTTGCATAAGCTCTTACCCAGCCTGCAGAAGTTGAGGTTGTAGGATAAAGAGTTGATGTAACTGTGCTTGTTGTAGTATTTGTTGATGTGCTCGAAGTTGAAGAAGTGGTCGATGTTGTCGGACCGCTTGTCGAACTTGTTGTCGAGCTTGTTGACGATGTTGTCGTCTTGCTTGAAGTCGAAGAAGTGGTCGATGTTGTCGGACCGCTTGTTGAACTTGTTGTCGAGCTTGTTGACGATGTTGTCGTCTTGCTTGAAGTCGAAGAAGTGGTCGATGTTGTCGGACCGCTTGTCGAACTTGTTGTCGAGCTTGTTGACGATGTTGTCGTCTTGCTCGTTGTTGTAGTTGTGGTTGTTGACGTTGTAGTTGTAGTAGGTGTAAGAACCTTTATCTCGCCGCCTACAACAAAGATCTTGTCTGCAATATTTACAGCCTTATCGCCTGAAGCTGAAAGATTCTTGATATCCACAGGGATAGAACCAGCCTTAGCGTCGTCATTGATCTTGTAAGTAAGCTCAACTACTGTCGAACCGTTAGCAGCAGAGTGTCTTTCACCCTTGCCGTCAAAGAACATAAGTCTTATCTGGTCTTCGCTCTTTAAAATATCAGCGCCGTAAGCGGACTTGTCGCTTACACCTGTGAGCTTGACACCGTCGCCTGCTACCATATCAAACATAGCGCCGCTGATAGCGAGTGCATTGTTTGAAGGATCGTAAACCTTAACCTTGATCTTGACCTCATCACCGGGGTAGCCTTCTGCGCTGCCTACCAGCCAAGCAATATCCTTATCCTGAGGAATGGTTATTGTTGTTGATGTGCTTGTAGAAGGATCTACGCTGCTGATTGTGGTTGTAGTAGGCTTAGTTTCTCCGGACGATGTTGTAACTGTAGTTACGGTAGAAGTTGTAACTTTTCCGATTGTGATGGAACCGTCCTCAAACTTCACCTTTGAAGTTACGTTAACGCCCTTTTCAGCGCTTACAGTTGTATCCTTCCACTGTACTGCATAAGTACCAGCAGCAGTATCTTCAGGAATAGCAAAAGTAAGTGTCATGATAACTGTACCGTCAGCCTCAGCCTTACCTGTTCTCTTAGCGAAGAGGTAAACATTCTGCTCAGCGTTCTTTGAGAGCTCTGCGCCGTAAGGAGTACCCTTGATCTCACTCAGAGTGATAGGAGTCTTAGCTGAGATACCGAACTGACCGCCTGCGATAGCGAGGTCAGAAGTTCCCTTAACGGTAACCTTGAGGTCAACGCTCTTTGTGCCGGGCTCAACAGTAACATCATCGATGTCCCATGTGATACCGTCAGTAGTAACGTCTGAACCTACCTTGATAGTACCGTCAACGAACTGTACCTTTGAAGTGATATTCTGTGATAATGCGTTGCTGACGCTCTGATCAGCCCACTTTATCTTGTATGTGCCTTCTTTACACTTTTCGTCAACCTTGAATGAGAGCTTGACAACAGTCTTGCCGTCTGCTGCTGCTACAGCTGCTGAACCCGGCTTGCCGAACATAAGGATGCCCTTGTCGATGTTAGCGCTTATAGCTGCATCATAAGCCTCTGATTTCTCAGAAGATGCTGTGAGCTTGATATCGTCAGTCTCTGAAACGATTGCGAACTGTGCGCCTGCGATAGCAACTGCTGCGTCTGCTGAATCAACAACAGCGCTGAGCTGTACTGTATCGCCGGGCTTAGCGTTCTCTGTACCGAGAACCCACTTGATCTTGCCATCAGCTGATGGCTTCTTAACTGTAATGGAACCGTCCTTGAATGTTACCTTTGAAGTAATATTCTGAGCCTTTCCGTTACTTACAGTCTGATCTGACCACTTGATGTTATATTTGCCCTCAGCGCAATCTGTAGGAACAACATAAGTAAGTGTCATGATCTCAGCCTTATCGGCTGCAACTACGCCGTCCTTAGCGAACTTTGAGAAGAGGAACGCAGGATTGGCACCTGTGTTGTTGACCTCGATCGTAGCGTCGTAAGCTCCGCCGTCCTTTACGGAATCGAACTTGACAGGTGAATCAGCGCTTATAACGAACTGACCGCCTGCAACTCCTATTGCGGAACCTTCTGTATTGTTGACATAAGCCTTGAGAGTAACCTTCTCGCCTGGCTCAGCTGTAACATTGTCAAGTACCCACTCAACAGAACCGTCCTCAGCGTCTTTCTTGACATTGATTGCACCATCTGTGAATTTTACCTTGTCTGTTACATTTACGCCCTGGGGAGCACTTACTGTACCCTCAGACCACTTTATGTCATATTTGCCCTCCGCACAATCTGCGGGGATAGTGAATTTAAGAGTACCAACTACAGAATTCTCTGCAGCTACCTTACCCTTTACACCACTAAAAAGAAATGTATTTTCGTCTGCATTGGAAGCAATATTGTAACCGTATGCATTACCTGTTACGATTGAATCGAACTTAATCGGCGAGCCAGCTTTGATTGTAAACTGTCCGCCTGAAACCTCAAGGCTTGAACCCAGTGCAACAATTGGCATTGTGACCGTCTGGCCGGGTGCTGCTGTTACTGTCGGGATCTTCCATTCAACTGTTCCGTCTGCAGCGAATGTCTTAGCAGAAACATCCAGTACTTCGCCCATACTAATGTTAGGCTGCTCGGCAGTTAAACTACCGGCAGCACTAACTGACGAAGCAAATGCACCTGCCATGAGCGATACGCTCATGGCAACGGATGTAACTGCAGAAAGCAGTTTCTTCATCAGTGCATTTCCTTTCCGAGCATTACGCTCTTATTAAATTAGTACGTTCTTATACTGTTCTCAAACGGGAAGCTTGTCGATGTACTTGAGGCAGAACTTTGTGAGTGTCTCCTGGTCGTCAGCATCGATCTTAACGCCCTTAGGATCTACTGCACCTTCCTTAGCCTGAGGAGCGTTAACGTCAGCGTTAACCTTACCCTGAGCTGTGAAGTAATCGATTGTGTTGTCGTTGAGGTATGTGAGTACGAGAACAACGTCACAAACGTCTACAGCGCCGTCGCAGTTAGCATCGCCCCATACAGGAGTGAGCTTGTCGCCAGGTGTTGTAGTTGTTGTAGTTGTACCTGTAGGAGGTGTAGTTGTTGTAGTTGTAGTAGTAGTTGTTGTTGTCTTGTCAGATGTAACTGTAGTAGTTGTAGTTGTTGTTGTTGTAGTTGTTGTGATTTCCTTTTCACCAACTGTGATCTCGAAAGGAACAAATGATGTCTCGTAATTGAACTTTGTGCTGTCCTTGAATACCTTGCACTGGCTGTCGAAACCTACTGTGTAAGTTCCGTCTGCTGTACCTGCAGGGATTGAAACAACGAGTGTGAATGCAGCCTTGCCGTCTGTAGGAACGAGAGGCTCACCGTCTGTACCTGTTGATGTGAAGTTTGCACGGTACTCGTCGAGGTTTGTAGAAACCTTCTTGTTGCCGAGAGCAGCTGTCTTGCCGCCGATAGCAGTGATCTTGATCTGCTCGGAAGCCTTGAACTGAACGTCCATAGCTGATACAGGCTTGCCGCCAGCTGTTACGTTAGCGAATACTGTGATCTCGTCGCCAGCCTTAGCTGAAACTGTAGATTTACCGTTCTCATCAACGAAAGCGAAGCTGATGTCAGCGTTTGTTGTCTGACCGCCGCCTGTTGTAACTGTTGTAGATGTTGTTGTAGGCTGAGTAGCAGTTGTTGTTGTAGTTGTAGGTGTTTCGCCGCCGTCCTCAACAACCTTGATTGTCATTGTCTCAAGCTTGAGGTTCTTGCCCTCTGTGGTGAATCTTGTCTTTTCGCCTTCAACCATAGGTGAGGGGTTGTTGTTCTTGCCTGAAGCATCTGTGTTGTACTCACAGTACTTGAGTGTGTAAGTACCAGCTGCGATGTTCTGGGGAATAACTGTATCGAATACATAGAAAGGATATGAATCGGACTTATCGCCAGCCCAAGCATAATCCTCACCGTTACTCATCCATGAGCATCCAATGTAGTAATTGTCGGTACCAGCTGCGGTCTGGGATGAATCTACACCGAATACATAGAGACCAGCTGCTGAATAACCGTCAAGCTTATTGTAATTACCTGCAAATGAGATATAGTTATCGCACTTGAAAGTTGAACCCTTGATTGAATATTCCTTCTCATCGTCTGTATAGGACTCTGTAGGATCGTGAAGCTGGAACTTGATATCCTTTGAGTCTGTTGTTATAGAAACGAGAAGTGAATCAGTTGAATTATCAACGCCTTCTGAATAGTAAACTGCCGAAGGAAGAACATAACCGCCAGCAGGGATATCCTTCTTATTGATTGTTACGGAGGACTGAGCATCAGCTGAAGCTGGCTTGCTGATGTCATATGTTTTAATAGCAAAGCCCTTGGAAGCATCAGCAGCGCCTACTGTTGCAGGTACTACTGCACTTACCAGTGATGCAGCCATACACAGTGATGTGACTGCAGAAATTAACTTTTTCATTTGTAATAATTCCTTTCTTTAGGTTTTTACGCCTATTAATAAAACATAAATTGGGTTTGTATTCCTTTGTAAGGGGGACAAATCAGATAATCTCGGATCAGAGCTCAGTTATGAGCTTGAGCAGGAACTTCTGGATCTTGAGAGCATCATTTGATGTAAGACCCGCAACGTCTTCATCAACATCGCCGTTGAGCTGACCCTGTGAAGTGATATGCTTGGAGTCTGTACCATCCAAACCATACTTATTCGGGTTAGCGAGGCTCTGCATGATGAGAACCGCATCTCCCATATCGATCGTACCGTCACAGTTTGCGTCACCGCGAACGATCTTGCTCGTAGGCGGCTGAGTTGTTGTAGTTGTAACGATTGAGCCTACTGTTACGCTGCCGTTAGAAACCGCTGTTGCGATCTTGACAGGCTTTCCGTCCTTCTCATAGCCACAGCCGATGTCTCCGTTTGAGGAGCCTGAACCCGCGTATGTCTCACGACTGATAGGAACAATCTTGAGAGCTGATTCTGTACCGTTTGCTGCACCGCTTACGACAGTACCCTTGATAGTACAGAACACGCCGTCGCCCTTGAGCCAGTACGAAGCGTCATCAGTAGAAGTGGACCAGATCATGCTCACATAACCCTCTGATTTGTTGATTGAGCTTTCAAAGAGAGGTGAGAGTGATGCTGACTTATCAGCTGTCTCTGCGCTCTTGTTTATGAGAGCTCCCTGTTCAACGGATTCGATTGTGAGCACCTTGCTGTCATAAGTTACAGCAAAGTCGAGTGCCTGGATACCGGAAGATGGGATATCAGCCAGTGATACATCCACCGAGAAAGCTGCACCTGCCTCTGCGCTTGTTTTGCCAACGGATATCTGCACTGTTTCGCCAGCAGCTGCAACAGGTGCAAGTGAGCAGACTGAAAGTGAAAGCATCGCAGCCAATGCTCCGACGACTACCTTTTTTGTCTTCATTATTTTTTCCTCCTTCTTCAATAATGTTATATAACAAAGGAACGGGTATGCCCCTTTTATTATATCTTGTCTTTTAGCAGCGGATCTGTCTTTCCGCCCTCTCTGCAAAACCATGTTCACTAATATACGAATGAAATGTTCACCGATATACGAATGAAATCGTGCCAAGCGGACGGCTGAAAGCCGCTGCCAGTCATACAGACGAGACTAAAGCTTTCAAGGCTGCGGTTACGGCGGACCCTGTACAGATCCGGCGTTTGTCCACGCCGCTCTGAAGCTCCCCTCTGCCGTCAGTCCGTGACTGAAACATGCTCTGCACGCAGTGATTTTGTCATAAGACGCACCACACTGCCGTGATGAGATACTTAATCCCAAATCTATATTTATTCATGATTTCATTATATATCAGGTCTAAAAAAAAGTAAATAGGTTCATATCGTTTTTGGTATTTTACATAAACAGTAAAAGTAATTTTTGCACGGTTTGCACAATGAGTTTTTTTCTCAAAAAAGCCATTTTAAAGCTGCTTTTGAACGAGAAATGAATTTATCAAATTATTTGTTCAGCTTGCGGAATTCCGGCGGAATCGCCTCATCTATTATGCGGTTTATGACGTCCCAGCCGAAGTCCGTATAAGTGCCCTGAGGCACCGCATAAGGCAGACCGTGACGCTCTGCAAGCTCCGGTGAATATTTGCTGTATGGATAGACCTTCATATTGGAGAAACCACCCTCGTAATGGACGACCGTCGGAATGCATCCAACGTCCTCAAGACTCAGTTTGCCGGTCTCTCCGTCAATAACTATATCAAAGTCTGCAAGCTCTCCGACAACATTGAAGTTATCCGTCTGAGCGCAGATGAAATTTCCCATTGAGTAGTAAACGAAGCCTTTTGTGCCGTCCTCACGCTCGATCCATTCCATTGTCTGAGCTGTGTGGGTATGGCAGCCGAGTATAACATCGGCGCCCCAGTTCACCATTTTATTTGCAAGCTCGATCCTGTCCTCGCTGACCACGTTCGTATCTTCAGCGCCCCAGTGAGCAGAGACTATTACCACGTCAGCCAGCTCTCTTGCTTCCTTGATCTGTCTTTCGATGACGTCCTCCTCTTCGTTCTTTATCACACGGAGAGGCACATCGTCGAGCAGCGCATCGAAGCCGTTTATATGGGCTGCATAGGCAAGAAAAGCAATCTTTACGCCGTTCACCTCGCGTATGCGTATACGGTTCGCGTCATCTTCATTTAAGTAGGCTCCGAGGACTGTGAGGTCATTTGTCGCCGCCTTCCTGTTCCAGAAGTTTATGGACTCCTCAAGACCGTCGGTCCCCATATCGAGCAGATGATTGTTTGCCATTGTGAAAACGTCAAAGCCGAGGTCGATAACTGCGTCAGCGACCTCCGGCGGCGAATTGAATATAAGGACTCCGCCTTCAGCGCCTCTTACCTCGTTGCTTTCGGAAATTACCGTTTCCTGATTAAGAATAGCAAGATCAGCGTCCTGAATGAGATACTTGACCTCGGAATACAGGGGCTTGAAGTCGTAACCGCTGCCGCCTGCCAGCTCACGGGCATTTACCATGACTGAATGATGTATAAGATTGTCGCCTGCAGCCGTTACGTGAACGACCTTATCCGGCGGAAGCGTTGTAGGCTCCTCGGTAGTTTCCTCCGGAACCGTAGTAGTTGTTGTTGTTTCGGATACAGACTGCTTATTTCCGTCAAGTTTTCCGACTATATTTCCACAGCCTATACCGCCTGCGACCAGTGCGATAAGAACCACCAATGCACCGGCAGCACGTCCTTTTCTAAGTTTCATAAAGGTCTCCTTTGCAAAAGCAGTATAAAAACGCCACAAATATACCACTTTTCAAATCATATTATATCACATATTTTTCGATTTGGCAATTACAAATTGTATCAAACTTAAATGAGTTTACAAGCTGTTTTATTCAGCAAAAGATTAAATCTTATTTGAGAACGTCGATTCTACGCCAAATTTCAGCTTCCAGCTTTATTATCGACTAAAATTTGTTCATTCATACGAAATTTTTGTTCACAATTTGTGCACACCGACAAAAAGCACTATTTTTGTCCTTTATGTATATGAAATATTTACACTTTGTTGATTTCTCTGTTTCTCTGAAGCTCAGTAAATTCAGCTGCAAGCTCTTCCGCTTCCTTGTATGATGAAAGCTGATAGCAGCGTCCGCGGAACTTCGCTGAGCCGTAGTACCCGTTCATGTACCATGCAGCGTGCTTTCTCGCCTCGTGCATAGCCAGCTCCTCACACTTTTCGCTAAGTTCAAGAATAAGTCTTATATGCTCAAGCATGACCCGCATTTTTTCTTCAAGGCACGGCGGCTCGTAAGTCTCTCCGTGCAGCTTTGCCGCTATTTCGCGGAATATGAAAGGGTTGCCGTAGCTTCCCCGTCCTATCATAACAAGGTCGCAGCCAGTGCGGTCATACATTTCCGAACAGGAGCGGAAGTCCGTGATGTCACCGTTCCCGATGACCGGGATATTTACCGCTTCCTTAACGGCTTTTACCACGTTCATATCCGATTCGCCGCTGTAAAACATATCCCTTGTACGCCCGTGTACCGCTATTGCCGCAACGCCTGCCGCTTCAAGAGCTTTTGCCATTTCGGGAGCGTTGATACTGTCCTTGCTCCATCCGCTGCGTATCTTCACGGTAACAGGAGTTTCGCCTGCAGCTTTTACAGCGGCTTCCGCGACAGCTGCCGCCAGCTTTGTGTCCTTCATAAGCGCGGAACCGGCTCCCGTACCGACCACCTTCGGCACAGGGCAGCCCATATTTATATCTATTATATCAGGCTTGTAGTCAAGGACTATCTTTACTGCCTCAGCCATAAAATCGGGTTCATTGCCGAAGAGCTGCACCGCCATCGGGCGCTCTCCGTCCGTGACCGTACACAGCTCCGCCGTCTTGCGGTCGCTGTAGCATATGCCCTTTGCGGACACCATTTCGCTCACAACATAGGCGGCTCCGTACTTCTTGCACATAAGCCTGTAGGCGCGGTCGGCAACTCCCGCCATTGGTGCAAGGGCGGCAGTCCGCTCTATGGCGACATTCCCTATTTTCAGAGTATCAGTCATTGTTCTGCTCCACAGAAGCTTTTTCCTTGTTTTTGAACACAAAGATCTTGCTGAGGATATAATTCGCAATGAAAATAATGACCTGACTCGCCAAAGTGATGAATGTCTTGTTTACGCCGAGCCAGTCGCAGAATATGAGGAATATGACCTCCTCCATAGCGAGGGTGGCAAATCTTGCACCGTAAAACGAAGCGAAGACCTTCCAGAACTCCTTTGCGTTCTTGGTCTCATTCCTGAAAACATACTTCTTATTCGTGAAGAAAGCAAAGGTCACCGAGCATATCCACGAAAATACCACTCCTGCTGTGCTTTCCCACTTGGGGTTACCGGGTACGAGCCAGAAAAGCAGTAATTTGGTCACAATAGAGACTACGGTGGTAAGTCCTCCAAAAACGAGGTAAAGCCATTTTTCTTCATATTTATAGTATATTTTTTGCAGCCGCTCCGGAAGTTTCGAAACGAACCACTTGATGAACTTCTCCATTTTCTCTTTCCTTTCAAAAAACAATGCTTTATAATAATAGCAGTTTACGGAAGGAAATGCAAGCCCTTTTCTGTGATTTCCTGTTATTTGTCCACTTTTTCGTGAAATTTGTCTTAATCACCTCCTCATGTAACAAACGGATCACCGTTGATAACTCAGACGCTTCATAGCGAATAATATTCCGTAAGGTATATTATCACATTTATATTACAATTCGTCAAGTGGTGCCTTTGTTGAAATTGTATATCTACAGGTTGGCTTTTATTTCCAACCTGTGCAGTCTTACAATATTTAAAGTAATACTTTAAAAACTTATTGACTTGCTTTAATTTACGTGCTATAATGCATACATCAGCTGATAAAAACTTTAAAAGCTTAAAGTGATACTTTAAAAAGGAGATGTTGTTATGAACAAAATGATATCCGAAAAACTGAAAAAACGTACCTTTATCGACACCGTGCTGAGCTGTATTCTCTGCTTTGCAGCTCTCGGAGCAGCTGTATGGCAGTTCATTCGCTTTGCAGGCAATACGCTCCTCAAGGAGTACCTGACCAACAGCCTGTACTCTCTCATAATATTCGCCGAGCTGGGACTTCTTGCGCTGATACTCCTTGAAATACGCAAAACAGGCAAGCCGTTCTCAAAGAAGATAATAACAAAGCTCCGCATTATGGCAGTTGTCCTGTTTGCAGGCGGCCTTATACCGTCCTGTTCGACTATACCTTTAGACGACAGCCATTTCGCAGTGTCCTTATCCTTTGATATGCAGAATATCCTTCTGATCGCATTAGGCGTCATAATCGGCATTATATCCGAGGTTTTCGTATACGGTCTCAGTCTTCAGGAAGACAACGACCTGATAGCGTAAAGGCGGTGCGGCATGGCAATAATAATCAGACTTGACAAGATGATGGCTGACCGAAAAATGTCGCTGAACGAGCTCGCCGAAAGGGTGGGTATGACCAACGTCAACCTTTCCAACCTGAAAACCGGCAAGATGAAGGGCATACGCTTCGAGACCATGAACGCTATATGCGAGGCTCTCGACTGTCAGCCCGGCGACCTTTTTGAACATACCAAGGACTGAAAAAGCTCCCCGAATGGGGAGCTTTTCATGCCCTTACTTCTTTATCAGCATTTCGATTATATCCCATATCAGATCAAATCCGGTTTTGCCTATAATTAATATAAATGCTCCCAGTTCTTTCCTTGCTGATATGCCGTTCTCACGCTTCTTTTTATATTCCTTTGTTCGAGAATAAACGATGAGTCCTATTATAGCAAACAAAAAGAAAAATATGTGCATGACAAAATTGAATCGTTCTTTCTGCGTTCTCGAAAATCCAAGTGTTAACGGCATGGTCATTACAAGAACTATCACACATAACGCAAAGAGTATTACAGAGACGATCATATAATTCCGCCAAACAAGCTGAGGCTCTTTATCGCCTTTAACATATGAATGTCGCGGCTTGTTTTTATCGTACATAACAGTCACCGACTGTCCTTCCTGATAGCTTCCCCCTTCTTCGATTGTGCGCATAGAAGTTTTATATTGCCTGCCGCCAACAGAATAAACAACTTTCAGAGTATAAACAGTCTTTTTCTCTTCGCTGTCAGGCTCTTTATAATCCTGCTTCGTGACTTTTACTATCTCCCCGTCCGCCTCAGATGTAAGTGACGATATATCCTTTTTCTGTATATACCAGTGTATCATATACAACATAAAAAGTGCAGAAACTATAGTTATACACAAGTATAAAATAAACACAAAATCCCCCCTATATTCCCTGTTTGTACGATAAAAGGCTGCCGCAAAGCGACAGCCCTTATATTTGCAAGTTGCTTATATCAAAAATTACTTGTTAAGATTTGCTTCGATCATGTCGAGCTCATCATAGAGTGCCTGCGGGATATTGCCGCCCTTCGCCTTGATGTCCTCGTCATAGTATCTTCTCATCTCAGCGATCTCCTTCTTCCACTCGTCCTTATTGACTGTGAGGAGCTGCTTGAGAGCAGAAGGTGTTACCTCGTCCTCGATGCCCTTGAGGTTGATATCCTCAGGCTTGGGGAGGTATCCGATAGGAGTCTCAACAGCGTCAACTTCGCCGTCAACTCTCTTGATGATCCAGTCAAGAACTCTCATGTTCTCGCCGTAGCCGGGCCAGAGGAAGTTGCCCTGGTCGTCAGTTCTGAACCAGTTTACATTGAAGATCTTAGGAGCCTTGCTGCCGAGTCTTGCGCCCATTTCGAGCCAGTGTGCCCAGTAGTCGCCTACATTGTAGCCGATGAAGGGCTTCATAGCCATAGGATCGTGACGGAGCACGCCTACTGCGCCTGTTGCAGCAGCTGTTGTCTCTGAAGATACAGCTGATCCGATGTATGTACCGTGTGTCCAGTCGAATGACTGATATACGAGAGGAGCTGTCGATGCACGTCTGCCGCCGAAGATGATAGCAGATACAGGAACACCCTCAGGATTGTTGAACTCAGGAGAGATGCAGGGGCAGTTCTGAGCGGGAGCTGTGAATCTTGAGTTGGGGTGAGCAAGCTTCTTGCCCTCAGCTACCCAGGCCTCACCGTCGCACTTGATACCTGTCCACTCTGTAGCGTCCTTAGGCGGATTCTCGTTGAGCTTCTCCCACCATACAGTGTTGTCGCTGTTGTCGAGAGCAACGTTTGTGAAGATAGCACCGTTCTTTGTACAAGCAAGAGCATTGTAGTTGGACTTTGCGTTTGTTCCGGGAGCAACGCCGAAGAAGCCGTTCTCAGGGTTGATAGCGTAAAGTCTGCCGTCCTTGCCGGGCTTCATCCATGCGATATCATCGCCGACTGTGAATACCTCATAGCCGTCCTTCTTGTATCCCTCGGGCGGAATGAGCATTGCAAGGTTGGTCTTTCCGCAGGCTGACGGGAAAGCTGCTGTGATATACTTAACCTCTCCGTTGGGCTTCTTGAGACCGAGGATAAGCATGTGCTCAGCCATCCATGCCTCGTTCTTGCCCTGGAAGGAAGCGATACGGAGTGCGAAGCACTTCTTGCCGAGGAGAACGTTTCCGCCGTAGGCAGAGTTGATAGACCAGATGGTATTCTCCTCAGGGAACTGAACGATGTATCTCTTCTCAGGATCAACGTCAGCCTTTGAGTGGAGACCTCTTACGAAATCATCGGAGGTATCGCCGAGGTTCTCGAAAGCCTGCTTGCCCATACGTGTCATGATGTTCATATTGAGAACAACGTAGATGGAATCAGTTACCTCAACGCCGACCTTAGCAAGAGGAGAACCAATAGGACCCATTGAGTAAGGGATAACATACATTGTTCTGCCCTTCATAACGCCCTTGTACATAGGTGTGAGGAGAGCCTTCATCTCGTCGGGAGCCATCCAGTTGTTTGTAGGACCTGCGCCTTTCTTTTCCTTTGAGCATATAAATGTTCTGTCCTCAACACGGGCAACGTCGTTGGCGCGTGTTCTGTGATACAGACAATTCGGATACTTCTCGGGATTGAGCTTATACATTTTGTCCCAGCTGTCGTCGGGGAGTGAAGTAACTTCCTCGATAAGTGAGTCGATCTGCTCCTTTGAGCCGTCGATCCATACTACCTTATCAGGCTGGCAGAGAGCGATCATCTCGTCAACCCACTTTAATACGTTGGGATTTTTTGTCAATGACATTTTATAATACCTCCTAAAAAGATTATCGGATAATTATGCGAAAAAAAATCGCAAAAAACAGAGCGTCAGGCAAAAGCCAAACGTTCCTCTGATACTATTATATCTGTTTTTTGTCAATGTGTCAATAGTCATTTACGGTATTTTTTAGGAATAGCAATATTACCTAAAGTTATTGCATTTATTGCTCTGTGCCCTTTAAAATGTACAAGAAGAAGCGGTAAACCGTTATGATGATATATAAAAAAGCGCACGTTGTTATATTTTTGTCAATAACCCGCACGATTGATATTTCCCATAATATATGCTATAATAGATCATAATTTTGCTTCGCAAAATTATGATCTAGTTTAGAGTTGAGAATTGAGAGTTGACAGTTGTGGTGTATCGCCTGCGGCGATATAATTTAAATAATATGAGCGCAGCGAACTCATTAACTCTTAACTCTCCACTCTCAATTCTCAACTAAATCAAAATTTAGCAAAGCTAAATTTTGATTTACGGAAGGAGATAATATGGAAAAGAAAAAAGCTACAAACTGCGAGACCTGCACTAACTATGTCTACGATGAGGACTACGAATGCTACGTCTGCATGGTCAATCTCGACGAGGACGAGATGTACCGTTTCCTGCAGGGCACCAACTATGCCTGTCCCTACTACCGCCTCGACGACGAATACGGCGTTGTCCGCCACCAGAACTAACTAATAATGTGTCTGCCGGCAGTGCCGTCCGGGTAAAGCTCTGCCGCCTCCGCAGCACCATATTCACACAGCTCGCCAAGGACTGTTATTATATCACATTCCGGAGCTATCCCCTGCTTTACCGCCTGTCCGGCAATGCCTAATAGCTTTTCCGTGTCATTCTCTTCAAGGAGCTTCCTGCCTTCGTTGCAGTATACCACCCTGCACGACGGCGACACCTTCCATTCTCTGAGCATTTCACCAAGTATACTGCGGCTTTCCTTCCCGTCAACGATAATGAGTTCGGTATAGCCAGTGAATATATCCCTGCCGTTTTTAAGTCCGGCATTTTCTTTTGCAGAACCGATATCATTTCCGGTGGCAGTGACAGTGCCGTCCTCAGCGAAAAACGCGAAGGTAAGCTCCTTTTCAGCACCTCCGTTTACTGCAAACGCACGAAGGTAACTTCTCTCGTGTATCCTCCCGGCGGAACAGCCTGTCATCAGAGCCGTTAAAAGCGGTAACACTGCGGCAAATATCTTTTTTTTCATAGCTCCTCCATAGATAATTGTTTTATCGGATTAACTGTTTGTTCATATAAATACACTAAAAAATCTACATTGTTTCCCCTGAAATATGATATTATATAAATTGAGATATTGTAGGGAGGTGAGCCAATGAAAGTCTCAGACACCTCAGAAGATACTGTAATAGATGTTGTCGAGCAATTCGACTATTCTACACAGAATGAAGCATATAATGAAAACTATATCACATGGCGGAGAAAAATAGATATCCCCTATGCCTTCAACTTCACACGCAACCGCAAGGAAAGTGTTTTCGTGGAAGGAAAAGGCTTTGAAAATAAATCCTTTCCCGTTGCCGAAGAGGAATGTATCGGAAAGATAATGAATATTGCCGGAATAGCAATGTTCATATGGATAGTTGTTGACAACCTGATAAGCCGCATTGGTGTTGCTGTCTTTGACGTCATCGGCTTCGATATACACACTTCCTTTGTAAGTACAGCTATATCAGGCGGCAGCACCGAGATAGTCACCGCCCTTATCCTTATTTCACTGTTCAGGATGCTGATACCTGCACATTACCTGCGCCGCAAGCTGAAAATGCCGAAGCGCGTGGAATTCATGACTACGCTGAACCATGCCTCGGATATGTTCGGAGCTATATTCATGGCTCTTGCGGTAAGCGCGATAACAAGTCTTCCGAGCATTTATACCAACAGAACAAGGGACGTTTTCAATTACTTCCGCGATATAAACGCAGACGCATCCGTATGGGATCAGGAACAGTTCGTTATCTATACGATATTTGATATCATAATCATATCCGTATTGTCAGAGCTGTTTTTCAGAGGAGCTATATTCGGAGCACTCAGGCAGTTCGGCGATACATTTGCGATAATAGTCACATCAGTAATGTCGGGACTTCTCGTTCAGGATTTCCGTGAAATGCCGGCTGCACTTATGATATCCGCCGTCGCTTCAATAGGTATGCTGCGGAGCGGCTCCATATTCACAGCCATATTCGTGCAGGTGATATTCAAGATGTACCGCCTCGCACTGATACTTGTAGAGGCAGATACCACGGATTCGCTTCACCTTATGCGAAACGGATTCATACTTATCGTATTTGTTATCGGCGCTGCCGGAGCAGTTCTTCTGTACCTTTTCAGAAGAGGCAACGACGTCCACAGGATAGCGGACTTCACCTCGGAACTGTCCCTGAAGGAACGTCTCCTGACGGCTTTCAGAACTTTCCCCGTTTCAGCTGATATATGCCTCTGTATACTTGCAGCTGCAATAAAGATAATCGTTTAGGAGTATAAATGGAAAAATATATGCGGCGTGCCCTTGAGCTTGCTAAGGAAGCCTTTGACGAGGGCGAGGTCCCTGTGGGAGCTGTTGTTGTAAAAAAGACCACCGGCGAGATAGTCGGCGAGGGAAGAAATATGCGTGAGGGAGCAAAGAACGCCCTTGCTCACGCAGAGCTCATAGCTATCGACAGCGCCTGCCGCAGACTCGGCGGCTGGAGACTTCCGGAATGTGCGATATACGTCACCCTTGAACCCTGCCCCATGTGCTGCGGCGCCATAATCAACTCACGTATAGACGACGTTTTCTTCGGCGCTTATGATCTCAAAAGCGGCTCCGCGGTATCGGTGCAGAAAATGTTCGAGCTGCCATACAATTACCGCCCTGAAGTCACAGGCGGGATAATGGAAAAGGAATGTGCAGATATACTGTCGGATTTTTTCAGGCAGCTCAGGCAGAAAAAATAAATACATCATCTATCCGCTTGCTTCGGCAGCGGATTTTTTATTGTCCTAAGAACTGTCAGCAGCATTACCGCAGCCAAAGCTGCCGCACGCAGAAGTATGAGTTCCCGTCCCGATATCAGCAGAGCGGCTCCGATAATAAGGACTGTCACCGCACTGCTCCGCCAGCGCCGGAATTTCGGGAACAGCTCTTTCAGGAGACAGGAAGCCGTCATTACCTGCACAGTTACCGCGAACACCGCGAATGATACAAATACCACAAGGAAAACAGAGTCTATGCGCTGCGCTTCAAACGGCTGCGAGAGCTGGGCGGCTGTTATCACGGGGAAATCAGTTATATCCGCTATCCCTCCCGAAACAGGCAGGGCAGTCAGCAGCACTGCCGCTGTAAGCGCCGCCTTTGCCCCGAAATATACTGCCGCTGCACTGCTGCGGCTCCCTCTGACCTTTCCGGTCAGCACAAAAAAGCTTCCAAGCCCGCCGCTGAGCGCGAAGCCTCTCATGAATTCATAGATATAACTGTGTGTTTCAGGGCGGCTGATATTGTTCCAGTCAGCATTGAACACCGCGCTGCCGAAGTCGATGACAATACACAGCAGCCCTGCCGCAGCAGCTATAACAGCCGCACGTGACACCGCTCTTATCCCCGTAGAAGAACTGTAAAGACATACCAGCGCTATAAGTCCGGCTGTGAGCAGTCTGCCCCACAGTCCGAGCCTTTCCTCATAGGGGATATATATGGCACTGCCGGTCCGCCACAGCGACGAAAAAAGCGTACCGCCGAAAAACAGCAGGTATACAAGAAACAACATCTTCTGTCCCTTTGTATCAATACCGCCGTACTGCGTGAACGAAAGCGCCATAAGGAACTGCACCCCTGCTGCCGAAAGGATACCGCCAAGTGTAACAAGGGATATGCTCCCTCCGGTACAGAAGAGGCAGAATGCGTCTGTTATGAGCAGCATAGCCGCAAGCTGATACTTAGATATGCTATTCATGGTATTCCTCCACAGTGAAGCCCCGGTCCTGCATTTTCTTTATATCGCTGCGCACAGCCGTATCCCCCATGCCTGAGCTTTTGAACGGTGACAGCGGCGTAGTATAAGGGAAACCGTAATCCTCGGTAGCGCATATATTCACAAGGACCGCACAGGCAAGCAGGCTTATGCCGAAAAGTCCGAGCGTACCGCCTGCTATGATGAAAGCAAAACGCAGTACGGTTATCTGCGGATCCAGCTCAGGTACTACAAGTCCGCCAAGTACAGCAAGAGCGGTCATAGTGAGCAGCGGAGTGCTGACAAGTCCGGAGTTTACCGCAGCGTCGCCTATGATAAGACCGCTTATTATACTCACCGCCCCGCCGGCAGGCTTCGGAAGCCGCACACCTGCTTCCCTTACCATTTCATACATCAGCAGCACAAAAAGCGATTCCGTTACTATGGACAGCGGAGCTTTTTTCTCCGCTTCCACAAGGAGCATGAACAGCGTACTGTTGAGCAGCTCCGGGTGATACATGACTATCGCCACATAGAAAGAAGGCAAAAGCACAGCCGCAAGGAAGGCAAGATATTTCAGCCAGCGTATGAATGTACTGTAATAGGGCTTGAAGGCGTAATCGTCAAGTGTCTGGAAGCTCTCGCAGAAAAGCCGGGGTATCACTACCGCATACGGAACGCCGTCAACGAATATCGCAGCCCGTCCCTCAATAAGCTTCGAGCATAGAACGTCGGGACGCTCAG
The DNA here is from genome assembly GCF_016287535.1 of Ruminococcus sp. GTDB lineage: Bacteria > Bacillota > Clostridia > Oscillospirales > Ruminococcaceae > Ruminococcus. The sequence goes on from NZ_JAEFAJ010000011.1 coordinate 63,258, forward strand.
TAGTGCCTGCGGAATCAAAAAGCTCAAAGCTGCCGTTCTCTACAAAGGGGCGGATATATCCTGTTGTGAGAACCGCTTCGGTATCCATCTCTCCAAGTGAGCTTTTTATCTTGTCTATGAGCTCCTGCGGGACACGGTCCTTCATATAGCACAGGCACAGGTCGGTGCAGCTCATGCTGCCCTTTGTGAAAATCTCCATGACCAGCTCCGGACTTTTCAGTCGCCTGCGTATCTGTGACATATTCACACGGATCGTTTCCGTAAAGCCCTCATGGGCTCCCATGATGTTGCCCTCACCTGAGGGCTCCTGCACTCCTCTTGAAGCATAGCCCTGCACTCCGAACGCAAGACCGCTTTCCATGCCCTCTGCCAGCAGTACGGCAAAGCCTGAGTTCATAAGCCTGAACAGAGTATCGTAGTCATTCACCTCAGGTCGGTCCGTGGATAAAAGCAGCTCCTCGGATATATAATGGAAAAGCTCTCCGGGGCTGTTCTTTTTTTCAATACCCGTTATGGGCTCGAATATGAGCTCGGTTATTACCGACGCCGAGACCATACCCTCGCAGCAGAGCAGAGCGCAGTGTATACCTCCTGTGACAAAACGGTTTATCAGCACATCGGAGGAACCCCCGGAAACACGGCGTATTTCGGCTATACTGTCATCAAGAGACGGCAGCAGTCCCCTTTCCTTCATACGTTTCACCTCAGTGCTATTATGTCCGGGAAGAACCGCATATATACAAAAAAAGCCGCACCTGAGTGCAGCTTTTTATCTTACTTTTTGCTGAGGTCGTCCATAGACAGAGTTGCCACGGCGTTAAGGCTCTCGTCGGCGGTTATGCCTGCAAGCAGGTTATAGCTTCCCTGACAGGCTATCATAGCGCCGTTGTCACCGCAGAGCTTCTTCTCCGGCATATAGAACTCGAAACCGCGCTTCGCACAGGCTTCCGACAGTGCGGCGCGTACTCCGGTATTTGCGGAAACGCCTCCTGCAAGTGCCACCTTTTTATAGCCGAGCGCTTCGGCGGCACGGACGGTCTTGTCTGTGAGTATCTCCGCGATAGTCGCCTGAAGACTTGCCGCAAGATCGTTCCGGTTTATGTCTGTCCCCTTCTGCTCAGCGTTGTGGAGAAGGTTTATAACATTTGTCTTCAGTCCGGAGAAGCTGAAATCGAACTCGCTTCCTGCCACAGCCGGGTGAGGCAGCCTGAATGCGTTACTGTCGCCTGTCTGCGCGGCATTGTCTATATGTACTCCGCCGGGATACGGAAAGCCCATAGCCCTCGCGCACTTGTCAAAGCACTCTCCTGCCGCGTCATCGTGAGTTCTTCCCACTACATGGAAATCGGTATAGCCGAGGACTTCTATTATATGACTGTGACCGCCGCTTGCCACAAGACAGAGGTAAGGCGGTTCAAGCTCCGGGAATGTCAGATAGTTCGTTGCGATATGGCCTGCTATGTGATGTACCGGTATGAGCGGCTTTCCAGAGGACATGGCAAGAGCCTTTGCGAAGCTCACTCCCACAAGGAGAGCGCCTATAAGTCCGGGAGCGTAGGTAACAGCTATGCCGTCGAGGTCTGAGAGCTTCACCTGAGCCTCGTCAAGAGCCTGACTTACAACGCCGAGGATATTCTCACAGTGTCTGCGTGAGGCTATCTCCGGTACTACTCCGCCGTACTTTCTGTGCTCCTCTATCTGTGTGGATACGACTGAAGAGAGTATAGTCCGGCAGTCCTTTACCACGCTTGCGGCGGTCTCGTCGCAGGAGCTTTCTATTCCGAGTATAAGCATACTTTAACTTCTTTCTTTTTTATTTACTTATGTAGGGACATACACGGGCGAACACTGTTCGCCCCTACACTTAGTTCTTAGCTCTTAGGTCTTAGTTCTATCAAGCACCATAACGTCAGCGTCCTCAACAGGGTCACGGTAGAACCTTTTCCGCACCCCCACCCTTTCAAAGCCGAAGCTCTTATAAAGAGCGACAGCTGCGGCATTGGACTGCCTTACTTCAAGGGCTATAGTCTCCACGCCCTCCGGTATGGCTTCAAGAAAAGCTTCCATAAGCATTTTCCCCACACCCTGTCTGCGGTACTCAGGAGCAGTCGCCACAGTGAGTATCTCTCCCGTATCCGCGGCTGTAAAGCCGGCTATAAGCCCTGCGAGGCTCTCGCCGCGGTATGCCGCAAGAACTATGCCGCCGTCCTTTTCAGCTTCTGAGCGGAAGTCCTCCGCGGACCAGCCGTCCCCGCCGATACAAAGCCTGTCAAGAGCGGACAGCGCCTCGTAGTTTAATTGAGAATTGAGAATTGAGAATTGAGAATTATTCATCGGTTCCTGCCCTTTTATGTGTAATTTGAGGGACGCCGAGGGCGGCGTCCCCTACAGGCTAAAGGCTTATGACTTAGCGTCGTACCATGAATGTCCCTGATGAACATCGACTGCAAGAGGCACCTTCATATCGTAAACGCCCTGCATCTCCTCTTTGAGAAGATCCGCGCACCTGTCAGCACAGGCTGTATCCGACTCGATGATGAGCTCGTCGTGTACCTGCAATATCAGCTTTGCGCTGAGCTTTTCCGTTTTGAGGCGGTTATAAACATTTATCATTGCTATCTTTATAAGGTCTGCCGCAGTTCCCTGCACGGGAGTGTTCATAGCGATACGCTTGCCTGCCGCCTGTAATACCTTGTTTGAAGAGGAAAGCTCCGGGATACGGCGCTTTCTGCCGAACATAGTGGTGACATAGCCGTCCCTGAAGGCGCTGTCCACCGTGTTCTCCATGAACTCGTTCACCTTGGGATACTTTGCAAGGTAGTCCGCGATGTACTTCTTTGCCTTGGCAACGGAAGTACCGATATCCTTTGCAAGTGAAAAGGCTCCGATACCGTAGATTATACCGAAGTTAACTGCCTTTGCGGCACTTCTCATCTCCGGAGTGACCATGAACAGGGGCATATCGAATACCTGAGCCGCAGTTGAGGTGTGTATATCCTCTCCCGAAGTGAACGCCTCCGTCATATTCTCATCGCCGCAGAGGTGAGCCATAACTCTCAGCTCTATCTGGCTGTAGTCCGCGTCGATAAGCACCTTTCCCTCGCCGGCGGTGAAGAACTTTCTCATCTGTGCGCCAAGCTCGGTACGTACAGGGATATTCTGCATATTCGGCTCCGTGGAGCTGATACGTCCCGTTCTTGTCTCCGTCTGTCTGAACCATGTATGGATACGTCCGTCGGGAGCTATCTTGTCAAGAAGTCCCACAACGTAAGTGGAATTAAGCTTTGTGTACTGCCTGTATTTCAGCACGTTGTCAACTATGGGAGCATAGTTGCGCAGCTCCTCCAGCACCTCCGCATTGGTGGAATATCCGCTCTTTGTCTTCTTCTTTGCAGGCAGTCCCATTTCCTCAAAGAGTACCGTTCCCAGCTGCTTGGGCGAGGATATATTGAACTCGTGCCCTGCCTCGTCGTATATCATCTGCTGAGTTTCCTCTGTCATTTCCGAAAGTGACACGCCGAAGTCCTCAACGCCCTTTTTGTCAATGAGAACGCCTGCGTCCTCCATTGATGCAAGCACCTCTGTAAGCGGCAGCTCCACCTTTTCAAGAAGCTCTGTCATGCCCTCGGACTCTATCTCGGCGCGGAGCTTTTCAATAAGCCCACGGAGCGAAAGGAGCTCCGCAAGGTCACCGTTTTCGCTGTAGAAGTGAACGCCGTACTCGGCGCAGAGCTTGTCCACAGCGTAGTCGGAAGCTGATGTATTCAGCAGATATCCGCAGATAGCCGCGTCGTTTTTAAGGCTTTTCAGCTCGCCTCCGTGAGCCATTGCCCAGCGGTAATGAGCCTTTGCGTCGTCAGTGGACTTTTCGCAGTCCGAGCCGAAAAACGCTTTTATGATATCCTCGTTCCCGGTGGTATAGACCTTGTCACCGCTGCGTACAGAGAGCTTATCATCACGGAAAAGATACTCGCATTTTTTTATTTTTCCGATGATATCAGCTGTCAGTTCACTTATCTCTGCGTCAATGGCAGGAGCCTCCTCAGCCTTTGTCTCCGGAGCCGAATTTGTGCTCTCCGCAGCGTTTATACCCAGCTTGTCAAGGAGCTTGAACATTTCCAGCTCCGTGAGCATACGTCCGATAGCGCCTCTGTCGGGAGCACCGGGTCTGTAGCTTTCAAGGTCTGTCTCTATGGGAGCGTCACGGACTATAGTCACAAGCCATTTGCTCTCCTTTGCGGAATCAGCGCCTGCCGCAAGCTTTGCTTTGACTCCCTTTGTGAGCCCCGACTCCTCGTATTTTTCATAGAGCGTCTCTATGCAGCCGTACTCCTTTATGAGAGCGGAGGCTGTTTTTTCGCCTATCCCCGCAACTCCGGGAATGTTGTCGGAGCTGTCTCCCATAAGGGCTTTCAGGTCTATGAGCTTTATCGGCTCGAAGCCGTAATCCTCAGTAAACCGCTGAGGAGTGTAGTATATATTCTCCTTGTTGGTGGCAAGCACAACAGTTACCCTGTCGTCGATGAGCTGCAGGCTGTCACGGTCGCCGGTCAGTACGAAGCACTCGTTTCCGCTGTCAGAGCAGAGCTTTGAAAGCGTGCCGAGAACGTCGTCCGCTTCATAGCCCTCACACTCAACTACCTTTACGCCCATAAGAGTGAGGAGCTCCTTCACTCTCGGCAGCTGCTCGGCAAGCTCCGGGGGCATACCCTTTCGGTTCGCCTTGTAGTAGGACACAGCCTTATGCCGGAAAGTAGGAGTGCGCAGGTCGAAAGCCACAGCGACCGCGTCGGGCTTCACGTCCTCAACATTCCTGAGGTATATATTCATAAAGCCGAATATGGCGTTGGTGAATTGTCCTTTTTTGTTGGTGAGCAGCTTTATACCGTAAAAAGCCCGGTTGAGTATACTGTTTCCGTCTATTGCAAGCAGCTTCATTGTGACCTCCGTTTATGGTTTATTCTTATGAAAAAGCAACTGATTTCACTTCTTTATCTTCATGGAAATATCGAAGCACTTTACAGAATGTGTAAGAGCTCCGAGAGAGATTATATCAACGCCTGTCTCCGCAACAGCGCGGATATTTTCGGCGGTTACGTTTCCCGATGCTTCGAGCAGAGCTTTTCCGCCTGCTATATCTACAGCCTGCTTCATCTCGTCGCAGCTCATATTGTCAAGCATGATTATCTCCACACCTGTTTCGAGAGCTTCCCTGAGCTCGTCAAGAGTGCGCACCTCTACTTCTATTTTGACGGTATGTCCTATCTTCTCACGGAGAGCCGAAACCGCCGCTGTGATACCGCCGTAAGCGTCGATATGGTTGTCCTTGAGCATAGCCGCGTCGGAGAGGTTGAAGCGGTGATTTTTTCCGCCGCCCACTGTCACCGCATACTTCTGTATCGCACGGAGACCGGGGAGAGTTTTTCTCGTATCGGTAACGGCAGCCTTTGTGCCCTTTACGAGCTCAACGCACTTGTTTGTGGCAGTTGCGATACCGGACATATGCTGAAGCAGATTGAGCGCAGTCCTCTCGCCCTTCAGCAGAGTAAGGGTACTTCCCTCCAGCTCAGCGATTATGTCGCCTTTCTGCACCTTTGTACCGTCGCTGAGGAGTATCTTAAAGTCAACGTCACCGCCTGCAAGGTCGAAAACTCGTTTAGCGATCTCGATACCGCAGACAACTCCCGTGTCCTTTGCGACATAGTAAGCGGAGCTCCTGTGCTCCGGGGGGATAAGGTTATCCGCCGCAGCGTCGGTATAGTTTATGTCCTCCATGAGTGCGGTAGTGATTATATTGTCAACATAGCATTGTAAAAGCTTCATGATATTATTCCTTTCTATCGTAAATCAAAATTTGCCGCTGAGCGAGCGGCGGCGCTTGCCACGTTGGCGCTCGTAAACTCGCTCACATTAAATTATGCTGTTAATTGTACATCGCTTACAGCACAATAATTATGCCAAAACCATGAACGGGATTCCAAAGGGTTCACAACCCTTTGGTCAGGTCAAGGGCTGACAGCCCTTGCGGGGGGCGGGGCAGAGCCTCGTATCCGATAGGCGCCTCGCAAAGGGTGAATTCAAAAACAGTCCGGCGGACTGTTTTTGAAGAGGGAACGCCTTGCAAGAGAAGGCGTTCCCTTAATGGGAGGGCGATGGCGCCCTCCCCTATACAGCGAACATTTTATTACGGGCGGATAATATCCGCCCCTACAATGAGCTAACGGCTAATGGCTAACGGCTCAAAACATGATTTTGCTCCGCAAAATCATGTTTTATATTTAGAGTCTATACACAGGAACTCCTCCAAGGTAAGCCCCGAATCCGCGACCTCCCTTGCAAGCTCCCTGCCGAGGTAGCGGACGTGCCAGGACTCATACTGATAGCCTGTTATATCCTCCTTGCCCAGAGGATAGCGTATGATAAAACCGTATTTCACGCAGTTTGCGGCGAGCCATTTTGCTTCCTTTGTATTATTGAAGCCGCTGCCTGCATTGTTTATATCCATGGCGAGACCGGTCTGGTGTTCAGAATGTCCTGCCCTTGCGGAGTAGGTATCCGCAGCCGCCTTTCCGTCACGGTTCACGTAGCTGCTGTAGAGCTGTCCCTGATAAGTATACGACCTGAAGCCCGAAACTATACTAAGATATATGCCCTCCTTTGCGGCGTCAGCCTTCATGGTATCAAAAGCCGCCTGTGCTTCGGAGAGGATCTTACCGGGATTATAGTCAGAGGGCAGAGAGTAGGTCTTGTTTGCGATGAGTATACCGTTCACGTAGGTTATACCGTCACGCACCTCTATCTCCTGACGTGTGAACCTTTCAGAAGTACCGTCGTTCCATGTCACAGTAAAATGCATGGAGTCGTTATGGACTATCTTTCCGGGAGTCCTGTTATCGGTGCTTCCGAAACGGAATGTGATATTTTCGCCGTCGGGAGCGTATTCAAAACGGCTCACAGTACCGTCCTTTTCCGTCAGTTTACCGCTCAGACCGCTTATCTCGAATGTACGCCCACCGGAAGTTACCCACCTGCCGCTGAGGAACTCCTCAGGACTTATCTTTTCCGCGCAGAAGTAGCGAAAGCTCTCAGTGCTTCCGTTCTCCCATTTCAATACGAATGAAAGATCGTCCGTCCATGTAATGAACGCAGAAAGCTCACTGCCGCTGTCAGGCGCCCTGAAAACAGCCTCATTTCCTGTAACATCAAGCAGAAAGCTTTCCGACGTACCTGCCGTCGGGTCAGTTATCTTCACAGTACCGCTGTCAAAGCAGAAATATCTCTTTCCGCCGCCGCAGTCGCCTATCCACGTTCCCACAGGGAGCTTATCCATGCTTCCGAGGATAATATCCTGCAAGGCAGCAAGATCAAGCGAGTCCACTGCGCAGTCTCCGTTTATATCGGCTGCGATGGTCTGAGTATCGTTAAGTCCGTATCTGCCGAGCAGATGATTTTTCAGCACCACCATATCTCCTACAGATACAATATCATCACGGTTGATGTCGCCCTTTACCATTGTTGAAGCTGCGCTGACATGATATGCTGCAGAAGCAACTGCCGCAGCGGCAGAAAGCAGGAGTGCAGCCATAAGCCTTATGCTATTTTTCATATACATCACCTCATTAAAAGTAACGCATCAGCACGGCGACATCAGACCTCCTGAGGATAATTACTGCATTACCTCACCGAGTATTATATAGGCAACAGTCACTATGGACTTGGCAAGCACGAAGTCGGCATCCACAAAATAACCGCCGTTTATAAGGTCCTCGCGTATCTCCTTAACGCGCCTGAAGCCCTCTGCGGCTGCCTTTTTGTCGGGGATAACGAAGTAGCAGTTCTGGAGTATCTTTCTTGTCTCCGTGCGGACGCCCTTGGGTATCCTCGGACTGCCGGCATGAGCGTCGAACTCTGCCTCATCAAAATCCTTAGGAGCGTCAGCAAGCTTGGAAGCGATACTATTTGCCGCATGGCGTGAGAATACAAGCGCTTCAAGCAGTGAATTGCTCGCAAGGCGGTTGCTGCCGTGAACACCTGTATGCGAACATTCGCCGCAGGCATAGAGGTTCGGCAGACTTGTCTCGGAGTTGTTGTCAACGTCGATACCGCCCATAAGGTAGTGCTGACACGGGAATATCGGTACAGGCTCCTTGGTGAGATCGTAGCCCTGTTCAAGAAGATTCTGGTATATCATCGGGAAGCGTTTCTTTAAAAACTCGCTGTCCTTATAGCTTATGTCAAGATAGAAGTCCGTAGAATTCTGCTTGCGCGATTCAAGCACGATAGCGTGTGAAACAACATCTCTCGGAGCAAGCTCAAGACGCTCGTCATAGTTGTGCATGAAGCGCTCCTTCTTGCAGTTAAGCAGATAAGCGCCCTCGCCGCGGACAGCCTCCGAAATAAGGAAGCACTCACGTGTAGCTCTGTTGTTGAACGCAGTCGGGTGGAACTGCACATAACTGAGGTTCTTTATCTTAGCGCCCATTTCGTAGGCAAAGGTTATACCGTCGCCTGTAGCGATAGCAGAGTTTGTAGTGAACTGGTACACACGTCCGATACCGCCTGTTGCAAGTATCATGAAATGGCAGTTGCAGGTCTCATAGGTATCATCATGCAGCTTCAGGAAAGCCGAATAGCCTGTCTTTGTCTGCTTGACAGCGCACATCATTGTGTTTTCCATAATAGTGACATTGCTGAGCTTCCGGACGTTTTCGAGGAGAGTTGAGGTTATCTCCTTGCCGGTCGCGTCGGCATGGTGGAAGATACGGTGATGGCTGTGGCCGCCCTCAAGGGTGCGATGGTAGGTGCCGTCGGGGTTCTTGTCGAACTCAACTCCAAGCTTGATGATATGCTCGATATCCTGAGCAGCCTCGCTGACAAGGGTATGAACAGCTTCAACATTGTTCTTGAAGCTGCCTGCGATCAGGGTATCATTCTGATGATACTGGATATTGTCCGAAGGAGAGTTGTATACTCCCGCGATACCTCCCTGCGCAAGCGATGAATTGCAGAGCGGCAGATCACGCTTGCATATGATAAGTATATTCAGCTCTTTCGGGAGATTGATAGCCGCGTAAAGTCCTGCTGCACCGCAGCCGGCTATAATAACATCATAATTCTTCGACATAATAAAGGACCGTCCTTTACATAAAATATGTATACACAGTTATTATACCACACTAATCAAGGTTTGTAAATCCATAATTTGCTAATATCTTAAAGCTTTTAGCCATTAGCCGTTGGATATCAGCAGGGACGCCCATTGGACGTCCGCAAGCTTCGATGATATTATCAGGTGCTGCCAAAGGCAGCACCTATAATTCCGAATTTCAAACAAAAAAGGGCGGATAATATCCGCCCGTACAAGCTATTTCTTTTTCCATTTCAGCAGAACAAAGGCTGTTATTCCCGTCAGGAACGCGGTCAGCGAAAGCGCCACCCATGTATAGTTGAATGGTATATCTTCTGTGTTGATACCATAAAAGGCAAACATGATATTCGGTATCTCAAGTATGATAGTGACTATAGTCAATCGCCACATGACGATATTCTGGTTATTTGAGATTATCGACGAGAAGCCGTCCATCATACTGGACAGAATGCCCGAATAGATGCTGGACATCTCTATCGCCTGCTTCATCTCGATGAGCACGTCCTCAAGAAGATCCTGATCCTCGTCGTAGAGCTTGATGACTCTGCCGCGGAATATCTTCTCGATAGTTGCTTCATTCGCTTTGAGCGACGTGGAAAAGTATACGAGTGACTTCTCAAGAGCAAGGAGCTGCATGAGAAGCTCGTTCTTCATTGCGTCGTGGAGCTCCTGCTCGGCAGCCGATGATATCTTGTCTATCTGTTTCAGGTAGGTAAGGAACAGTGCCGATATCCTCAGCAGCAGCTGAAGCACGAATCTTGTTTTGAAGTCGGGACGGAGGTTTCGGATACCGCCTCTTGTCGCCTCATTTATGATCTGCGTTTCGCGTATGGAGATAGTGAAAACATACTCCGATGTTACGATTATACCCATAGGCAGGGTATAGAAGTTTTTGGTCTTGTCGTCATCAATAGCCGAAACCGGCGTGTCTATGATAACAAGTGTCTGGTCGTCCTCACGTTCGATACGTGACGACTCCTCCTCATCGATAGAGGACTTAACGAAGCCGCTGTCGAGACCGTAATCCTCGATCAGTTCCTTTACCTCCTGCGGAGTAGGATCGACGACCGAGATCCAGCAGCCAGCAGCAGGAGCTTCGCACTGAGTCAGCACACCGTTAGTGTAATTGTAAAAGTTTATCATATTTTTTGCCGTCCGCACTAAACGGACAGCTTTGCTCCTTTCGCCGAAATTCACTCCGGCGAAGGACGAGAGCATTATCGTCTGCCGAAGCGTGGAATACTATTCATATTATTCCCATAAGGGTCAGAACTCATAATGCACCTCCATAATATCATAATGCAGTATTATTATAGCAGATTTTCTTGCCGATTACAAGTATTTTTTCAAAAAAAGTCGGCTGCCAGGCATTGCTGCCTGACAGCCGTCAAGATAAGTCTTTATCTTATACTGTATCAGTCTTCGTCATTCTTCCTTGGACGAGCTGCGAACGCTGCAGCCATTGCAAGTGCGATGACCGCAAATGCTGCGCCTGCGCGCTTAGCGCCTGTATTCGGAGAACCTGCGGTAGACTTCTTTGTTGTAGTGCTGTTTGTCTTGGTTGTGGTTGCGGTAGTAGTTGTTGTAGTTGTGGTTGTTGTAGTAGCCGGATCAGTTTCTGTTGTAGTAGATGTAGTAGTCTCGGTAGTAGTTGAAGTTGTTCTTGATACCTGACTGCTGTCATCTGTTACAGTTGTAGTAGAGGTGGTGAGAGATATCTCATTGCCCTTCTGATCGGTACTTGTAACGGTTGTAGTTGTTGTGGTAGGTGTGGTGGTCGTAGTCGTTGTGGTAGTAGTTGTTGTGGTGGTTGTTGTAGTTGTAGTCGTTGTCGTAGTAGTGGTTGTAGTTGATGTAGTAGTTGTTGTAGTAGTGGTGGTAGTCGTTTCTGTTGTGGTGGTAGTTGTAGGAGTTGTAGTTGTGGTGGTAGTAGTTGTTGTGGTTGTAGGAGTTGTAGTTGTAGTTGTCGTAGTGGTTGTTGTTGTAGTTGTAGGTGTGGTCGTAGTTGTGGTAGTAGTTGTAGTCGATGTTGTTGTAGTAGTGGTTGTGGTTGTCGTCGTTGTTGTTGTCGTAGTAGTTGTGGTAGTTGTAGTTGTCACTATGTGCTTGTCTACCATAACTACACTGCCATCAGACTCGCCGCCCTTAACGACCTTTCCGTCCTTGACTGTGAACTCTACGCTCTCAGCCTTCTCATACTCCTCCGGAGCCTGAAGCTCTACGAGAGTATATGTACCGTCCTCAACTGTAACGATGGTCTTTTCTGTACCTGAGATCCATACGAGTGCGTTTCCGACGCTGTTTACAGCCTCGCCGCCTTCGCCGACCTCAAGCTGACCGTCCTTGAATACAACAGATCTGCCGCTGCCGTCCTTACCTGTAAGTGTGAGCTTGGCACCCTTTACTTCACTGCCTGCGATGTCATCAACCTTGTTGATATTGACCTTAGCCGCAGCCTTTGTTGTCGTTGTAGTCGTTGTTGTTACGGGTGTAGTTGTGCTTGTAGATGTAGTAGTTGTTGTAGTTGTTGTTGAAGAGGTATCAGTTACTGTAGTTGTCGTAGTTGTAGTAGTTGTGGTAGTTGTGGTTGTTGTGTTTGTTGTGGTTGTTGTGCCTGTAGTAGTTGTAGTTGTTGTTACAACTGCCTCTGCATCGCATACCTCAATATTGTTGCCGTTCTTGTCAACTACATAGTAGCCGCCTTCAGCGTCCTTATCATTTTCAGTCTTGAGATCCTTACCGCTTGCATCAACGATCCTGCTGTCCTTGATAGTGAATTCAAGCTCGGAGGTTATGATATCATATACCTTTCCGCCGTTCTCAAACTTGTCGCCTGTTTCCTTCAGTGTGTACTTACCGTCGATAAGTGCCTGAATGATCTTGGCTGTGCTTCCTGATATCCACTCGACACCGATAACATTGTTATTGCTGTCATATACGTTCACGAAATCGCTGTCGCCCTTGTTTGCTTCAAGGATAGAAGACCAGTCGATATCAGCATTTGTGATCTGGATCTTTGCGCCTGCGATCTCATTTTCGCCGGTGATATCACTCTTGCTTATGCTTACGTATGCAGCATCCTCAACACTGAAGCTCTTGCCGTCCTCAGATACTGAAGTTCTGCCGGTTGTTACTGTATCTACCTTTGTTACCCTGCCGTTCTCAACTGTGAATGTGAACTCGGTAACTACTGAATAACCTGTAGGAGCTGCATTCTCAACCAGTGAGTAAACGCCGTCCTTCAGACCTGTGAGCTTAGCGCTGTTGCCCTCGAACTCTACAGACTTCGCACCGTTTTTAACTGCCTTTGCAGCCGAGCCCTCGCCGACTGTTACGCCGCTGAGGTCGTTTGATTCACCCTTTGCATTGAGAGTGAACTTAGCCTTGCCTGCTGACTCCGGAATAGGTGTTCCGCCGAGAGCGAGCTTGTCGATAGTGATAACAGACTTTGTATCCTCTACAACGAGGTGTCCGTTTTCATCAACATAAGCCTTGCCGTCTGTTACAGTGCTTACATCTGTAACCTTGCCGTCCTTGACTGTGAATGTGAACTTGGTTACTGTTGTATAGCCGTCAGGAGCTGCTGTCTCTTCGAGACTGTACTTGCCGTCCTTCAAGCCTTCAAACTTGGCGCTGTTGCCCTCGAATGTAACTGACTTGTCATCAGCTGTGAGAGTCTTAGCCTTTTCACCTTCGCCGACTGTTACGCCTTCAAGTGTCTTGCCGGTTTCCTCAACTGCAAGCACGAATGTTGCCTTGCCTGCTGATTCCGGTATTGGCTCTGCACCGAGAGACTTCTTGTCAAGTGTGATTGTGGACTTGTTATCCTCTACAACAAGGTGTCCGTCTTCATCTACATAAGCCTTGCCGTCTGTAACTGTGCTTACGTCCTTGACCTTGCCATTCTCAACTGTGAATGTGAACTTGGTTACTGTTGTGTAGCCGTCAGGAGCAACTGTCTCTTCGAGACTGTACTTGCCGTCCTTCAAACCTTCAAACTTAGCACTGTTGCCCTCGAATGTAACTGACTTATCAGAAGATGTGAGGGTCTTTGCCTTTTCACCTTCGCCGACTGTTACGCCTTCAAGGGTCTTGCCGGTTTCTTCAACTGCAAGTACGAATGTTGCCTTGCCTGCTGATTCCGGAATAGGCTCTGCGCCCAGTGACTTCTTGTCAAGTGTGATAGTATTCTTTGTATCCTCTACTACAAGGTGACCGTCTTCATCAACGTAAGCCTTGCCGTCTGTTACGGTGCTTACATCTGTAACCTTGCCGTTTTCAACTGTGAATGTGAACTTGGTTACTGTTGTGTAGCCGTCAGGAGCAACTGTCTCTTCGAGACTGTACTTGCCGTCCTTCAAGCCTTCAAACTTGGCACTGTTGCCCTCGAACTTAACTGACTTGTCATCAGCTGTGAGAGTCTTTGCCTTTTCACCTTCGCCGACTGTTACGCCTTCAAGTGTCTTGCCGGTTTCCTCAACTGCAAGCACGAATGTTGCCTTGCCTGCTGATTCCGGTATTGGTTCTGCGCCCAGTGACTTCTTGTCAAGTGTGATTGTGGACTTGTTATCCTCTACAACAAGGTGTCCGTCTTCGTCAACATAAGCCTTGCCGTCTGTAACTGTGCTTACGTCCTTGACCTTGCCATTCTCAACTGTGAATGTGAACTTGGTTACTGTTGTGTAGCCGTCAGGAGCAACTGTCTCTTCGAGACTGTACTTGCCGT